>JAPPNM010000155.1 GCA_028873825.1 Gemmatimonadota bacterium | reverse complement strand
CCGGAGCGCATCTGGTGGAAAAAGGTGGGACGGCACGAAAAGGTGTGGGTGTGGATCGCCTTCGCCTGGTGCATGGTCCTCTTCGCGATGATGCCGCTCTGGCACCTCAGGGGCGGCCAGAACCCGTCGGGAATCCGCCACCGCGTGGACCCGGCCGACTACCAGGCCCGGGTCATGGAGTTCGTGCGGGAGTACCAGGTGGGCACCGACAACGGGCTCCCGGTGGTGGAGCCCCCGCCCGGCAGCGACGTGTACCTGCAGGCCTCGCAGTTCGCGTGGATTCCCGTGGTGCGCCTCAGGCAGGGGGCGGAGTACACGCTGCACCTGTCTTCGCTCGACGTGAACCACGGGTTCAGCCTCTACCCGCTGAACATCAACTTCCAGGTGGTTCCCGGGTACGACTACGGCCTGCGCGTCGTTCCCAACCAGCCCGGCGAGTTTCACGTCATGTGCAACGAGTTCTGCGGCATCGGCCACCATCTCATGGTCGGGAAGATCGTCGTGGTGCCGGACGACGCGGAAGCCGCCGCGAATGCGGGTGCGGGCGATCCGCACGATCTCTCGGACGCGGCGGCCGGCGGAACCGCGAACGCCGGGCCGAGCGGCGGCGCCGGGGCGGGAGGTGACCGGTGAATCCCTTCCGCAGCTGTCCCACCACGGGCCTGCAGGTGCATCGCACGGCCGACCGGCTCATCAAGGCCAACGCCGTCGTGGCGACCGTGGCGCTCCTCGTCGGGGGTGTAGCCGCGCTGCTCGTCCTGCTTACGCGCTGGGAGGCGGTCCTCCTGCTCGAAGCCGAGATGTTCTACCGGATGCTGACCGTGCACGGCATGAACATGCTCATCTTCTTCATCATCTTCTTCGAGATGGCGGTGCTCTACTTCGCGTCCGCCGTGCTCCTGAACTGCAGGGTCCCCGCGCCGAAGACGGGGTGGATCGCCTTCGCGCTCATGGTGGCGGGCGCGCTCATGGTCGAGTGGACGATGTGGACCGGCAAGGCCGACGTGCTCTTCACCTCGTACGTGCCGCTCCGGGCGCATCCGCTCTTCTACCTCGGGGTGATCCTCTTCGCGGTGGGCGCCCTGACCGTGGTCGGGCACTTCCTGGCCATCCTCGTCGTGGCCAGGCGCGAGAAGACGTACGAGGGTTCGGTTCCCCTGGTCACCTACGGGGCGCTGACGGCGGCGGTGATCGCGGCGGTGACCCTGCTGCACGGGGCGATCATCTACATTCCCACCTTCCTCTGGTCGCTCGACATGATGCACGTCGACCCCCAGATGTACCGGCTGATCTGGTGGGGACTCGGCCACTCGTCGCAGCAGATCAACGTGGCCGCGATGGTCTCTATCTGGTATCTGCTCGGGGCGCTGACAGTTGGTGCGGTAGTCCTCAACGAAAAGGTGAGCCGTACCGCGTTCGTCCTCTACGTCCTCTTCATCTCGATGGCCTCGGCCCACCACCTGCTGGTGGATCCCGGGATGGGACCGGCGTGGAAGGTCTGGAACACCAGCTACTTCATGTACATGGCGGTGCTGGCCTCGATGATCCACGGCTTCACCGTGCCGGCCGGGACCGAGCTGGGGATGCGCCTGCGGGGGGCCACGCAGGGGCTCTTCGGATGGCTCAAGCGGGCGCCGTGGGGCGATCCCGGGTTCAGTTCGCTAGTGTTTTCGATCGTCGTGTTCGGCTTCGTGGGCGGTATCACCGGGGTGACCTTCGGTACCGAGCAGATCAACATCATCGCGCACAACACGCTGCGCATTCCCGGGCACTTCCACGCCACCGTGGTGTCGGGAACCGCGATGGCCTTCATGGGGATCACTTACTACGTGATTCCGCTCATCTTCCGGCGGGAGATCGCCTTCTACCGGCTCGCGAAGATCCAGCCGTACCTCTTCGCCGCCGGCATGCTGGTCTTCTCGATGGCGATGACCTTCGCGGGGACCTTCGGCGTGCCGCGCCGGCACTGGGACATCGGCTTCAACCAAGCGCTCTTCCAGCCCGAGTTCTCGCCTGCGGTCAACCTGATCATCGGAGTGATGGCGGCGGGCGGGCTGATCGCCATCGTCGGCGGCGCGATCTACATCGTGGTGACCGTGGTCTCGGTCTTCTTCGGCAAGAGGATGGCCGCGGACGACTCCGGTCTGGGAGCGACGGGGCGGGGCCTGCCGCCGGGGATCACCCATCCGCCGCGCGCGCTCAAGCCCGAGGACAAGGAAGCGCTCGAGCCGGCGGGACGCCTGGGTTCAGTGCCGGGCACGATGGTGCTCGTGCTGATCTTCCTGGCCGCCTTCGTCACCTACTACTTCGTGAACTGGAAGCTGCTCTCGTTCCTGTGGCAGGTGGGATGAGCGCGAGGCGGGCGGAAGCGGAGGGCCGCGCGCCCGCGGCGGCCGCCGTGCGGGGAGCCATGTTCGCGCTGGCGGCGCTCCTGGCGGTCACTGTCGCGTGGTGGGCGCTGGCCCTGTGGCCGGTGGAGGGGGTTCCCCCGGCATGGCTGGAGCGGGCCCGCGCGGTGTGCTTCAACGCGGGTCCCTCCGGGCTCCCCGATGCGTCGGGCTGGCTGCTGCTGGTGGGCCAGCCGGTCGGGATGCTGGCCGTGCTCATGGTCATCGCGGGCGACGCGGTGCGCGAGGGGCTTCGCCGGGCGTTCGCGTCGCCGGCGGGGCTGCTCGGGATAGCGGGCGGCGGCGGCGTGCTCCTCGCGGGGCTGGTGCTGGCGGCGGTGCGGGTCGCCGGAGCGCCGGGGGACGCCGAGTGGCTGGAGAACGCCCGGGCGGCGGTGCCCTCCACCTATCCGCGTCTCGACCGGCCGCTTCCGGAGGTCGCCGGCCTCGTCGACCAACACGGCGAAGCCTTCGCCTGGGATCGTCTGCGGGGGCGTCCGGCGCTCCTCACCTTCGGCTTCGGACACTGCGCGACGGTCTGCCCCATGACGGTCATGAACGCGCGGAAGGTCCAGGACGGGTTCCGGGCCGAGGGACGCGAAATGGACCTGGTGGTGATCACGCTGGATCCGTGGCGGGACACCCCCGCGCGGCTTCCGGCGCTGGCGGGACAGTTCCACCTGGGTGGCGGCGGGGCGGACGGGAGCGCGCACGAGGGCGCCGCGAACGGAGCGGGTCCCGGGTCCTACCTGCTTTCCGGCACGGTCGAGGCGGTGAACGGGGCGCTGGATGCGCTGCAGGTGGCGCGGGAGCGGGTGCCGGAGACGGGCGACATCGTACACCCGGCGCTGGTCTACCTGCTGGACGCGGAGGGTACGATCGTCTACGCGGCGAGCGGGCACGCCGAGCTGATCGAGGAGTTGGCGCGGCGCATGTGAGCAAGGCTGCCCGTAGGACGCCGGGGACCCGCAGAAGCGCCGGAGGGGGGGCGCGGAACGCCCCCGGAAAGGACGGAGGACCGATGAACCGGACGAAGTTCGCGGCGGCCGCGCTCGCGGCCGCGATCCTGGCCGCGTCGGCCGGGGCGCAGGAGAACAAGCACTGGAGGGACTACGACTGGGGGAAGCGGACGCCGACGGCCGCCGAGGCCTGGCTGTGGCTGGAGGCCAAGGCCGCCGGCGCTCGCGGCAACCCTTGGGGTCTCCCGCTGGAGGATCGTCCGGGAGCGTACGGGAGCAGGGAGGACCGGGCCGCGCTGGCCGGGGCGCTGGCCGAGCTCGTCGTCGTGCACGCCGCGAGGGGGGAGTCGGCGGCCGTCGTCCTGTTGGCCGTGCGGGATCTCTACGCGGCGGGGACGGGGGGGAGCGACATGGTGGTACCCCTCCGGCCCGAGGAAAAGAGGCCGTCGCACCGGCCCTCGCTCGATGCGCTCCGGAGGATATACTTTGCCCTGGAGCCGTTCCCGCTGTGCGAGTATGACGCCTATGATCGGTGGGTGCCGGCGGTCCGGACGGCTGACGGGGAGATCGTCCCCCTTCCGGACGTCTCCCCGAGCGGCCTCCCCTGGTGCGACGTTCCTCCGTGGGAGTCGCCCTGGTGCCTGGCGGGCGACGCGCTGCACGGAGACGAGGTCCCCCGCGCACCGCGAAACGTGGTGTTCGAACCCCTCTCGAGACCGCCCACGCCCCCCGATGTGGCCGGTCTGTCTCCGGGGGCGGCCGAGTGGTGGGGCCGCTGCTGGGACGACCGAACCATCGACTACGACGGCTGATCCCCCCCACGACCGAAAAAGAGCGGGGCCGCCGGAACGGTTCCTCGACTTATACAACCCCCGCCAGCCCCCAGGCGCGCGCGTGTGGAAACCGTCGCGCGGGTTGCCCGATTTGTCCGGCCCAAGGCGCACGGGCGCGCGAAGCGTGTCAGAGGAGCCGGGCGACCTTGGTGGCGATAGGCTACCCCGCCGCCAGCCTCCTAAGCACCGTGTGCAGGATGCCCCCGTTGCGATAGTACTCGACCTCGACCTCGGAGTCGAGTCGCACCCTGGCCTTGAAGTCCACCGCCGACCCGTCGCGCCGCGTCGCGCGCACCGCCGCCTCCCCGCCCGGCTCCAGCCCCCCCGCGATCCCCGTCACGTCGTAGACCTCGAACCCCGTCAGCCCGAGCGCTTCGGCGCCCTCGCCGTCCTCGAACTGCAGCGGCAGCACGCCCATCCCCACCAGGTTCGAACGGTGGATGCGCTCGTAGCTCTCGGCGATCACCGCCCTGACCCCGAGCAGGTACGTCCCCTTCGCCGCCCAGTCCCTGGAGCTCCCGGTCCCGTACTCCCGCCCCGCGATCACCACCAGCGGCGTGCCGGCCGCGCGGTACCGCTCCGACGCCTCGAAGATCGTCGTCGTCTCGCCGCTTGGGACGTGCACGGTGTAGCCGCCCTCCCTGTCCTCGAGCATGAGGTTCCTGATCCGCACGTTGCCGAAGGTGCCGCGCATCATCACCTCGTGGTTGCCGCGCCGGGACCCGAAGGTGTTGAAGCGGATCGGGGGCACGCCCTTGGCCCGCAGGTAGCGGCCGGCGGGTTCGTCGCGCGGGATCGCGCCGGCCGGGGAGATGTGGTCGGTTGTGACGGTGTGGCCCAGCAGCGCCAGCGCGTGCGCGCCCCTCACGTCGGCGAGCGGCGGGGGCTCCGGGCTCATGTTCCGGAAGAAGGGGGGATTGCGGATGTAGGTGGAATCCGGGTCCCACTCGTACAGGTTCCCCTCTTCCGGGAGCGGCAGCGCGCGCCAGTGCTCGTCGCCGTCGAAGACGCGGGCGTAGCGTTCCCGGAACATCTCGGGCCTGAGCGAGGCGGCCACGGTGTCGCGCACCTCTTCCGGGGCGGGCCAGATGTCGGCCAGGAATACGGGGCGGCCGCCGGCGGAGCGGCCCAGCGGCTCGTTGTGGAGGTCGATGTCGATCCGTCCGGCCAGCGCGAAGGCCACCACCAGCATCGGCGAGGCCAGGTAGTTGGCGCGCACCAGGGTGTGGATGCGGGCCTCGTAGTTGCGGTTGCCGGAGAGGATCGAAGCCACGACCAGGCCGTGCTCCGAGACCGCGTCGGCCACAGCTTCGGGTAGCGGACCGCTGTTGCCGATGCAGGTCGTGCAGCCGTACCCCACGAGGTTGAAGCGCAGCTCCTCCAGGTACTTCATGAGACCCGCGGCCTCGAGGTAGTCGGTGACTACCTGCGAGCCGGGGGCCATGCTCGTCTTCACCCACGGCATGACCTCCATGCCCAGCGCGCGCGCCTTCTTCGCCATGAGACCGGCGCCGACCATGACCGACGGGTTCGAGGTGTTGGTGCAGCTCGTGATCGCTGCCACCACGATGGTCCCGTCGCCGATCTCCGCCGTGCGGCCGTCCATCTCGATCTCGACGGCGCGGCGGCGGGTGGCGGCCACGGCCGTGCCGCCGCCGCTCCCGGGGGCGCCGTTGCCGTCCAGCGAGAAGCCGGAGGGCACGAGGGCGGGGAGGTCGCGCGCGAAGGCGGGACGGACATCCGTCAGATCGATGCGGTCCTGGGGGCGCTTCGGCCCGGCCACGCTCGGCTCGATGGCGGAGAGATCCAGTTCCAGCGTGGAGGTGTACTCGGGGTCGGGGGTGTCGTCGGTGCGGAAGAGTCCCTGTTCGCGCGCGACCCGCTCCACCCGTTCGACCATCTCGGGGCTGCGGCCCGTTCCGCGCAGGTAGGCGAGCGTCTCCTCGTCGACGGGGAAGAAACCCACCGTCGCGCCGTACTCGGGGGACATGTTGGCCAGGGTGGCCTTGTCGGGAAGAGTCAGTCCGGAGAGCCCGGCGCCGTAGTACTCCACGAACCGCCCCACGACCCCGTGCGCGCGCAGCAGCTCGGTCACGCGCAGCACCAGATCGGTCGCGGTGGCCCCCTCGGGCAGCGCGCCGGCCAGCTTCACCCCCACCACCTCGGGGAGCAGCATGTGGTACGGCTGCCCCAGCAGCACCGCCTCGGCCTCTATTCCCCCGACCCCCCAGCCCACCACGCCCAGTCCGTTGACCATCGTGGTATGGGAGTCGGTCCCGACCACCGTGTCCGGGTAGGCCAGGAAGGTGCCGCCGTGTTCGCGCCGGTGGACGACCGACGCCAGGTACTCCAGGTTCACCTGGTGTACGATCCCCGTCCCGGGGGGCACGACGCCGTAGTTCTCGAAGGCCTCCTGGGCCCAGCGCAGCAGGGCGTAGCGCTCGCGGTTGCGTTCGTATTCGCGGGCCACGTTCCTCTCGAAGGCGTAGCCGGTGCCGAAGAAGTCCACCTGCACCGAGTGGTCGATAACGAGGTCGGCCGGGACGAGCGGGTTTATCCGCGCCGGGTCGCCTCCCATCTCGCGGATGCCGTCGCGCATCGATGCGAGGTCCACGATCGCGGGCACGCCGGTGAAGTCCTGCAGAACGACCCGGGTGGGCAGGAAGGGGAAGTCCGCGCCCGCGTTGGCCGGGCTCCACGCCGCTACGGCCTCGACGTGCTCGGGCGTCACATGGCCGTCGCCCGCGTTGCGCAACACGTTCTCGAGGAGCACGCGGATGGAGAACGGAAGGCGGTCGAGGGTGGCGAGGCCTTCTTCCTCGAGCCGACTCAGGCGATAGAAGGAGGTCGGCCCCTCCGCGAGATCGAGGGTCGCGAGGGCGCCGAGGGGGTCGGTGGGAAGGGAGGGCATGCGGGCGCGGCTCCGCCTGGGGTCGGGAAGGACGTGTCCATCGTAGGATAGCGGAGGGCGGGGGCGGCGGACAGACGCGGCGGTCGCCCCTTCACCACCTTCGTCAACCGCTGTAAGGTTAGTGGTCGTCCACTCCGGCGGTCCGCGAGGGAGCCCGGTGCAGCCGGTACGGGGCAGGGTTCCTTCCGAGGGCGGCCAGAGCCGAGGTGGCGGAACCGGTAGACGCGAAGGTCTCAAAAACCTTTGCCCTTGCGGGCGTGAGGGTTCGAGTCCCTCCCTCGGCATTTTTCGTGGCGGTCGACTCGGCGCGGAGGCGCGCTGTCGTTAGCCGCGAACAGCGCCCGCACCGCGTCGTGGGAGGCGCTCGGCGCGGCCTACCGGAAATCCGAACCGGCGGAGGACGAACCGATGAACATGAGGAAGCTCGCGACGGTCGCCCTGCTGCTCTCGGGGGCCGCGCTGACGGTGGCGTCTAGGTCCCGGGGGCCCGAAGCGGAGGCGGCGATACCGGGAGCGGAGACGGCGATCCACGTCTACAAGTCGCCTACCTGCGGCTGCTGCGCCAAGTGGGTGACCCACATGGAGGCGGCGGGCTTCGCGGTGACCGTGGAGGACGAGACCGACATGGCCGGTGTAAAGCGGCGTACCGGCGTTCCGTTCGATTTGTCGTCGTGTCATACCGCGGTGGCCGGAGACCGCGTCATCGAGGGTCACGTGCCGGCGCGGGTCGTCAGGCGATTCCTGGAAGAGGGGCCGAAGGTCGCGGGGATCAGCGTCCCGGGGATGCCGGTCGGCTCTCCGGGGATGGAGGGGCCGAACCCGCAGCCGTACGACGTGATCGCCTTCGACGGCAATGGCAACCGCACGGTCTTCGAGCGCGTCGACCCGCGTTAGCGGGGACCGGCGCGGCGCGCCCGGGCGGTCCGGCGGCGGGGATCTTCACCGCGCCGGGCCGCTACGCTAACCTGGCCACACTGTAAACTCTGCTTTACATAATGTCATGTTTACTATACTTTTCACCCCTTCGCGGCTTCGCTCTGCGGTGCTCCTCGGACGAACAGCGCCGCCATTCGCCCTTTGTCGCGCCTTGCCGGCCCGGCAGTCGGTCGTTGATTCGCATCTGCTCATGGACGTTGAACTTACGAGATTGGCCGGTCGGATTCCAGCCGTTTGATTCCCGCCGATTGCGGAGCTAGGCGCGGGATCTTCTACGAGCTTCCAGAGCCGTCCGAAGCTGTCCCTCATCCGCGCGCTGGTAACACTGAAGAACCGTCTTCGCCGTCTTCCAGCCGCCCAGCTCGCAGAGCACC
>JAPPNM010000010.1 GCA_028873825.1 Gemmatimonadota bacterium | reverse complement strand
GGGTGGTGGTGGGGGCGGGGGAGGCGACGGGGGTGGGGGAGGGGGTGATGAACCTACGGGTGGGGGAGGCGTCTGGAGTTGCGGCGACCTCCGGGACACGCTGGCGGCGGAGTACGTCGGGAAGAACATCTCGAACGGCCCGTGGGACTGTCACAAGTTCTCCCTGGTGCTTTCGCGATTTGTCGTACCTGACGGGGATATAGAATGGGGAATGAGGCACGACTATTACGCATACGTAGACGGAAGTCTGATAGGTGGCGTGGCGCTGGTGGAGGCCCACTTCGGTGTGAACTTCGAAATCACCTCCGGCTACCGGTGCCCCAGGGGCAACGGGGGCGCGGCCAATAGCCGTCACGTGCGCGGGCGGGCGGCCGACATCTGGCTTGAAGGTTGGACCGATGCGTACAAGGACAGCATTATCGATTGGGCTAGGGCGAGGTGGGGGCCGGATATGGAAGCTGAGCGCTACCCTGTCAGAGACCACGTCCACTTGGGGTGGCCCTACTAAACCGCAGAGAGGAGTACGGGAGATGAGAAACATCGTGCTGGCAATGCTCGGCGCCGGGTGTTTGATCGTGAATGACGCGGCGGCGCAGGTGAGGGACGGCCAAGCGGCCTTGGCCCGCGATCTGACTAGCGGCGACCGCAACAGGGTTGCAGCAGCCCTCGAGCGCCTGCCGCTGATCCCCAGTCCGGAGCCGGAGCCGGGCTCCGATCGCGTATTCCGGGAAGGCTATGCGGTCACGACCGAGCTCGTCGAGGCCTTGATCGTCGCCCTTGATCGCGAGATGCGGCTTCTGGGGGACGCATCGACGGAGCCCGACACGCACCTGGAGATGAAATTCGGGCTCGTGGATGCCGTTGCCGCCACGAGGCATCCGCTGACGGTCGACATCCTGCTGCGGGCGTGGGGAGTCGACGTGCTCCTTCTATTCGGCCCGGATGTGGTGCTTCCCCGCGCCGTTGAACTGGCCGGGAGCCCGGAGGCCACTGCGAAAGAGGCCCGCGGAGCGCTGCACGTGTTGGAAATCGCTATTCAGCGGTGGGGCGAAGAGCTCGGGCCGGAGATTCGCGAGGCGATGAAGGAGGTGGCGATCCTGCACCTCGAGGGACCGCCGGAGAGCTTCGCCAGCGCGGTCGATAGCGTCTGGCGCGATTTTGCGTTCGACGGTGCCGTCGCGCTGGCGAAGGTGCTGCGGGACCCGGAACTTACAGCCATCGCCCGGAAGGCCCGCCACCCCTCCAACGGAAGGCCCGGAATCCCGTTGTAAGGTGTCTGTGACGAGGCATAGCCGCCACGCGTCCTCGTCGGAGTCCGGCGAGCGACGCCGCGAAGCCGGGGAACGTTGAAGCGGCCGCGGCGACCGCCGCGAGCCCGCTCACCGGCCATCTCCCGCGTATCCCTCCAGCTACCGCTCTCCCGCGTCCAGGTCCCTCCCCTCTCGCTCATGGGAACCGCCAGAACGCCGGAGGGGGTTTACATCATATGCTAAGCTAAACATGCCGGAGCTTGGCCTCGATCGCCCGGGAGACCTTGTCGGCGACCCCTCCCAGCGGCAGCCTCGACAGGACCTCGCCGAGAAAGCCGAGCACTACCAGGCGCTCCGCCCGCTCCCTTTCCAGGCCGCGGCTCATGAGGTAGAAGAGGGCTTCGGCGTCGAGCTGTCCCACCGTGGCCCCGTGCGAGCAACGCACGTCGTCGGCCTCGATCTCGAGATTCGGCAGCGAGGTCGCGACCGCCCGGTCCGAGAGGATCAGGTTCCGGTTCGTCTGGTATGCGTCGGTGCCCTGCGCGCCCTCGTGTACGCGGATGACACCCCGGAACACCCCGCGCGCGGCGCCGTCCAGAGCGCCCTTGTACAGAAGATCGCTGCGGGCGTTGGGAGCCACGTGGTCCTGGCTGGTGTTGAAGTCGAAGTGCTGGTCGGCGTCGCCGAAGTACAGGCCCAGCATGTCGCTGTTGGCCCCCGGCCCCAGGAGCCGCGCGTTGAGGTCGACCCGGCCGGCCGACCCCCCTAGAGCGACGTTGAGCGTGTCGAGCGTGGAGTCGCGCTCCGCCAGGGTGCGCTGGTTGGCCAGGTAGAACCCGCCCCGTCCCATGCGCTGCAGCGAGACGTACTGCACCTGGGCGCCGCGCCGGGAGAATATCTCGACGGCGGTGTTGGCCAGCGTGACCGAATCGAAGCCGGGGGACAGGATCTCGTCCACGAAGGAGATCCGGCTCGCCTCCTCGGCCACGACGAGGATGCGCGTGAATGTGGCCGTGCCCGGACGGGACACCCAGCGGCTGAGCCGGACGGTTCGGTCGACCCGCACTCCGCGGGGCACGTAAAGAAAGACGCCGTCGGTCCACAGCGCGGCGTTCAGCGCGGGGAACTTGCCGTCGGAGGCGGGCACGGCATCGGTGGCCAGCAGCGATTCGACGCCATGGACTCCGGCGCGGGCGGCCTCCCGCAAGGACGAGAGAACCACTCCCTGCGCCGCCGCCGCGCCGTCCAGCTCGACCGAAACCACGCGCCCGTCCACGTCGACGATCCGTCCCGCGCTTTCGCGGTCCTGCTCCATCGCGCGGCGCAGTTCGCCGGGCGGCCCGGACGCCGCGCCCCCTTCCGCCGGTTCCAGCTCGTCGAACGGCAACATGCGCCCCACGTCGGTGTAGCGCCACTCCTCGGAGCGGGTGGACGGCAGGGGCATGGCCCCGTAGATCTCCCAGGCCTCTTCGCGCCGCGCCCTCAGCCAGGCCGGATCGGCGGCGCCCGCCTCGAGCACGGCCTCCCGGCAGATGCCTCGCCGGGTCCCCCGGCGCATCGTAGCGGCCTGGCTCACCCGACGCTCCCTTCCATCTCCAGCTCGATCAGCCGGTTCAGCTCGACCGCGTACTCGAGCGGCAGCTCCTTGGCGATCGGCTCGATGAACCCGCGCACGATCAGCGCCATCGCCTCGGCCTCGTCCATTCCCCGGCTCATCAGGTAGAAGAGCTGCTCGTCGCCCACCTTCGACACCGTCGCCTCGTGCCCCACCGTGGCGCTCCGCTCGTCGATTTCGATGTACGGAAAGGTGTCCGTCCGGGAGGTCTCGTTGATCAGCAGCGCGTCGCATTCGACGTTCGAACGGGCGTTCCGGGCGCCGTCGTAGACCTTGCACAGGCCCCGGTAGGAGGCGCGGCCGGTCCCCTTCGAGATCGACTTGGACACGATGCTCGAGGTCGTGTTCGGCGCCACGTGGATCACCTTGCCGCCGGTGTCCTGGTGCTGGTCGTCCCCCGCGTAGGCGATCGACAGGATCTCGCCGTGCGCCCCCTCGCCCACCAGGAAGCAGGACGGGTACTTCATGGTGAGCTTGGAACCGAGGTTCCCGTCCAGCCATTCCATGTGCGCGCCCTGCTGCACCAGCGCCCGCTGGGTGACCAGGTTGTACATGTTGTTCGACCAGTTCTGGATCGTGGTGTAGCGGAAGTGCGCGTCGCGGTTGACGACGATCTCGATCACTCCGGAGTGGAAGGAGTCGGTCGAGTAAACCGGCGCGGTGCATCCCTCGATGTAGTGCGCCCGCGAACCCTCGCCGGCGATGATCAGCGTGCGCTCGAACTGCCCCAGACGCTCCTGGTTGACCCGGAAGTACGCCTGCAGCGGCGTCTCCAGCCGGACCCCGGGCGGGATGTACACGAACGATCCCCCCGACCACACCGCCGAGTTGAGCGCCGCGAACTTGTTGTCGGCGGCCGGGATCACCGTGCCGAAGTGCTTCCGGAAGAGCTCGGGGTGGTTCTTCAGCCCGTCCTCGATCGAATCGAAGATCACGCCCTTCGACTCCCACTCCTCCTTGAGCGAGTGGTATACCATCTCGGAATCGTACTGCGCCCCGACTCCCGCCAGGATCTTCCGCTCGGCCTCGGGGATTCCCAGGCGTTCGAAGGTCAGCTTGATGCTCTCGGGCACGTCGTCCCAGGAGCGCTCCATCTGCTCTTGCGGTTTCGAGTAGAAGTACGTGCGGCTCAGCGTCTCCTCGAGCTCGGAGAGGTCCCCGCCCCACTGCGGCATCGGCTTGGCGTCGTAGATCCGGAGCGCCTTGAGCCTGCGTTTCAGCATCCACTCCGGCTCGTCCTTCCGCGCGGAGATCTGCCGGACCACGTCGGCGTCGAGCCCGGGCCGCGTCTTGAAGACCGGCTCCGAGTCGGTGACGAACCCGAACTTGTAGTCGTCGAGCCCCAGTCCCTGGATGATTTCGTTGCTGGGCATCCGTCCCTCCCTTCGGCCCGCGGGCCGCGTGTGCCGCACCCCGTAGCCGGGGGCGGCGGATTCGTATTGCGCGGTCAGGCCGCGTGGGCCTTCCGGTATTCCTCGTAGCCCTGCGCCTCGAGCTCCAGCGCGACCTCGGGGCCGCCCGATTCCACTATCCTACCGTCCACCACGACGTGCACCGTGTCCGGGACGATGTGGCTCAGGACCCGCTGGTAGTGGGTGATCAACAGCACCGACATCTCGGGATTCTCCTCCCTGAGGGCGTTGACCCCGCGGGCGACGACCTGGAGCGCGTCGATGTCCAGCCCCGAGTCGGTCTCGTCCATCACCGCCAGCGCCGGCTTGAGCACGGCCATCTGCAGGATCTCGTTGCGCTTCTTCTCGCCGCCGCTGAAGCCGTCGTTGACGTGCCGCTCGGCGAAGGAAGCGTCCATGCCGAGAAGCTCCATGCGCTCCATCAGCAGTTCCTGGAAGTCGAAGAGGTCCAGCTCCTCGCCGTCTTCGAGCCGGGACTGAAGGGCCGTCCGCAGAAAGTTGGCGATCGAGACGCCGGGGATCTCGGCCGGGTACTGGAAGGCCATGAAGACGCCGGCCCGGGCCCGCTCGTCGGGCTCCATCTCCAGCAGATCCTCCCCGCCGAACTCCACCGAGCCGCCCCTCGCCTCGTACCCCGGATGGCCCGCGATCACCTTGGCCAGCGTGCTCTTGCCGGATCCGTTCGGACCCATGATCGCGTGGACCTCGCCCGGCCCGAGCGCCAGGTCCACGCCCTTCAGAATGTCGAGATCCTCGTCCGCGACGCCAGCCCTCAGGCCTTTCACGGCGAGGATGGGGGAATCGCTCATCCGCACACTCCCTATGTTCGTCCCAAATGGAGAATGATTATTGATAGGGTGAGGAAGCTACCGGAGGTCGGTCCGGGCGTCAAGTTGCGAGCCCGTTGCCCCGCATCCCAGGTCCGGACACCATAAGGCGTTTATGGATAACGACTTGTGCCTACGGCGCTAGAACACCGGTCCCCTGATCCAGGTGTCGGATCTGGCCCAGGACTTCTTGAACAGTTCGTGGACCTCGTCGGCCTCCGGCCCCTTGTCCCGGGCCCGCAACGCCGCCTCCAGCCCGAAGAGCGACCACCCGTTCATGGGATGGTCGTCCAGCGCCGCCCGGAAGACGCGCTCGGCCTCTTCGTACCGTTCCATGCCGAGGAGCAGATCGCCCAGCCAGTGCCGCGCCGAGAAGTTGAGCGGCTCGGGCTCGTCGTAGCGCAGGCCGTCCTCCAGCGCGACCGCCTCCTCCAGAACCGCGACCGCTCCTTCGTCGTCCCCTTCGCGGCGCAGGATCTCGCCTTCGAGGATGCCGGCCGCCACGCCGAGCAGGTCGGTCGCCGCGTGGAGTCGAAAGTTCTCTTCGGGGTCCGCGTTCTCCGCCGCCCGCCGCACCTTCTTCAGGTGGGCCGAGGCGCGGCCCGGCTCTTCGCGGCGCAGATGGGCGTAACCGCGGGCGAAGTCCCACAGGCCCCGCTGTATCACGCCGTCGGGCGGATCGTCCAGCTCCAGGATCTCGTCGAAGCGGCCGAAGCGCAGGAGGGCGAGCGCGTGGTAGAAGGCGCCGCCGGGCACGATCTTGGCGTAGTCCTTCGCGGCCTGGACGGCGATCGCCCCCTGCCCGTCCATGGAGGCCGCGAAGAGGAGCATGTGGAGGTTGTGCGGCGGGTAGATCGCCCAGGCGAGGCCCTCGGCCGCGCGCAGGTCGGTGTGCCACGCGGCGATGTTGCCCCGCACCGCGTCGCCCCAGCGCCCGATCCGGTTGTAGGTGTGCGAGGGCATGTGCTGGATGTGGCTCGCCCCGGGGATAGCGCCGCCCAGGCGGTCGGCGCACGCCTCCGCCTTCCCGGGTTCGACGGTGGGTTCGGTCGCGTGGACGTACAGGTGGCAGGCCCCCGGATGGGTGATGTCGAGGGCCAGCACGGATTCGAGGACGGCGTGGATCTTCCGCACGGACGGCTTCTCGATGTCCCACGCCACCCAGCGCGGCTCCAGCAGCATGAGCGACTCCCCGTAGAGCGTCCCGGCTTCGAGGTCGCGGGGGAACCGGTCGTGGACCTCGGCCATGGCCCGCGCGTACGCGGAATCGAGCGTCTTGCGCGCGTCGGCGTCGTGCTCCGGCTCGTAGCGAACCGCCATGGCCTCGATCAGCGCCCTCTCCACTTCGCTGGCGCGGTCGCCGGCGAGCTCCTTCGCCCTCCGGATGTTCTCGTAGGCCCGCGGCGCGTCGGCGGGATCCATCGGGCCGTTCAAATAGGGACCCCAGGCCCACGCCTCGCCCCAGAAGCACATGGCGCATTCGGGGTCCTCCTTCTGCGCCCGCCGGAACGACCGGGCCGCCTGCCGCCTGGTGAAGCCGTACATCATCTGCATGCCCTGGTCGAAGAACTTCTGCGCCTCGGGCGATTCGGTGGTGACCGGACGGGCGAACGGGCCGAGCGCCTCGGAGTAGTAGGTGGCCTCCTCGTCGAATCCGGCGGGATACTCGACCTCCTGGGCGGGGGCCGGGCAGGCGGGGAGCGCCGGGAGAACGAAGGCGAAGGCGGCGGTCGCAAGCGCGCGACGGCGCCGGTCGCGGGTCGATTCCATTCGCTGCCCCTTCGGGTGGAGGTGTGCGGTGTTCGGGCTGGCAAGTTGCACGCTCGAAGGGTTTGTCGCCAGACTGGGACCGGCGGAAGCCGGCGGTTCCCTGGGGCGGCGCCCCGCTCTCCGGTTTCCGATGGAACGGTACGCTCCCGGAGATCGTAGGCGAGCGGTAGCCGCGGCGCGAAGTCCGACTCAACACGGAGGAAGCTTGCTCCCCGACCTGGAACGGGAACTCCTGCGAAAGTGCCAGGCGGGCAATTCCCGGTTTTTCGAACCGATCGTCCGGGCGTACGAGCGGCCCGGCATGCGGATCGCCCTGGGAATGATGGGCAACCCGGACGACGCCCGCGACGCCCTCCAGAACGCTTTCGTCAAGACCTGGCAGAGTCTCTCCCGTTTCGACCTCAAGCGCCGGTTCGCGCCCTGGTTCTTCCAGATCCTCAGGAACCAGTGCCGTGACGCGCTGCGGAGCCGAAAGGCGAGGTTCCGTCTCGAGGCCCTCGACGAGCGCCTGGAGATGAAGCCCGGCAACCCCGAGGACGGTCCGGAGCGGCGCGCGGAGCGCAAGGCGGCGAAGAAGCTCCTCTGGAAGGGGCTGGAACGGCTGAGCGAAGATCACCGCGAGGTGCTCGTACTTAAGGAAATCGAGGGCTTTCGCTACGGCGAGATCGCCCGGATATTGAACGTTCCGGAAGGGACTGTCGCGAGCCGGCTCTTCCACGCGCGCCGAGCGCTGGCGGAGGAGCTGCGAAACGCCGGAGTGACGTACCCGTGAAACAGCCGCGGAGAAACCGGAACCTGGGAGCCTGCGGACAGGACCCGCGCGGCATTTCCGTGAAACAAGCACCCCTCCGCACCGCGAGTTTCAGCCCGCGGGGCGGCCGCTCGCGGCCATGGGAGATTCGGGCGGCGGCGCGTCCGGGCGGCTCCGTCCGCGGACTGCCGGCCGTTCCCGGGGCGTACCGGCCATGAACGGCGAAGCGCGGCGAACGGTTAGCCACGAGGACCTCATGCGCTTCCTCGACGGCGAGCTGACCCCGAAGGAGAGGGCCGCCATCGAGGTTCGTCTGGCGGACTCCAGCGAACTCCGCCGCGAGCTCGCCATCTTCCGCTCCATGAAGGAGGAACTTCGGGATCTGTCGTTCGTTCCCGAGCACGGAGACTCGGTGTGGGACCGAATCCGGTCCCGGATCACGTCGCCGGCGGGCTGGGCTCTGGCCGTTGCCGGATTCCTGGGTTGGGCGGGCTACGCGACCTGGTCGTTCGTGAACTCGCCCTCGGCGATCCTCGTCAAGCTGGCGACCGGAGCCGTGGTGACCGGCATCCTGGTCCTGCTCGCCCAGGTGATCTGGGATCGCTACCGGGAGTTCGGTTCGGACCCCTACCGGAACGTCCACCGATGATCCTCGCCACGACGGAAACGGTGGCCGGCCACCGCGTCCTGCGCACTCTCGGGCTGGTCAGGGGAAGTTCCGTGCGCGTCCGCCATGTGGGGCGGGACATCATGGCCGGCCTGCGCAATCTGGCGGGCGGCGAAGTCCACGAATACACCAAGCTCCTCGCCGAGGCGCGGGAGCAGGCGGTGGACAGGATGGTGGCCGAAGCCAGGGCGCTGGGAGCGAACGGGATCCTGGCGATCCGCTTCCAGTCCGCGGAGGTGAGCAGGGGCGCCGCCGAGATGATGTGCTACGGGACGGCGGTGAAGCTGGGCTAGCGCCAGCAGTCCGTGGATAAAGCTGCCCGAGCACCGAGAGCGGCGAGGCGCCGGGCTGGCAAGGCGCGACGAAGGGGG
>JAPPNM010000141.1 GCA_028873825.1 Gemmatimonadota bacterium | reverse complement strand
AGACATTACATAGTGTAATGTATACTTTACAGCGTGGACGGGTGAAGCGAAGCGTCCGGCCCGGATGCGTCGCCGTTCGAATGCCGGGGGGATTTTGTTCACGGGCTGCTACCCCTCCCCCTCCAGCACCGCCACGCGCCGGTTCATCTCGTTCTCCTCCGAGCCGTCGATCTCCTCCTGCGCGATTGCGTGCACCTCGAAGTCGTCGCCCACGATCCCGGTCGTGACCGTGCCCGGGGTCAACGTGATCGAGTTGGCGTAGATGAACCGCCCCAGATCGGTGCGTTGCGAGGCGCGGAAGTGCACGATCGAGGGATCCACCCGCACCCGCGGGGCCAGGATGATGCGCGCCACCCGCACGTTGGACTTGAAGATCTCCCACGCGAGCCACGGGACGTACCGGATCCCGCGCAGGAACAGATGCACCGGAACCGACTCCCGGTCCACTATTCCCATGCGCGCGGGCACCAACGCGGCGACGGTGCACGTCACCGCTCCGAAGGCCAGGAAGAGAGTGTCGAAGTGATTCGAGACGAGGAGCCAGAGGGCGAAGAGGATCCCCCAGAGCCAGAGGACGCGGTTCAAGTGATCGCTTTTCTCCCTCGCGCGGTAGGTTTCTTCGGAAATCCGCCGCGGGCGAATCTACCAGTTGGACTGCGCCCCGTCCACTATCTTCTGCACGAGAAGTTCGATGGCTTCCGCGCGTCCCACCTCCTCGCTCTCGCTGGCGTCGAGGTACTGGCCCGTCACGCGCAGGTTGGAGGCGTCCCACAGGATCGTGTATTCCTCGCGGTCCAGGATCTCCACCTTGACCTGGAGAACGACCTCGCGCTGCAGGACCTGAACGGATTCGGTCTGCTGGCCGCGGCGGTACAGAGGCGCCGTGAGGCTGTAGCGCGCGATCGTCCCGCTGATCACCGCATCCGCCGTTTCCTCGCCGGCCTGGTTCAGTCCCAGGGCCCTCGGAAGCTGCCTGAGCAGGGCTTCGTGGACCTCCTGGGTCAGCTCGAAGCGACCGGTCTCGTTCTCGAAGGGAAGAATCGCCACCGTGCGGATGTGGGACGGCAGGCCGGCGCCGGAGATGAACGAGTAGTTGCAGCCGCCCGCCGCCAGGGCGGCTACGAGCAGCCCTTCGACGAGTCCGCGCGAGCTCCGGGCCCGGCCGACGATGCCGGCAAGCAGTCCGTGGATAAAGCCGCCCGAGCACCGAGAGCGGCGAGGCGCCGGGTCGGCAAGGCGCGACGAAGGGGGAATAGCAGCGCTATTCGCCCGAGGAACAACGCAGAGGTCCCCTTCGCGGGGAACGCCCGCCCCGATGGCCCGGCTATTCCCGCCCGGGGTCCCAGATGTACGGCGGAAACGGTTCCGCATCCTCGGAGGATTCCAGTTGCAGCTTGAGTTCGCGGTAGTCACGAAGGTTACGATAGGTGGCTTCCGAAGGGTAGTCCGACCCCGCGCGGGGCCCGGAAACCTCAACCCGTTGCACAACGGCGCCGCCGCTCAGCACGGCGGCCTCCGCCACCCTGCGTCCGCGCAGCCGGTAGCGGACCGAATCGCCGCCGGGAAGACGAAGGTGCAGCTCCAGCGCGCCGTCCGCGCGACGGCCCTCCAGCACCTGCGCGCGGTCTCCGGGACGGAACACCCCCAACGCGGCCCAGAGCAGCGCCGGCGGCGGGACCAGCTCAAGAGGCAGCGCGCCCGGAACCCGCAACTCGTCGCCCACCAGAGCGGCGATCGCCGCGGTCTCGCCGTTGTCGAGGAAGAGGTCCAGCCTCGCCCTGTCGGGCGGTTGCACGCGGGCCACGCCCGTCCCGGAGCCCCGGAAGCCGGGCTCGCGGCCTCGCCAGGCGAAGGTCAGCCGGCTCGTGCGCTCGATCCGCGAGTCCCGCTCGGCCAGACCGGCCTCCGCCTCCAGCGCCCGAGGCGGCAGGGCGGCTCCCGCCGGCTGGCCGAAGCGGGCGCAGCCGAGGCCACAGACGAGACCCGGCAGCACCCAGGCGGCGAACGGCACGCGCCCGACCCGTACGCGCCGGGCGTCCCCGGCAGCCCGCGCGGGGAAGATCCTCCCGGCATTCGCCCTGCTGCGCGTCCGCGCCCGCCGGCGTCGCTTGGCCGATTCACGATGTAATGACAACATTACATTATGTAATGTATAGTATACACTCCACCTCTCCAAGACTGCGCTCCGCGTTGCTCCTCCGGGTCGGCATCGCCGCCGCCGCCCTCGTCGCGCCTTGCCGGCCTCCCCCGCCTCGACGCTCTCGTGCGGGTTGGTCCGCGGACCGCTAGCTTCGGCGTCATGCCATCCGGACCCGTGTTCCTAGTTTCCGACGTCCACCTCGGCGCCGTTCCCCCTCGCACCGAGGAGGCGTTCCGCCGCTGGCTTAGGCACGTGGGGGAATCCGGCGGCCGCCTGATCATCAACGGGGACCTCTTCGACTTCTGGTTCGAATACCGCAGCGTGGTCCTCGGCGAACACGTGCGCGTCCTCGCGCTTCTGGCCGACCTGGTCGAATCCGGGGTGCCGGTGCTCGTCATGGGCGGAAATCACGACTGGTGGGGCGGCAGCTACCTGAGGCAACGAATCGGGGTGGACTTCCGCCGGGATCCGGCGCGCATCCGGGTCAAGGGAAAGTCCGTGCTCGTCGCCCACGGCGACGGTCTCGGACCGGGCGACCTGGGCTACAGGATCCTGCGATTCGTTCTCCGCGGGCGGGTCACCCGCCGCCTCTTCCGCTGGATCCACCCGGACCTGGGCGTGCGGATCGCCGAAAGCGTCTCCGGAACCCGGGCCCACCTCGCCTCCGGCACGGGCCCGGCAACCGACGGGAGGACGGAGTTCCTGTCGAATTGGGCGAGCGATCAGCTCCGGCGGGACGCCACCATCGACATCGTCGCGCTGGGGCACGGACACCTTCCGGTGGTGACCGAAATGGCGCCGGGCCGGTTCTACGTGAATACCGGCGATTGGGTCCTCCACCGTTCGTACGTCACCATCGACGACTCCGGGACGCCGGCCCTGCACGAGTGGAGGAGGTAGCGCCGCGCCGTCCGCCGGCGCTCACCCCGCCGGCACCCGGATCGCCACCTCGACCGTTCCGCCGGGGTCGCCCTCGACGGTCAGGGGATCGGGGAAGTTCCGGAGGTGGGCCGATACGAAGGCGTCGACGCCGGACATCAGGAGGGTGAAGATCACGACGGCCACCCAGTCCTCCCGCTGCTCTTCGCGGCTGGCGACCAGCGTCCGCAGCCGGACGACCTCCTCGTGGCGCTGAAGTTCGGATTCGACGTCGTCCGGATCGGTGACGCCCTGCCGTGCGAGCCGCGCCGTCAACCGCTCCTCCCATACCGCCACCTGCTCGCGCGCCACCCGCACACGCCGCGCGGTCTTGAACACCATCCACCCCGCCGCCGCTTCGAAGCCGAAGTAGAATGCGCCCCGCGTCAGCGACCCCGACGCCGCGTGTCCCCACCCCGGTACGAGCGCGCCCCGCAGGAACGCTCCCGCAGGGCTGGGACGGGACGCCACCGAGTCCGCCGCGCCGGCCGAGTCCGCCGCGTCGGCCGAGTCCGCCGCGTCGGCCGAGTCCGCCGTGGCCGCCGTGGCCGCCGAGTCTCCCGCGGGGTCGGTGCCCGTGACCTCCTGGGCCTGCACGAACCCCGCCAAGAGCAGAGCGGCGGCGACGGGTGCCGTCACGACCGGAGTCTTCGCGAGGCGGCCCGGAGGGATTCGCTTTTTCATGGGTGGAAGATAAGGCAACCCGTCGCTCTCGTTGCCCGCGCGGGCCGTCCGCGGACCGCTCGGCGTCCGCGCGTGTTCGGCGGATTCGTCCGGGATCCGCGGGCGGAAACCCCGTCGGCGCATCGCCCGCGCCGCGGGTGGCGGGGACGTGTGGCCGTCGATCTTCGCCCACCCGTGGTTCGCGACCGCCTTCTCGACGAGCCGTTGCCGGTAGCGAAGGATGTGCCTCGCCTGCCGTTTCAGAGCGGCGCCCGGATCACCCCCTCTCCGAATGGCGTTCTCCCCCTTCTTGAAGATCCGGTCCCACGTCGCGAAGTCCTGGGGATAGGATTCGAGCCCCACCCGGAATAGTTCGGCTTCGGCCACCGCCGCGCCCCAGAAATCGGTGCCCTCCAGGTAGTCGACAAACCAGTTCCCCGCCGCCTCCCCCTCCATGTACTCGAGGATCATGCGGGGTCCGCTCTTCTCCCGCTCGCCGGCATCACCGGTGGCGCCGGCGAACGTGCAGAAGCCGAGGTCCCCGAGCTCCGCCTCCGCGGTCTCGTGGAGGGCCCATACGTGGAGGGACTCCGCCTCCTCGTGCATCCTGGCCAGCGTGTTGCGCGGATAGCTGAAGTCGAAGATCAGGACCTCGCGGTCCTTCACGTCGGGGGGATCGTCGCCGTACTGGGCGGCGACGTACTCGCCCATTCGGGGCGAATGGCGGTAGTGCAGCCATGCGCAGCAGAAGGCGCCGAGGCCGCCGCGGTGGATCACCAGCTCGGGCAGGAGGCCGGCAACGCTCATTCGTCCACCCCCGGCCACGCGACGCGATTGGGCGTCAAGCGCACGGGGCGCTCAAGCTGCCCGTGACGCATCCACCGATAGATCGTCGGTCGGGACACCCCTCCCAATCGGCTTTGCATCTCCTCGATCAAAAGCATCCTCAATCCGTTCCTCCGCTGTCGGGGTCGTGCCGGTGTCCCCTCTTCCAATACGAACGGCAGGATCGCAGAAACGGCAACGAGGAAGCCCGGCGTGGACTGGACCGAATAGATTTTGCCCCCGGTTTTTTCGCTCTCACGCGCGTTCACGCTCGCGGGCGCGAACGAACGAACGCCCCCCCCAAGCTGGTGAGGACGAGATCCGGCCCGCAGGTCACCAGCCACCTCCACCCGCATCCGGCAGTCGTTGCAGGCCGGGGTGAGGAAGGACTCGACCCTGGCGGAAGGAACGGACGGAGTCCGTGGTTCCGCCGACAGGAACTCGTCTCGCGCCTCCTCGGAAGAGAAGATGTACTGGCCGTTGTCGATTGGCTGGGATCCACTGATCAGCCTCGGCAGCCCGTTTACCGGGGCGCTCTACTCCCGGACCGTCAGATGCGGGTCGGCCAGCCCACCGGCATCGAACAGGTAGGGTGAGAGCACGGCGTGCCGGGTTTCCTCGGGATCGCCGTTGATGTCGGGATAGCTGAACAGGCGCTTCCTGGCGGGAACCGACTCGCGGCCGTCGAGTCCGATGATGACGACATGCACATGGGCCTTCCCACGCGCATCCGATCCCCACGCGAAGGTCCGATGCGCGAAGGCTATCTCCAGTTCGCACCGGTCGAAGAGGACCGGCCAGAGCTGAGCCACCTGCTCACCCTGGGTGATCGAATTGGTGGCCACGAAGCCGATCCGGATGCGCGTACCCCTGGCGTACTCTCCCGCCTTGATGAACCATGCGGTCACGTAGTCGAGCGTGCCGCCCGCCCCGCCGAGGTGCGCGATCCTCCGCATCTGGGCGCGCTGGGCCTTGCTCTGGAACTTCGATCCGCCGAAGGGCGGATTGCCGAACACGAACGAGCAGCTCTCCGGCGGAAGCACCTCAGCCCAGTCCATCTCCAGGGCGTCCCCGTGGGCGATGTGGGGCGATGTCTCAAGCGGGATCCGCGTGTACGTCTGGCCGAACTCCAGGCTCAGCCGGTTGTTCATGATGTGGTCCATCATCCACAGGGCGGTCTCGGCGATGCGGGCCGGGAACTCGCCCAGCTCGATCCCGTGGAACTGGTCCACGTCCACGACCGACAGGGTTTCGGCCAGCGCGTCAAGCTGCCTTTCGGGATGGATCTCCTTCAGAAACACCGATCTCCAGCTCCCGCAACTCGCGGTATGCGATGATGAGGAAGTTGCCGCACCCGCACGCGGGATCGAAGAAGGTCATCCGGCCGAGCTTCTCCTGGAAACGGAGCAGGTCGGCCCGGCGCCGGCTGTCCTTTCGCGCCTTCAGCCGCTCGAACTCTGCCTGCAGATCGTCCAGAAACAGCGGCCCGATCACCTTGAGGATGTTCTTCTCGGTCGTGTAGTGCGCCCCCTGCTTGCGGCGCTCGACCGGGTCCATGACCGACTGGAACAGCGCGCCGAAGATCGCCGGCGAGATGTTCGACCAGTCGAAGCGGCAGGCGTCCAACAGCTTCTTGCGCATGGACGCGTCGAATGCGGGGATGCGGAGCGGTTCGTCGAAGAGGTCGCCGTTGACGAAGGGGAACCGCGCCATCTCCTCGTCGAGCGTCGCCGTGCGGCGGCTCTCCGGCGTGTTGAGGACCTGGAACAGCTGCGCCAGCATCGGCCCGAGGTCGATGTCGTCCGGGCGGGTGCGGGACTCGAGGAAGTCGTACAGGATGTCAAGATGCCGGTGTCGTCGGCGAACAGGCAGAACACGATCCGCACCAGGAACCGCTCCAGATCGTGGCCTCTGTAGCCCGCAGCGTCGAGCGCGTCGTGGAGCCGCCCGACGAGTTCCGCCGCCTCGATGTTGACGGGGTCCTGGTCCCGGAACGTCCGGCGCTGGACGCCAAGGATGAACCCGAACTTGTCGACGTGGCCGGGGAGGTCCGCGAGGGAGAAGGAGGCGGTTTCCCGCTCGTCCAGATCGTGAAGCTCGAAGGTCTGGAAATCGCTGACGAGGATGTAGCGTGGGCGGTCGCGCTCGGGCAACGCGTCGAAATACTCCCCGGCCTGTCCGTACGCCTTGCCGAGATCCCGCCCGGCGCTCTTCTGCTCGACGATCAGGACGCCCGGCCAGAACAGGTCGATGAACCCCGAACGGTTGTCCAGCTTGGCGACATGCTCCTCGTAGCGGGCGACGGACCGGCGGCGCACGTCGAACACCTCGAAGAAGTCGTTGTAGAAGCTCTGCGTCTCGCCCTTCTCGTACGCCGCGTCCCGCCATTCCTCGGCGAAGGTTGCGGCGCGGACACGAACCTCGTTCCATGACAGGCGCATCCGGTTACTTCTCCACCGCGTGGATCACGGCCCGACTCGCAAATGGGCTACGGTGCGAGACGGCATCACGAACCGGTGTCCTCCCGCTATCCGCTCGCCCTCCGCGCCTGCGAGGGCGCAACCGCAGGCGGGACCGGGACACCACGGCTATCGGCTACCGCCGCCGGCTCTTCTTCTTCACGGCGTCCAGTTCTCGGCGTATGGCCCGCCGCAGCCACTCGGCCGGGCTCATCCCCTCCTCGCGTGCCGCCTCGGAGATTCTCTCCAAGTACCCCTCGGGGAGCCGAATAGTGTACGACTCCGGATAGTATCCTCGCATGGGTGTTACGTGCCCCTGTGTCGTGCGAAGAACGACTGAGCACCGAAGCTAGCGGGGCGGCAAGAAAAACCGCAACGCCGTGCCCACCCGGTCACCGCGAAGCCGGACGCCGGTCTCCTCCCGGCGCCTCGGGGCGGACGCGGAAGCCTCGGGGCTGTCGCTGTCGGTGATCGTCCGGCTCGCCCTCGACCAAGGGCCTCCCCTGCGTCATCGGGCGCTCGCCGGGTCCGTGAAGCGAAGGCCGCCCGGGCCGAAGATCCGGGGATTCCGGGGGACCGGAAGGATAGACCTCTATGCGCCGGTGGGGGTCCGTCCCCCAGTCACGCCCCCCCCCCCCGCAGGGGGCCCTGTCCTGGCTGGCTCGCCGCGTATCACAGGCAGCGCCGGTGCCAGTCCTCCACGTGCTCCGGAAGCCCGTCGGGAACCGGTTGCGGATCCCCCGCAGTCTGCATGATGACGCCGCTGGGCCACGTCCGGCGCTTTGCCTCGTCCACGATCTTCTTGTACAGGATGCCCCCCGCCCGGCACCACGGCGTCTCGCCCGGATCGCCAACGCAGTCCGGCGGGTCTCCGGGGGCGGGGATTCGCCCCCAAACCTCCCCGCGGAAGCACAGCGCGGGCCGCTCGCTGCGCTCGAACAGGTCCCGCACGTACGCCGTGCCGCGCTCCGGGTCGGCTGCAAAAATGCTATACAGCTTTTCGTCGATCCCGCCTTCGTACACCCGTACAAGAATGTCGAAGGCGCGGGGGTACGGCGTGCCTCCATCGTTGTAGGGGCGGGGCGTGCCTCCATCGTTGTAGGCGTCGCTCGCCGACAACGTCAAGGCAATCGAAGCGTTTCTCCGGACATCGCGGGGCAACGTGGTGTCGGCTACCATCTCCCCCAGCTTGGCGGCCAGCCCGGCAAGCTCCGCCGCCCGGCGCGGGCCGGACGTTTGACGGAGGATGGCGACGGCTGGACCGATGCGGACGTTGAGGTCGTAGGAACCAACCTCTGGGTCCCTCTCTATCTCCAAGGCTTCCAGCGCTTCCTTCACCGTTGGCTGTTGAACCGGCGGCCTGTCCTGCGCGCTCACCGCGACCGCCGGGAACAGCCCGGCCAGGGCCGCCGCGGCGGCTATCGTCAGGGTGGTTTTCATCGGTCGTTTTCCTTTCTCGAAGGGTTTTCAGCATCCCCGCTGGCCGTTGTGGTCCTTGGCTCCCACGGTACGGTATTTCCACGCGCTCTGCCCGCGCCACTCCCAGATATGCCCGCTCCGCTGGTTCCGCTGCGCCGTCTCCCCGGCCCTTACAAGGCCGGTTGCTAGGCCGTTGGGTCCTGTCCAATCCGTTTCCAGCCCTGCCTGCACCTCCCCGTAATCGCCGGTAAGCCCGGATCCTGCACGGTGGCGTGATTATGGTCGTTTCTGCACCTGACGGCGTG
>JAPPNM010000019.1 GCA_028873825.1 Gemmatimonadota bacterium | reverse complement strand
GTTCGCCGATCCGAGTCTGCGCGACCGGGCGCAAGCCGACTTCGATCGCTACCACAGCGAGTGAGCGGAGGAAGAGGAACCAAGGCTTGCTCGATCACATCGTGCCGCCGCACGACGGACATGCAGGCGATGGGCGTCCTGGAGTCGCGCGGCAGTCAGGCCGCCCCGTGTCTCAACACCACGATCGCAGCGTCCTCGTCGGACATCGCTCGCACACGATCACCATCGCGTGGCGTGACGCCTCCGCCACGCAGTGGTGCAGACGGGCGTTCCTGTTGGTTCTCCGACTCAGGAGCGCCGGACATCGGCGCGACTGTCGGCGGCACCACCGCATGTTCAGAACAGTGGCGCCAACGCGAATGATTGACCGGAGCGGGTTGGGGACTAACCTGAGAGCGCTAACTGCTGAGCCCACGCGCTGGCGTCGCGGCTTGGTCTAGAAGGCGCGTATGCGCCATGTCTCCTCGCTCCGCTTCAGAACGAACTCTGCGTCCGCTCTTGGCGCTCGGTCTGCTGGCGGTCTGCGCCCTGGCGATCGTCGGCTCGAACACGCATCCCACGCCGGCGCGCGCCCAGTCGCCTTCTGCCCCCCCGCCGACCTTGCCGTTGAGATTCTGGGCGACAGTACTTCAAACATAACGCTCCCCGGAAGTGTCTGGGAAGTCACGGCCACGAACCGTGGGGGCCAGGACGCCTTCGGGGTGACGGTTCACATTGAACTACACGATCAGGTGCTTGCATCCAGAGTTTATCACGCGAACAGGTACGATCCTTCAACCCGGATCACGAGCCTGGTCTGGAACGTCGGCAGGCTGGACGGTGGCACTTCGCGAAGAATTTCGGTGCGTCCGAAACTGGCACCGGGACTGGTGACGCCCGAAAGTCCGAGCGCAGATCTCTTCCGCCGGGGTGGCGACTTTCTCTCCGTGCGCGCGCGAGCTGAGATCACAAGCGATGCTCCACCGGAGCCGCCGGCGCTGCTGCACAACAACACAGCCGAGGCGTGGGCCGCCGTCACGCACATCCAATTGTGGGGTCCGGCACGGGCAAACGTCGACGTGGAAGCCAGACTGGACAGCACGGCGCCCCGGGATGGCGATGCCGTTGGGCTCTCTCTCACCGCGGTCGCACGCTCTGATGGTGTAGGTCGCCGCCACCATCCAGCAGCCTATGGAGTCACAGTCAGGGTCCGGCTTCCCCAGGGGCTGGGCCAACCGACGGCCCGGACGCCGGACGGGACCACCTTCAGCCCCGTTCGCGGCCATGCCAGGACCTGGGACTGGAACGTGGGTGCGCTGAGAGAACGAGGGTCTAGTCGTCTCCGCGAGCAGCTAGACCTGACGATACCGGTGATCAGCCGGGCCCTGCTGGATGGGAAGTGCATCGCCGCCGACGTGACTGTGGAACGGCCGTACAACACCCCGTCGGGTAGTTCCGCCGAGGTGTGTTTCGGGAAGCAGCCCACCCTCCTGCTTCAGACCGGCGAGACCGACCTCTTCACCCTCTATCCGTGCGTGGGCGTCAGCATTTATCCCTGCACGAGCGCGGGCACGCTGGAAGTAGTCGCAATTGGCGGCTCAGCCGTCAGGAGCGCCGTCATCAGGAATCAGAACAGGAATCAGAATCCCTTATTGATCTCGCCGGACAGAGCGAATACCATCTCGCCGGACAGGGTGATCGTGCATGTCCCCGACCGGCATGCCCAAACATTCAACCCCGGAGGGCGCGTGGTCGATCACGCTGCAGCCAGCGTCAATGCTGGCAGAACCCCCTCTTGGCAGACGGCGAACACTGTGGTGCCCCCTGCACATGGGGTGGGTATAGCCCTGTCGCTTTCCGAGTTCAACGACGAATTGTCGGACTGGAACAGCGTGGTTGAAACGATGCGCGTCAGGGGCGTGATCGATGCCGGCGTGGGGGACCAGGTGTGCGACCCGGGCGACCCCAGCCCTCCCTGCGCCCCGGGCCGCATGAAGATACGCTTCAACTTCAACGGCAGTGTCTTCTTCGACCCCAACCCCACAGTGACGACTTCACCTTTCCCCCTCGATACAAGCAGCAATCCGAGTGAGATCTTCGCCGAGTTTGAGACGCTGGGCACCTACGTGGTCGAATACGAGGCGACAGCGACCCACACCGATACAACCACTTACCCTGACGGCCTGACCGGCACCGGAACCTACACCTTCCACGTTGGCCCCGTGGCCGAGTTGGGAGTGCGCGACGGCGGGGCCGTCCATGGCCTGGCGGCGGACCGGCATGCGATCATGGTGGTGGCGTCCAACCGCGGGCCGGACGACGCTCCGGGCGCCGAAGTGGCCATCGACCTGACCCTGCCCGAGGGGGTGACGGTCGAGAGCCACATCGCCAGCGCAGGCTCCTACGAGAACGGCGTGTGGGTCATCGGCCGGTTGAGGGAGAAGGGCTACTTCCCGGCCGCCGGACGCCGGCTGGACGGGGAAGACCTGGTCCTCATCCTGCAGGGTGAGAACGCGGCGGCCGCCACGGCCACCGTCAGCATCGCCAGCACCGAGGACTACACCGTGTGCATCCATGAAGACGGCCGCGATGTGCTGCCGAAGCCGGCGAGCCGGGCGGACTGCGAGGTCACCAGCGGGAACAGTTGGCACAGCACGCACTACTTCGACTACATCGACGAGAACAACACCGCCGCCATCACGGCGCTCCCGGGCACGGGCGCGGGCGCGCCCGGCCAGCCGCGGACGCCGCGCGTGCTGCAGTCGACCGACCCGCGCGTCGCCATCGTCAGCTGGGAGCGCGTGGAGCGACTCAACGATTGGCCGGTCGAGAAGTACGAAGTGCACAAGTCAGCGCTGCCCTGCGAGCGGCCGTCGCTCGATCCGCCGATGGGTAGCATCAGCGTCGTCCGCGGCGATCTGTTCCTGGACGAAGGCCTGAACGCGGACGCCTGCTACGCCGTCCGCGCGGTCAACGATCGCGGCGGCAAGGGCTATTGGTCACGCCTGGCCTCGACCCGCGGCGGCGCGACGCTGGGCGGCCTCGATGCCTCTACGCGCGAAATCAGCGTCGCCGAAAACTACGGTCAGGACACGTACACGATCGTGCTCGACGGTCAGCCGTCCAACGATGTCCGCGTGCGAATCACCAGCACGGACGACGACATCGCGTTCGTGCGGCCCGGCGCGATCGTCTTCACGACAACCAACTGGGACGTTCCGCGCACGATCACGGTCGTCGGCCAGCCCGACGATGTCGATAATCCCAACGACCGTCGTACGGCGGTGATCCAGCACGCGCTGTCGGGCGGCGGCGCCGACGGCGCCGTCACGCCCGCCGTGCAGGTCACGGTGATCGACGACGACGGCGCGCGCAAGGCAACCATCTCCAAGAGCAGCCTGTCGCTGGCCGAGGCCAGCGGCAGCGACAGCTACACGGTCTCGCTGAGCGCGCCGCCGACCAGCGCGGTGGACCTGACGATTACCGCGTCCAACGGCGCCGTCGCGGTCGCGTCGACATCGCTTCGTTTCGAGGTTGGCGAGCAGCATCAGACGATCACGGTCACCGCGGTGGACGACGCTATTGACAACGTTTCCGATCGCACCGCGATCATCAGTCACACGCTGTCGGGCGGCGGCTACGGCGGCGTGACCGTCCCGAACGTGTCGGTCACGGTGCTCGACGACGACGATGCCGAGGACGCGCCCAGCATCAGCAAGTCGGCAGACAGCCTGACCGTGTCGGAGGCCGGCGGGACCGAATCCTACACGGTCTCGCTCAGCCGAGAACCCACGGGCATCGTGGTGGTCAGTACGACTGTCAGCGGCGACACGGGCGCGGTCCGGGTCGCGCCGTCGGCCTTGACCTTCACGCCGCAGGACTGGAGCCAACCGAAGACGGTCACGGTCGTCGGACAGGACGACCGCACGGTCGGCACGCGCCGCGCCTCGATTGCGCACTCGGTCGCCGGCGGCGGCTACAGCGGCGTAACGCTCGGCGATGTGACGATCATCGTGTCGGACAACGACGAAGCCGGGATCACGCTGTCGACTCGCAGGATCAGCCTCGAGGAGGCGCCAGGGCAATCGCCACGCGAGCGGGCTACCTACGAGATCTCCCTCTCCAGTCGTCCAACCAGCGACGTCACGGTGCAGATCGAGACTGACCCCGTGGGCGTAGTGCGGATGCAGAGCGAGGTGACGTTCAAGCCGAACGAGTGGAACATTCCCAAGCCGGTCACCGTGATCGTGATCGACGACGGACTGGACAATCCCGGCGGCGAGCGCACCGCGACCATTACCCACACGGCCAGCGGCGGCGGCTTTGGCGGCGTGAGCGCGGAGATCGCGGTCACGGTGGCCGACGACGATGAGCCCGGCTTGCGCCTGGGCGTCTGCGCCGGCGGCGAGTACGGCAACCAGCATTGCCACCCGGGCAATGTCACGTGGGTGGAACCCGGCGGCACAATCGAGTGGAGCCGTTCCGGCGCCAACGGCAGGTTCGGCGGCAACGATGATCGCAGAGGTGCTGAAGACCCGCCAGGAACGGGCTTCCCGAAGGACGTGTACTTCTGCGTCGATCTGGGAAGCGCGCCCGCCAGCCGCGTCAGCTTCCATGTCAAGAGCAGCGACCATGACGTGGCGCGCCCCATCTTCAGCACGACCGTGGCGAAGTACCCCGACAGGTACCAGTGCCAATCCAATCCGTTGACGGCGCTTCGTCCAGGCGGGCTCGCGTCTGGCGCCAACCCGAACCTGGCAATCGCGTTCCCTGCGGTCGGCGCGACGGCGACGATCACTCTGGAAATTCTGACATCCCGCGCTGGCGACGGCGGGACCTACTCGCGGGGCTACACGGAGACGTTCACCTTCCGCGTCGTGCAGTAGCCCGCGGCGAGCGAGGGTCTCAATCAGCTGAAGCGAGGACGGCGCCCGACGGCCGAGCAATCGCGTCAACCCGCTCCGCCAACGATTCAGCTTCGCCGGTCCCGCCGGGAAGCGATGGGCGCATATGATCGCCGTGGAGACGAGCGGCCCGGCTCGGCGAGCACCAGGGGCGCGCCGGGCTGGACGCCCGGCGGCCGCGAATCGGAGAGCGGTTCCTCAATGTCGTCCGTTCACCTGCGCTGGCTCTGCTGGCTCGCCGTGTGGGCCGGCGCCGTCCTGTTGGTCGCCTGCGAGAACTCCGCTCCCGATGACGAGCCGGTGGTGATCGGGCTGGTGACGAAGACGGAGCGGAATCCCTTCTTCGTCACGCTGCGCGAAGCGGCGGAAGCGTTGACGCCGGAGCTGGAAATGGACCTGCGCAGCTACAGCGGCGAGTTCGACGGCGACACCCGCTCGCAGGTCCAGGCGATCGAGGAGCTGGTCGAGGCGGGCGCGCAGGCGATCCTGCTGACCCCGTCCGATCCCTCGGCGCTGGCCGCATCCGTCTCGCGCGCGAGGAGCGCCGGCGTGCTGGTGATCGCGCTGGATACACCGTTTGCGCAAGCGGATCAGGTCGATGCCACGATCGCCACTGACAACTTCCGCGCCGGACAGCTGATCGGCCGCTGGGCGCGGGCGCGGCTCCGTGACGACGCGGCCACCGCCGGGATCGTCACACTGGATCTGTCGATGGAGCAGATCACCGTCGATGTCGAGCGCCATCAGGGCATGCTCAGCGGATTCGGGATCGAGATCGGCGATCCCGAGCTGAAGTACGACGAACGCGACCCGAGAATTCTCGGCGCGGGCGCGACCGCCGGTTCGCTGGAGGGCGGGCGCCGCGAGATGTTGCGGCTGGCAAGCGAACTGCCGCAGGTCCGCTTGGTCTACGCGATCAATGAGCCGGCCGCCCGCGGCGCGCGCGAAGCCATTGAGCAGCTGGGCCGAGCGAACGAGATCCTGATCGTGACGATCGACGGCAGCTGCGCGGGCGTGGCCGACGTTGCGGCTGGACGGATCGGCGCCACCGCGATGCAGGATCCGCTGCGCATGGTTCGGCTCGCCCTCGAAGCGGTTGCAGCGTACCTGCGCACCGGCGCCAGTCCCCTGATCTCGCCGGACATCGACTTCGTCGATAGCGGCGTTACCCTGGTGACGGACGCGCCGGTATCGGGCCTGCCCTCGATCCGCACGGCGGAGGCGCTGGAACGCTGCTGGGGCGGCTGAACCGTCGCTCAGCCGGAGATCGGCGACCTGCCGCCGCGCCAACCGGCGCTCCGTTGACACGACGCGGGATCGCTCGCTGCTTTGTACTCAGACTGCTGGAGCGGCGCGATCCCTGCGGATGGACGGAGATACCGGCATCTCAGATTCGCGGTTCGGCGAGGAATCGGGGCCCTGGACTGGCTTCGGGTTCACAGAGGCGCCGGTCCGGCTTCGAGTGGGACGGAGGGCTAGTACTCTCCGCCGTTCCGGGCAACCGACAGCAGATCCGGCGCCGTGACGACCACTGGCGGCACCGGTCAAGGCGCTGTCGACGACTGGCCGCCGGCCGCGCTGCAAGCAGGTGGGCTTGCGACCCTCCGACGCTGGCTGCGGTGCCGGACGGTCAAGCCGCTCAACCTGAGTGGCGAGGAATCGATTGGCAGCGGGCTGAGAGCGGCGTAGCGGTGTCGATGCCGGAGTGGTCGCCGGCCGCCGTCGGCTGGCTGATCGCCACGCTGTTCGACGCCGTCCGCTCGCACCATCCGGCCACACGCCATCTCTCGGTGCGGGTGACGCGGCAGGTCGCCTGATCGCCCCGCCGGACACGATCCTGGAGCGCGCAACGTCGGACGAGAGCCTCAGAGGGGTCCTGGCCAACCCGACCAGCCAGGACCAGTTTCGACATCGGGGCGGGCGGCCCGCACAGAGCAGGGCGTTCCACGGTCCACACGTCGGTCCGCCGGGGCATGAGAGAGCGGCCGGCGGCGTCCGGCTGATTATCGCCGCTCAGCCGAAGACCGATCCCGCTGCCGTCCGATCGGTGGTTCGCCAGGCGGAGCCCAGCGGCCCACGTTGAGACAGGGCAGTGCGGTCGCTGACCCGAAGCGGCAGAGAGACTCCGGTTCGCACCTGCTCCTCCCGCGCCACTCTGAGGAAGTGATCGGCTGCCAGTTCGTCCTCGAACGCGACCAACACGAGCGGGCTCGCGCCGTGATCCTCGAGCGGGCGCTTGGACGAGTAGTAGCGCAGGTAGGGGGCCAGCTTGGCGGCCATGGTCGAGGGCCGGATTGCGCGCCGCTCCCACTCGAGGAAGAACGGCTGATCGCGTCCGTCACATCGGAGTACGCCGAAGGCATCGGGCTGGACGGAGCGGAAGCGGTCCTGGAAGCGGAAGTAGCGCGAAGCCCTGTGGGTCGGTTCGATCTGGGCGAGCGCCCAGCCGTTCGAACGGGCCTGGTCGGCTAGCGCCGCCAGGAATCCGTGCACGGCTTCGGTGTGGGTGAGATTGCGCAGCAACTGGCGGCTCCTGGTTCCTCTCACGTTGCGCCAGTCGGTCGCGGCGTCATCTGCGGTCAGCTCGGCGCTCCAACGCTTGCGCAGGTCGCCGACCGAGGCGCGGTCCTGTCGGGCCAGGAGGGCAAGTCCGCGATGGGAGAGCGTGAGCCGGGTCTGCCCGGCGACGTTGGTCCGAGCGATCAGCCCCCACTGACCCGACCGTCGCAACAGGCCCCGCAGTCGGGTGCGGCTCACGCCGTGCAGCGTGGCGAGGTGATCGAGCCGCAGCCAGGGCCAGTCGCCGATCAGGTCGAGGCAGCGCTTCTCCGACGGCCCCAGCGAAGCCGCCAACGACCAGTCGGCTGGCCGGTCGGTCGAACTCTCGTGCACAGGCGTCGAGACTCGGACCAAGGGGCGCTCGGCCGGCCAAGCCTTGTTGTGCCCGGCTAGTTCCAGTGCCTCGCGCAAGCTGAGCGCCGGCGACGCCGAAGGCGTACCCCAGATCCGGGCGTCCGGTCCCGCCTGAGCGGCGTCCCGCTCCAGGGCGAGGAAGCAGGGCTGCGGCATGGCCCGCAATCGCCGGGCCGTGTCGCGCAGCCGTGTCTCGTCCGGCGCGAGCAGCAGCACGGCGGCGAAGGCCGGGCCGTCGCGCAGGCGCGTGAGCCGCCTGGCGAGGGACCGGCGTTCGTTGATCCTTCCTAGGCGCACGAGCGCGATCGTTCGACCGTCCGCCAGCCGCAGACAGAGATCGACCGGCAGCGCTCGGTAGCAGCGGATCTGGATCGGAAACGCGATATCGGCCATGATGCAGCAAAGCCGGTAGAGCACGGCGAGCGCGTCGATCCGACCGAGGAACAGCCGCCGCGCCTGCTCCGAGACTGGACGCTCGTGCAGCAGACGCGCGGCCTCGATGCAGTCCGACTCGGCCAGACGGCCCAGTCCTGCGGCCGTGAGCGTGTAGCGGCGGGTCGGCGCGATCAGATCCGAGGCGTACCCGACCGGCTCGACCAGCCGGTCGCGCTCCAGCGCCTTGACAGCGCGGTAGACGGCGCTGCGCGACCAACCCGAGAGCGCGGCCAGTTCGAGCCGGTCGAGCAGCGGTAACTGACTCAACCAGCTCAGAATGCTGACGACCGGATCGCCCGTTCTCATTCGTCAGCGTCCTCGCCACGCCTGGCCTGACGGTCCTCCCGCTTCGGCTTGGGCGAGTGGTCCGGTTTCGGCAGCTTCGGTTTCTTGCCGTCGCGGAGCGCGTCTGCACCGTCCTGGTACTGGTCCAGCTGGCGCTTCAGCTCCATCTCCTGCGTCTCCAAGCGGTGCGCCGGCGTGAGATAGGCCGACGCGGCCCTGCGGATTTCGGCAGCCCGCTCAGGCGCGCCCAGCTCGGGCTTGCGCACGCGCATCGAGAACACGGGCGTGCGCTCGGTCCCGACCGTGGCACGCACGTAGCAGTGATGCACGGGCTGCGAGACAATGTCCTCCTCCGAGACCCGTTCGCGGTTCAGTTCCCAGATGAGTTCCCGCGCATCGTCGCCGGCGACCTGGAAGACGGCCAGGCAGCCGACGTTGGCCAGGAGCGTGTGGCGCATCGAGGGCGAGATCTGATCCAGCTTGGCCAGGCTCTGGGTGGCGAGCACGAACGA
>JAPPNM010000167.1 GCA_028873825.1 Gemmatimonadota bacterium | reverse complement strand
AGCCGGTTCCCGCCCGGATTCCAGGCGGTTCGCCGGACACGCCTTCCGCTACGGCCCCCCCCCCCCCCCCCCCCCCCCCCCCCCCCCCCCCCCCACACCCAAAAAAAAAAAAAAAAAACCCCCCCCCCCAACAAAAAAACCCCCCGGGGGGGGGGGCCCGGGGGCCCCGCCCCCCCCCCCTCGCCCGGGCCGGGCCTGGCCGCCGCGGCGGAATGCCGCGGGCCAGCCCCTCCGACAGACCCTAGATGCCCAGCTCCCTGAGCTTCTCCAGTCTGATGTCGGTGGGGACCTTCTCGCCCGGGGGCAACTTCTCGGCCTTCGCCTCCGCAGGCTCGAGCCGATCGGTTCCCTGCCGGAGCAGAGCCAGGCCGGCGGCCACCAGGGTGGCCGCGCCCAACAGGTTGACGGTTGACTTGCGAATCGCTCTCCTCCTTCCGTTGCGGGTGGATGGCCTCGGGTGGACGCCACGACTGCAACGCCAACGAAACAGCAATATTCGTGCCAACAATCCCGGCTCCGCCCGCGCGTCCCGGCACGGCGCCGGATAACGCTTTTTCTTCCTACGTCTTACACCCGGCCGACATTTCCGTTGCGAGGGTCGGCCGCGATAGGGAGGTGTACCCGTTTTCGGACCGCATGTGAAAAATTCGCCACAGAAAACGGCTATCCGGCGGCTTCGCCCGCCGGTTCCCCGCCCCACGAGACGGTAACCGACCGCCCCCAAACCCGGTCCGGACGCCGTCCGTGAACCCGGTCCCGGCAGCCCGTGGACCTGCAAGGCGGAGGTTCCGCCGCGGGCCGCCGGCCCGTCCGCGGCGACTACCCGCGCTTGGTCGTCACAACGATCGCCCCTCCCGTGACGCCCGTGCCGTAGCGCATCGTGGCGTCGGCGGCGTTGAGGAACCGGAGCGACTCGACGTCACCGACGCGAATCTGGTCCAGGTAGTCCCCGGCGGGTCCCATCGGGGATCCGTCCCTGACGACCGTGGGGTCCCCGGCCCGGCCCTGCAGCCACCGGGGACGAAGGCGCCGCACGACCTCCGTGCAGTTGAGGCCGGCGTAATCGGCGAGCTCCTCAGCGGTGAGCAGATTGGGGTCCCGGCGCGGTCCCCGCTCTCCTACCCCTCCACTCGCGCAGGCGGCGGCGACCGTGGCCAGGCCGAAGGCGGCGAGGAAGGCGAACGCGATCTTCTGGCAACTGGGCTTCATTCCGTCCTCCGTTGAATGACAGGAAGGCTGGCTGCCCGCGCTTCGCGACATCGCCGCCGGCGCGGGTCTGCGGGTTGGGCCGTGGCTGTCATTATGTGTCGCCGCCCGCCCGCGCTGTCAAGTACCCGGATGCCGCCGGGCGTTCCCCGCGCTGCTATCATTCGGTTGGCTCAGACGGAGGCGAAATGCGAAGACGGTTTGCGATCCTGACGGTGTTGGCGGCGCTGGCCGCTCCCGTTGCGAGCGCCCAGGCGCAGGCCAGGGTCGGAGTGATCAGCGGGATAAGCCGGGCCACCTTCACGGGAGGAGGCGCCCGGGGGATCACGTGGCGGACCGCGCTGATCCTCGGCGGAGTGGTCGATGTTCCCCTGGGGGAGGGCTTCTCGGTCCGGTCCGAGCTGCAGTTCGCGACGAAGGGCTCCCGGGGGCGGGTGGGGTCGGCGGACGCGGCCATGAAGCTGTCCTACCTTCAGCTCCCCGTCCTGCTGCAGCTCCTTACCGGGTCCGATGTCCTGCTGCGCCCCCGGCTCTTCGGCGGCGTGTCGCTCGGCATGCTCCTGAGTTGCCGCCGGAAGGAGGTGAACTGTGACGACGATCCCGGCCTCGTCACCCATGACTTCGACTCGGGCCTTCTCGTGGGAGGCGAGGTCGAGGTCCTGGGCGCGGGACTGGGAGTCCGCTACGAGGCGGGCCTGGGTTCCGTCACCGCCGTTCAGAACCCCGGCCTCGAAATCCAGAACGGCGTCCTGTCCCTGACGCTTCGGTATCTGTTCCCGTGGCGATGACCGCGCCGTGCCGGCCGGGCGGGGGCGCTCCGCCGGTCAGCCGAAGAACTCCCGCACGAACTCGGTGGCCGGACTGGCCGCCAGCGATTCCGGCGCGCCTCTCTGGATCACCGACCCGCCCTCCAGGACGTAGACCGAGCGTGCCCCGAGGGCGCGCACGTCGCGCGCGTCGTGGGTGACGACCAGGGCGGGCGTGTTGCGCGTGGCCAGATGGCCGGCCAGGAAGCGGCGGATGTCCCGCCGGGCGGCGGCGTCCAGCGCGGCCAGGGGTTCGTCGAGGAGGAGCAGGTCGGGTTCGGCCAGCAGCGCCCGGGCAAGGGCTACGCGCTGTTTTTCTCCCCCGGACAGCGTTGCCGGAAGCCTCCGCGCCAGGTGGGCGCAGTCCATCTCGCCGAGGAGCGCGGCGGCCGCGGCCCGCCGGTCGCCGCGAGGCTGCCTGGGACGGGCGGCGGCCAGGCCGAAGGCCACGTTTTCGAGGACGTTCAGGTGCGGAAAGATCCCGTAGCCCTGCGGAACGTAGCCGATGCGGCGCCGCTCGGGAGCGAGGCGAACGCCCGCGTCCGAGTCGTAGAGGATGCGCCCACCGACGCGGATCCGGCCCGCGACTGGAGGGTGGCCTCCCGAGATCGCGCGGAGCAGGATGGTCTTGCCGGAGCCGTTGGGCCCGATCAGCGCCACCGGCGCGCCGTCGCCCGCGACCGCGGCGTCGAGAGCGAAGGAGCCCGCGCGGGCGCAGACGCGAACCCGCCAGTTCATGCGTTTCGGAAAGCCGGGCGGGCCGAGGGCGCGATCACGCGCGGCGCCTTCGGGCGTTCGCCCTCCGCGAGAGCAGCGTCGGGACCGTCCTGAGGGGGACCAGCAGCAGGACGCTGGCCGCAGCGAGAACGAGCGCCAGCGCGACGGCGACCCGCGTGTCGGACTCGAGGGCGGTGTAGATCGCGAGCGGCATGGTCTGGGTGGAACCCGTGAAGTTGCCGGCGAAGAAGAGAGTGGCGCCGAATTCTCCCAACGCCCGGGCCCACGACAGGGCCGCCCCCGTCACCATTCCGGGCAGCGCCAGGGGGACCGCGATCCGGAAGAAGGCGCCCGCCGGGGACTGGCCGAGAGTGCGGGCGACGATGAGGAGGTCTTCGTCGAGGCGGCGGAAGGCGGCGGCCGCGCCCTGTACGTAGAAGGGCGCCGAGACCGCGACCTGGGCGACAACGACGGCGGCGGCGGTGAAGGGGAGACGGACGCCGAGCGATGCGAGCGCCGGACCGAGGAGGCCGTTCGGCCCGAAGGTCTGCAGCAGCGCGATCCCCATCACCGCGGGCGGGATCACGACCGGGAGATCCACGAGGAGCTCGGCGACCCGCACGCCACGGCCGGACGAGCGCGCCAGCCACCACGCCAGCGGAGTGCCGGCGACGACGATCACGGCCAGGCTGGCGACGGTTGTCCGTGCGCTCAGCCACAGGGCCGGAAGAAAGAGGGGATGCCGGACGCCGGCCGCGATCTCGGCGGGCGAGGACGCGCTCGCCAGCGCGACCAGGGGAACGGTGACGACGGCGAGCATCGGGAGGGCGGCGACCACGCCCGCCCGCCCACCCCGCCGGTACCTCACCGCCCGGCCGCGGCGACCGCCACAAAGCCCCGGCGCACCAGAATCTCCCGGCCCGCCGGCGACGCCACGAAGCCGAGCCAGTGCGCCGCGCCCTCCGGGTTGGCGGCGCCTGCGACCGCCCCCATCAGGTAGTTTGCGCGCACGTTGGCCTCGGGGGGCACGGGAAGCGCGCGAACCTTGCCCGGCGCGACATCGGTCCGGTACACGATGGCGGCGTCGGCCACTCCCAGCTCCACCTTGGCGCGCACCAGCCGGGCGCTGCTCTCCCAGGAGACCACCCGGCCGAGCACCTCGCTTTCGAACTCCGCGCCCAGACGCCCGCCCGCCCGCCGCAGCGCCTCGCGCGTGTACGCCCCCAGCGGCACGTGTTCGGTCCCGATCACGAGGCGTTCCGCGCGCGGAAGGTCGGCGAAGGATCCGATCTCGGCGGGATTGCCGGGCGGCACGATCAGGGCCAGCTCGTTGCCCGCGAAACGCCGGTATCCGGACAGCAGGCCCGCGCGCTCCAGGGACGCCAGGTGACGGCGGTCGGCCGAGGCGAAGACGTCGGCCCCGGCCCCCCGCTCGATCTGGAGCCTCAGCACTTGGCTGCCCGCGAAGACGAGACCGACGTCCGTGTCCGGGTACGCGGCCTCGAAGGCCGTCTCCATGTCCCGAAACGCGTCCGTCAGCGACGACGCGGCGAAGACTCTCAGCGGGCGCCGTTCGGGCCCGTCTTCGGCGCAGCCGGCGGTTGCGGCCGCGGCTAGGAGGTAGAGGCGGGTTGCGGCGCTAGCAGCCCGTGGACAAAATCCTCCCGGCTTTATCCACGGACTGCGAGGGCCGAAGGTCACGCGGCTTCCACCGTCGTGACCCGCCCGCTCCGGGAACCGTCGTATCCGGGCAGGCGCTCCACCTCGGCCCGGAAGGCGGGGTCGTCCAGAGTCTCGACGAGGCGCGAGACCGGGGGCTCCCCCGCGCTGTCCGCCGGGACCACCAGGTCGAAGCTCTCCTCCGCCAGGGGAACGAAGCCGAGCCCCTCGGCAAGGGCCACGCTCTCGATCGCGATGCCGGCGTCGGCGTATCCCCACCGCACCAGGCGGGCCACCTCGCGGTGGCCGGCGGCCAGGGGCCCGCCGGCCGGCCACGTGTCGGCGCCCTCGGCCCGCAGGAGCCGCGCGGCCAGATCGTGCGCGCCCGAGCCTTCGTCGCGGCGAACCAGGCGCAGCCCCGGCCGAAGCAGGTCCGAGCCCCCTTGCAGCCCGAGGGGGTTGCCGGGAAGAACCACCAGACCCTGGCGCCAGCGCGCCAGGTTGACCACCAGCGACCGCCGGCCCGGCAGCGCCCGTCTGGCGGCCGCCTCGGCGCCGCCCTCCTCCGCCAGATGAAGCCCCGCGACGTGCACCAGCCCTCCCGCCAGCAGCTCCATGGCGCCGCGGTTTCCCTCGGGCATCCAGATCACCCTCGCGTCCCCGAAGCGCTGGTTCACCCGGTCCGCCACCGCGCCCAGAAGGGGAGCGCACCCGGCGACCAGCACGTTGGCCCCGAGGCTCGCCGACCCGGCCAGGGGACGGATCACCGCCTCGCCGCCGGCCGCCGATTCGACGATGCCGTCGGCCGCGGTCATTCCGTGCCCGGGCAGCCGGTGCGCGACCCAGCGCCCCGCGACCTTGCCCACCGCGACGCGCTCGCTGTTCTCGCTTCCCGCCGCCGCGGGACCCAGCCGGGCGCGGATCCCCGGGTCCGGAGCCAGGCGAAAGATGTCCTCGACGCCGCACCCCAGGGTGTGGGCCAGCTTCAGCCCCAGGCTGGTGGAGGGGACGTTGCGGCCGGCCTCGATGGCGAGGATCGCCTGGCGCGAGACGCCCACCCGCGCGGCCAGCGCGTTCTGGGACAGGCCGGCGGCTTTGCGCTGCCGCCTGAGGCGGTTGTCGAGACGGGGTTCGGACATCGGGCTCCTCCGGTGAGGGGTTGGGACACTCGCGAAAGCACGTCACACACCATTAATTGTAATGTCTGCATTACATAATGTAAAGCAGGGTTGTCAACCCTCACACCATATGAGGCCGCATCGCCCCGGCCAGCGAGACCTCGATGTCCGAGATGGCGGCCGTGACCGCCCGGCCGATCAGGTCCATCCTTCGAATGAGTTCGATGCGCGGCAGGGCGTGTCGCACTTCGCGCTTCGACAACAGCTCGGTGAAGATGCCGCATGCGTCGGCCAGGCAGATGAGCACGATGTCGCGGGGGGTCGGGACCGCGTCGCTGAAGAGCACTTCCATGATGCGCAGCTTGACCTCGCGTTCCGCCCTGCCGTCGACCAGCGGGTAGCGGCGCGACCGGAAGACCCACAGGAAGCGTCCCTCCCGCCGTTCCAGGATGCCGCGCCCAATCAGACACTCGACGGCGGCCTCGCGGGTCTCGTCGGCGCGGTTGGCCTCGCGCTCCACCCAGAAGCGGGCGTCGCGGACCTCGGCGGCGGCCGCGATGGCGGCCAGCGCGGGGTCGAGGATGGCGTCGCCCAGCGGCGCGGGGTCGACCAGCATCAGCTTCTCCGGGTCGGTGTCGATGCGGTCTTCCATGGCGAGGTCCATCAGGACCGCGCCCGCGAGCGCGTAGCGCAGGCACCAGTCGGGCACCCGCAGGAACCTCTCGCCCTCGTCGTCGAGGAGGAGGAGCATGATCTCTTCGGCGAATCTGAGCATCGTCTGAACTCGCTCGGCCGGGAAGGTTCCGCCGGGAAGCGAAGGGACCCGCGGAATGTGGTCGTCCGGCCCGCCCCACGCGACGGTCGCGATTGCGAAGAGGCCGGGCGGCACCCCGAAGAAACGCGCATTCCTTGCCGCATGCAAGCCGGCGCCGTACAGTGGCACGCCGTGGAATCCGGTCGCCCGAACGGAGCCGTAATCGACAACGCCATGACCCCGGCCCCCGAAATCGCAAGCGTCGCCGGCGCGCCGGAAGCCGGTCTCCGTCCCGCGGGGGGCGCGTGATGCGGGCGCTTGCCGACGGATCCGGCCGACCTCTGCCGCCAGATCTCCGTCCCGCGGGGGGCGCGTGATGCGGGTGGGGGTCGTGGGAGGCGGGGTCGTCGGCCTAGCGACCGCCTGGTATCTGAAGAAGTCGGGCGCGGATCCGTTCGTGGTGGAGGCGGAGTCCGCGGGCGGGGGCTGTTCCCACGGCAACCTGGGGTGGGTCTGTCCGTCGGTCTCGACGCCGCTGCCGCTGCCGGGGCTGACGTGGAGGTCGCTGGCGTGGGCGCTGCGGCGGGACGGTCCGCTGTTCATTCGGCCCGCGGCCGTGCCGGGGCTGCTCCCGTGGCTGTTGCGGTTCCGGTCCCATTGCAACCGGGCGGATTGGGAGCTCGGAATCCGGAGGCTGGCGTCGCTCGGCGCCGAGACGGCGGAGCTGTACGACGGGCTGGCGGCCGACGGGGTCGACTTCGAGTTCGCGCGGTCGGGGCTGCTGCTCGCCTTTCGCGACGCGGCCAAGGCCGACGAGAAGCGCCGGGAGCTGGCCGCCGTGGCGGCGGTCGCCGGGAGCGTCTGGCGGGAGGTGGACGAAGGCGAGATCCGCGAGATGGAGCCGATGTTGCGGCCGGGGTTCGTTCGCGGGTTCTTCGTGGAGTCGGATTGCCACGTGCGGCCGGAATCGCTGACGGAGGCTCTGGCGGCTTCGCTGCGGGCCCGCGGCGTCGATATCCGCGAGGGCACGCGGGTGCTGGGGTTTCGGGAGGACGGGAGGCGGGTAACGGCGTTGGCGACGAGTGCGGGCGACCTGGCGGCCGACGCGGTGGTGCTGGCGGCGGGGGCGCGGACCGGGGCGTTGGTCCGGGCCGCGGGAGGGCGGATTCGGCTCACCGCGGGGAAGGGATATTCCGTGACGATCGAGCGGCCCGAGAACCAGCTGCGGCAGCCTCTCTACCTGGGCGACGCGCGAGTCGGCCTGACGCCCTTCGAAGGCGCGCTCCGGTTCGGGGGGACGATGGAGCTGTCCGGAGTGAACCGGAGGCTGGACCCGGCGCGGGTCCGGTCGCTCCGCAAGGCGGTGGTCCGCGACGTGGACATCCCGGAGGCGCGGGAGGGGGGCCGGGAGTGGGTGGGGATGCGGCCGATGGTGCCGGACACGCTGCCCGTCTTGGGGCGGCTGCCGTCGCGCGAGAACGTGTACCTGAACGTGGGGCACCAGATGTTGGGAGTGACGCTGGCGCCGGGCACGGGCGGGGCGGTGGCGGGGATGGTGGCCGGCTCCGGCTCCTCTCCCGGTCGTGGCGGGTCCGGCCAGCCCGGCGGCCTGGCCGCCCGCGTCAAGTCCCTGATCCGCTCCGTGCCGGACTTCCCCATACCCGGGATCCGCTTTCGCGACGTGATGGGTCTCGTGGAGGACGCCGGCGGCTTCCGCGCGGCCACCGCGGCGCTGGCCGGCCGGTTCCGCGAAGCCGCGCCGGAGGTCGTGGTGGGGATCGAGGCGCGCGGGTTCATCTTCGGAGTGCCGGTGGCGCAGGAGCTCGGCGCGGGTTTCGTCCCCGTGCGCAAGGCGGGGAAGCTGCCGGGCGAGGTGCGGAGCGTCGACTACGAGCTCGAATACGGGACCGCACGGGCGGAAATGCAGGAGGCCGCCCCGATCAGGGAGGGAACCCGGGTGCTGCTGATCGACGACCTGGTGGCCACGGGGGGGAGCGCGGGGGCCGCGACCGAGCTGATCCGCGGGAAGGGCGGGGTCGTGGTGGGGGCCGGTTTCGTGGTGGACCTGCCGGAACTTTCGGGGGCTGATCGGCTGCGGGGTCTCGGGGTCGACGTGTTCGCCCTGTGCAGTTTCCTGGCGGACGAGGAGTAGGGGCCGAGACGGCGGCGGGACCCCGAAGGCGGCGAGCGGGAGCGGCGCAGAGCACCACCGCGCGCTCCGGCCGCCGTTGGCTACCACACGATCAGCGTCACGGTGCCCGCATGCACCACCGCGCTCAGCGAGTATGCCAGGAAAAAGGGCGCGGATTCCACCACGGCGCGGTAGACGCCGGCGCCAAGGACTACACCCAGGGCCGATCCCAGCAGGGCGCGCCCGAATTCCCGCCCGAGAAACCATGTCGCCAGCGTCGGCCCCAACACGGCCACCCCCACGCTGGACAGCATCAGGAGGCCGACCGTCCCCCTCGAGCCGTCTGTGCTATAGGCTTCTCTGAAGGCACCACCCAGAAGATACAGGCCGACGATGTCCGACAGATGAGTCGCAGCCGCCGTCAAAAGGAACACTTCCGGCGTTGGCGCTTCGTCCGTAGCCGCGTCCTGGCCTGTCGCCGGGAGCGTGGCCCGGCGCACTCCTCCGCGCGCAGGCATGGTCGCGCCCCGTGCGCTGCCCGGGGCGATGATGGAGCCGACGGGATCGACGCGGTGAAACGGACTCCGCTGCGCCTCGGCGATGGCCGCACCGAGCGCCGCGAGGGACGGACCCCGGTCACCGGACCGGACCTGCGCGGATGCGTCGCGCGAAGAGAAAACGAACGCCGCCGAGATGGCGTGAAGCAGGGCGAGCAGTCCGTGGATAAAGCCGCCCGAGCACCGAGAGCGGCGAGGCGCCGG
>JAPPNM010000151.1:24810-72121 GCA_028873825.1 Gemmatimonadota bacterium | reverse complement strand
AGCCCGGCGCCTCGCCGCTCTCGGTGCTCGGGCGGCTTTATCCACGGACTGCTCGCCGTTCCGGCGGCCCGGGTTCGGTCTCGCCTGCCGGATCGGAAGCGGTCCGGCTCGAAGATCATGGGGCGCCGTATCACCTCAGGACTATCCGGGAGATCCTCGAGGGTGTTGCGCCGTCGAAGTAGCCGTACGCCCCTTCGCCCTCGATACCGAAGCTCGGCCACGGGCGGGGCACGGGGTCGAGGCCGGCCTTGCCCAGGAAGTTCGTGTAGTTCCGCCCGATTCCAAGAAGTTGCAGAGCGAAGCGCAGGGGTCTGCCGTCGTGGACTAGGGTGATCGTATCCGTCTCGGCGCCCTCGAGGCGCTGGGGAAACGAGCCCAGGTGGCTGGCCGGGATTTCCTCCTCCCCGCCGCCTGGCACGCTCACGAAGACATCCGTCACCTCGGCCAGCAATGTTCCGATGTCCGAATCGGTCCGGAAACGCATCGGCACAACTATCGAGGGCCCCTGGGGCAGAGGCGTTGTCACGCTGGCCTGCGGCTCCAGCAGGAGCGGCGCGCGGGGTACGGTCGCTTCGCCCGTGAACGGACCCAGCGGCGCGGTCCCGCGGATCCCGTATTCCCGGCCCGGGCGGACGGGCTCCGGCAGATACGCAGCCAGACACGTGGCGGGATGCCCCAGGTCCGCGAGCGTACACGCCTCCAGCTTCAGCGCGTAGCGGAACCCCACTTCCCATCCGGGTCCCCGCAGCGTCGCCGCAACCAGGGGCGGGGTCCGATCCGGCGTTCGGTGAGGATGGACGGCCAGCATGCGAGCCTCCCGTTCGCCGGCGACGAGAAGGGCCGCGAGCGCGACCACATCCGGGTGCAGGTCCAGCGGACGGACGATTTCGCACGCCGGGGATACCGCCAGCGCGAGCGCGATCACCGCTGCACCGCCCGCGCGCGCCCTCAAAACCGGAACTCCACGCCCGCGAACGGAATCGTCGGGAGCTGCCGCCGATACACCTTTCGGAGGGTTGGACCGGTCTCATCCTCCTCCATCACCCACCCGACCACATTGGGGAAGCCGAACAGGTTGGCCACGGAGACGTACGGCGCGAGCGACCCGCCGCCGAACCACGATACCTCGCGGTCGCCGCGCCATCCCACGTCGATGCGGACATAGCGGGGCAACCTGCCGGAGTTGTATTCGCCCGCGAGCGGCACATGGTCGATTTCGCTCCCCCGGTGAGTCGTCACGGGGACTACGGCCAGAATGGGCGTGTCCCGCTGCCCCGAGCGCAAAGAAACCCGTGCGGACCACGACGACGTGCCACGCCCGTAGGACGAGCCCAATTCGAGTTCGTGGTCCCGGTGGAAGCGGGGCGTGTAGGTACGCGGACCCACCGTTCGGGTCACCGCGGCCCAGCGGTAGCTTCCCAGAACCGAAAGCCCCCTGTCTCCCGCCCAGCTCCCGGACGCCTCGATTCCCCGCGCCGTGCCGCTGGACAGCTCCCATGACGACGGATCACCCAGGACGGTTGCTCTTACGGGACTGTCCGCAAGCCTCGGCAGCCGCAGGTTGTCCAGCTTGCGCGCGTAGGCGTCCAGCCTAATGCGCAGTCCCCGCCGCGACCCCTCCCACCCGACGGAGAACTCGGTGTTGCGGGGAACGGGCGCCTCGCCGACGGGGATGAGGAGATCGTAGGCGAGGAAGCTCGCAAGGAGCGCCTCCTCGTTTCGCACCGAGGCCAGTGCCTGGTGCGAACGCGACGCCGAGACGCGGGCCTTCCACCAGGAGGCCGCGTGGCTCAGCTCGGCGAACGGGGCGAAGGCGGTCTCCAGACCCTGAAAGCGGTCCACTCGCAACCCCGCCCGGGTCGAGAACCCGCGCCGCAACGGCACCTCCAGGATCGAGTGCGCGGCCAGACGCCAGCGGCTCTCGCGCAGGGCGAAGGTAACGAAGGTGGAGACATCCCGCACCGAGAAGTAGCGGTCGGCGGCGTGGTAGTCGTGATCGCCCTCGAACCGCGTCGCCCGAATGCCGGACTTGACGGTCGCGCCTCCGGCGTGCCAAGTCACCCGCAGGCCGGCGCTGGTTTCGCTCATCGAGCCGTCTCCGAACAGGATTGTGTCGGGGGGTTCGCGCAACGTGCCCTCGTCGGCGGCGACATGGTCCAGGTGGAGGCGTATCAGGTCGCTCGTGAAGCGGCTGTGTCCCAGATTGGCGTCTATAATCCCGTTGGTCCCGAACCTGTCGCGGTAGTGAACCGACAGGGCCGCGTTGCCCCACTCCATATCGGTCTCTCTGGTCCACCGCCACCGCGCGTCGACGTCCTCCAGCGCCTCGGCGTTCAGGTAGCCGCTCACCGACAGCCGGCGCACTCCGCCCAGATCGCTCGTCACCTTGGCGTGCAAGTCCTGAAAGGAGTAGGGAACGTGGTCGTCGGCGATTCCGATCGTCTTGAGCGCCAGCGAGAGTCCGTCGACATACGTGCGCCGGCCGTCCAGGAGAAAGGACATGTCTCCGCCGATCGGTCCTTCGACGGAGAACCGGGACGAGGCGAGCCCCAGCGAACCGGCGATCCGCCTCCGGTCGCGCGACCCGTCCCTGGTTGCGATGTCGATGGCGCCCGAGAGCGACCCGGTCGCGAATCCGTCGCCGCCCGACCCGGTCAGAAGCGTGGCGCGCTCCACCACCTCGGCGTTGACCGCGGAGACGAAGCCCCCCAAGTGGAACGCGTTGAAGAGCCGCACTCCGTCGAGCAGCACCGGCGTTCCTTCGCTGGTGCCGCCCCGGACCAAGGGGACGGAGGCGTAGTCCGAAGCCGCCGACGCGGAAGGCGAAGCCGCGATCGCACGCAGCGCGTCCGTCTCCAGGATCGCCGGGAGGCTCCGGATCACGACGGAATCGACCACGAAGGCGTCCCTGGACAGCGCAATGGGGTCCCCGGCGCGGCCGCCGGCCGCCGCCTCGAGACCCTCGAGCCCGACCGGCGCGGGACTCAGCAACACGCGTATCGGTTCGCCGGGCGGCGCGTCGTAGGTGCGGGTCCACAACGCGTAGCCGAAAGCCTCCACCTCCACGCGCACGCTCGGCGCCGCCGGGACGCCCGGTACCACGAACGCTCCGAAGCGGTCGGAAACCGCCGTCGGCGGGATCCCGGCGACAACGGCCGGCGTAACCGTCACGTGAGCGAAGGCGACCGGTTCCAGTCCGGCGGCGTCGCGCACCACGCCCGTCAGGGTTGCCTGCTGGAGCACGGCGATCAGGAGAGTGGAGCCCGTCATCTCGCTTCATACGACTCCGGCTGAACGTCGCGTGCGGTCGTCGCCCTCGGGAAGCCGAACCCGGTGTGTCCCGCCCGCTTCCGGTGTGTCCCGCCTACTTCAGGAAGATATGCGCCGCACGCGAGACCGCCACACCGTCGAAGTACCCGAACACCCCTTCGCCCGCGACGCCGAAGTTCGGCCACGGACGCACCAGAGGGTCCTTCCTGCCCATATGTCTCGCGAAGCGCGTGTATCCCCATCCCACCCCGTGGAGGCGCAGCGAAAAACGCAGGGGTTTGCTCCTGTGGAGTATCCCGATCACGTTTTCCGCGCGCAGCTCGATGGTCTTCGGAAAAGAGCCCAGGAGGGCGGCGGGGATTTCGGCTTCGGTACCGTCTTCCAGGGTCTCGAACACATCCAGCACTTCGACCAGCAGGGTACCGACATCCACGTGCACATGGTGCCGAACGGCCAGCCCCACCGCTCCGGAGTCGTCCGGAAAGGGAGCCCGCAGCGTGTCCGGCGGCCAAATAAGGCGCGGTGGCGGGGGCACGACGATTCTGCCGCCGAACTGACCCAAGGGAGCCGTTCCCCTGAGAACGTAGCGGGCGTCCGCCCGGACGGTGTCCGGCAGCGCGGCGCGCAGGCACCTTGCGGGACCCGCCAACTCTTCGGCGGTCGCGCATCCCTCGAGTTGCGGATCGTCGAAAAAGACGCTCCAACCGGGTCCCGCCAGCTCCGCGGTAATATCCGGTGCGTCCTCGCCGGGTTCGCGGTGCGGATGAACTGCCAGCAGGCGAGCTTCGTCCTCGCCGGCGACGAGGAGAACTCCGAGCGCGACCACGTCCGGATCGGCGTCGAGGGGTCGGACGATCCTGCACGCCGAAGCCCCCGCCAGCATCAGCGCGACGACCAGCAACCGGCCCGGACGCATCGCCGCTCGAACGCCGGGAGGGGGCCGCCCCGCCAGGCGCCTCGCCGCTCTCGGTGCTCGGGCGGCTTTGTCCGCGAACTGCCAAGCTGCCGGGGCCCTCAAAACCGGAACTCCGCGCCAAGGAACGGTATCGTCGGCAGCTGTCGCCGGTAGACCCGCCTGATCTCGCCGGTGCGCGAACCCCTCTCCATCAGCCAGCCGACCACATTGGGCACGCTGAAGAGGTTGGCCACCGAGAAGAACGGCACGACCGACCCTCCTCCGAACCACGAAACTTCGCTCTCGCGGCGCCACCCCACGTCGATTCGGGCGTAGTGCGGAAGTCTGGCGGAGTTGTATTCGCCCGCGAACGGTACGATGCCGACGCCGTCCTCCAGGTATTTCCTGCCGGGGACGAAGGCCACGAACGGCGTGGCCGGTTGTCCCGAGCGCAGCGAAAACCGCGCGGACCACGAAGACGCGCCGCGCCTGTAGGACGAGCCCAATTCGAACTCGTGGTCGCGGTGAAACCGCGGCGTGTAGGTTCGCCCGCGCACGGTTCGGGACACCTTGGCCCAGCGATAGCTCCCCACCACCGACATTCGGCCGCCCCACATCCAGCTCCAGGACGCCTCGATCCCCCGCGCCCGGCCGCTGGCGAGATTCCACAGTGCCGGATCTCCCAGCACGGAGGCCCTGATCGGATTGGCCCCCGGGTCCGGCAGCCTCAGGTGGTCCAGCGTCCGCGCATAGGCGTCGAGCCGGACTCGGAGCCCTCCCCGCGACCCCTCCCATCCGATCGAAAACTCGGTGTTCTGGGGAATTGGCCGCTTGCCTACGGGGACCAGGAGGTCGTAGGCCACGAAACTCGCGCCGAGAGTCTCCTCGTTCCGGATCGAAGCCAGCTCCTGGTGCGAACGCGACCCTGAGATCCGCGCTCCCCACCACGACGCGACATAGCTGGCCTCGGTGAAGGCGGCCAGCGTGATCGGCTGTGCCGCAAAGCGGTCGAACCGCATCCCCGCCCGCATCCCGAAGCCCTGTCTCCGCGGGGTCCGGGCGCTCAGGTGGCCGGCGAACCGCCAGCGACTCTCATGCACGTCTAGGACCGACAACAGGGTGAAGATGTCCAGATCCGGCAGGGCGTGGTCGGTGAGGTGGAATCCGTGGTCGCCCTCGAACCTCGTCGCCTGCGCACCGGCCACCAGGGTGACGCCGTCGACGACCCAGGTCGCCCGAAGATCGACGCGGGTCTCGCTCATCAGACCGTCTCCGAAGAGCAGCGTGTCGGGAGGGTGCACCCGCACGCTGTCGTCCGCGGAGGGATGCCGTTGCTCGAGGTGGAAGAGATCGCTGGTGAACCGGCTGTGGCCCAGGCTGGCGTCGAAGATCCCGGCGGCTCCGAGCCTGTCGCGGTAGTGCGCCGAGAAGGCGGCGTTGCCCCAGTGCATGTCCAGTTCCCTGGTCTCCATTTCCCCGGCGTCGACTTCGGTCACCGACTCGGAGTTCAGGTAGCCGCTCACCGACAGTCGGCGGATTCCGCCCAGATCGGTCGTGATCTTGCCGTGCAGATCCTGAAAGAAGTAGGGAAAGTGCCCGTCGATCACCCCGATCCCGTCGAGCACCGCCGTGAATCCGTCGAGCCAGGTGCGGCGGCCGTCCACGAGATACGACGCGGTCCCCCCGACCGGACCCTCCACGGACAGCCGGGCGGAGGCGAGGCCGAGAGATCCGGCCATCCGCATCCGGTCGCGGGAACCGTCCCGGGTCGCGATGTCGATGGCGCCCGACAGCGATCCTACGGTGAATCCGTCGCCGCCGGATCCCGCCAGCAGAGTCGCGCGCTCGACCGCTTCGGCGTTGATCGCGGAGAGGAAGCCTCCCAGGTGGAAGGCGTTGAAGATCCGCACCCCGTCGAGGAGCACGGGCGTGCCGTAGCTGGCGCCGCCCCGGACGAACGGAACCGAAATGTAGTCGGACGGAGCCGACGCGGACGGAGAGAACTCGATGGCGCGCAGTACGTCCGTCTCCATGATCGTCGGGAAGGTACGGAGCAGGGCGGAGTCGACGACAAAGGCGTCCCGGGACAACGACAACGGGTCGCCGGTGCGGCGGCCGCCGACGACGTCGAGACCCTCGAGCCCGAACGGCGCGACACTCAGCAGCACGCGTATCGGCTCGAAGGGCGCCGTCTCGTAGGTCCGGGTCCACGCCGCGTAGCCGAACGCCTCCACTTCGACGCGTACCCGCCCGGTGGCCGGCACTCCCGGCACTACGAACGCCCCGAACCGGTCCGAAAGCCCCGATGCCGCGTCCGCCTCGCGGCCCGCCGCCGATACCGTGACCCGGGCGAAGCCGACCGGCTCCAGACCGGCGCTGTCGCGCACCACGCCGGTCAGAGCTGCCTGCTGCAACGCGGCAACCAGAAGGGCGGTGCCCGTCATCCCTTGTTCACCGCCGCCACGTCCCCCGGTCCCGGACCGCTCCCCGGCGGCCAATGGACAACCCCCGCGGCGGTTCGCGGCCGGCGGACGAGTCGCAGGGGCGGGAGGGCGGAACAAGGCTGGGTGGGGAGAGCATCGGGGGCGCTACCGGATCGGGAAGCCGCAGAGCGACGCTTTGGAGCCAACAATGTATACTATACCTAACATAATGTAAAGTCTTGATTACATTGCGCCAAGTTCCCGGCCAGCCCAGCCCGGCCTCAAACTACCCGGAGCGGGGAACAGCACGGTGCGTCTCGCCTTCGGCAGTCCGCGGACGGATCCCCTGCAGAATCCCGAGCGGCGACGCATCCGGCTTGTCGGCGGGATGCTCCGGAGACATTAATACGCGCCACCGTGGCCGGTGTTGCGCACCGTTACGCCCGCGGATTGCGCGGGACAGCCGCCCGGTGTGGCCGCGGGAGACGATGTTGCACCGTTACGCCCGCGGATGCGCGCCGTCGTACACTCTTCGCAGCCGCTCCTTCGAGGTGTGCGCGTAGATCTGCGTGGTGCCCAGGGATGCGTGGCCAAGAAGCTCCTTCACCGCCATGAGGTCGACGCCCGCGTCGAGGAGGTGGGTGGCGAAGGTGTGGCGCAGGGAATGAACGGAGACGTTGGCGGCCTCGGCGAACTCGGCGAGTACGGTCCGGACCGAGCGCTGGATCTGCCGGTTGGAGAGGCGGCGGCCGTGGCGGCCCACGAGCAGGGCGCGGCAGCCCGGTTCGGCGACCTCCCGGCGGCGCGGAAGATACCTCCGTACCGCGCGCACCGCAGCGGCGGTGACCGGAACGACTCGTTCCTTTCCGCCCTTGCCCAGGACACGCAGCTGGCCGATGTCCAGATTGAGCGACTCCACGTTCAGCGAGCCGGTCTCGGAGAGGCGCAGGCCGCTCCCGTAGAGGAGCTCCAGCGTGACGAGGAGGCGGGTTTCGGGGAGGCGGTTCGCCAGTGCGGCCCTGTTCTCGGCCCAGCGAAAGAGTGCCGCCGTCTCCTCGGCGCGCAGGTGGCCCGGCAGCGTGCGGTCGAGCTTCGGGCCTCTCACGAGGCGCGCCGGGTCGGAGGAGATCTTCCCGGCGCGGTGGAGGTGGCGGAAGAGCGCCCGCACCGAGGACAGCTTGCGCGCAATCGTGCGCGGCGCGAGACCCCGCCGCACCGCCTCGCCCAGGAAGGCGCGGACGACTCCCCGCGTGAGGTCGTCCCACCGGAAGTCTTCGCGGCCCAGGTGGACGCGCGCGAAGTCCTCCAGGTCGAGGAGGTCGCGCCTGTAGGCGGCGACCGTGTGGGGCGACAGGTTGCGCGGCCCCTCGAGGTGCGCGAGGAAGCGGGCCACGTCGGGCGTCACGACGCCGCCTCACGGCCGGGTGCCGGCATGACCCCCGCCTCGTCGATCCAGCGCCGGAAGCACCGGTCGGCCCGCTCCGCCAGGGCCTCGCGCCGCAACGCCTTTCCGCGCGGCGCCTCGGGCATGGGATCCACCAGTCCCCAGTTCGAGTTCATGGGCTGAAAGTCGCCGGGTTCCGCTTTCCGCAGATATCGGTAGAGCGCGCCCAGCATGGTCTTGCCCGGCGGAAGCGCGGGCTCGCGTCCGCTCAGCACGCGGTCCAGGTTGATCCCGGCCAGGATCCCGGAGGCGGCGGACTCCGTGTACCCCTCCACGCCGGTGAGCTGCCCGGCGAAAATCAGGTCGCTGCGACGGCGCGACGACCCGTACGCGGTTAGGCGCCCGGGGAAGTTGAGGTAGGTGTTGCGGTGGATGGACCCCCAGCGCAGAAACTCGGCGTTCTCCAACCCGGGGATCATTCCGAAGACCCGGCGCTGCTCCCCGGTGCGAAGACGGGTCTGGAAACCCACCAGATTCCACATCTGCCCGGCGCGGTCCTCGCGGCGCAGCTGCACAACCGCGTGCGGGCGGCTCCCGGTGCGGGGATCGCGCAGGCCTACGGGCTTCATGGGACCGTAGCGCGGCGTGTCGCGTCCCCGCGCGGCCATTACCTCGATGGGCAGGCATCCTTCGAAGTAGGGAATCTTCTCCCAGTCGTGTCCGTCGTACACGTCGGCTAGGCGGAGAGCGCCGACGAAGGCGTCGTACTCGGCTTCGGTGAGCGGACAGTTGAGGTAGTCCGACTCCTGCCCGTAGCGGCCGGCCGCGAAGGTCTTTTCGCGATTGAGCGATTCGCCGTGCACGATGGGTGCGATGGCGTCGTGGAACTCGAGCCCGCCGTCGCCCAGTTCGGCGGCGATGTCGCCGGCCAGGGCGTCGGAGGTGAGGGGGCCGCTGGCCACCACGACGGGACCTTCGGGAATCGACCGCGCCTCTTCGCGCAAGATGTCGATGCCGGCGCGGTCTTCGACCCGGCGGGTCAGCGCGCGAGAGAAGAGGCGGCGGTCGACGGCCAGAGCCGCACCCGCCGGGACCCTGCTCTCCTCGGCCGCCGCCAGCAACGCCGACCCGAGGTGCCTCATCTCGCGCTTGAGCTGGCCGTGAGCCGTAGCCGGGCGCTCGCTCTTGAAGGAATTGGTGCAGACCAGCTCGCCCAGATCCCCGGTCCGGTGGGCCGGGGTCTTCTTGGCCGGGCGCATCTCGACGAGCTTGACAACCCGGCCCCTGCCGGCCAGCGTCAGCGCGGCCTCACACCCCGCCAGGCCCCCGCCCACAACCGTCACCGCACTCACCGGAGTTCACATTCTCCGGCGCGGAGCCCCGCGGCGGCCGCGAGACGGGCGGTTCTTCCTCCGCTCAGCAGCCCGCGCCAGCAACTCCACCGCCTCCTCGACCGAGGTCGCCATCGGGTCGCGGCCCTTCGGGATGCCGGCGTTGACCGTCCCATCGGTGACGTAAGGCCCGTATCGCCCCTCGAGCAGCCGGATCTCGGCGCCGGTGGCGGGGTGCGTCCCGACCGTCTTCAGCGCCGCGGCCCTCCGTCCGGGCCTCTTTTCTCGCGCCAGAAGCACGAGCGCCTCGTCCAGGGTCACCGAAAACAGCTTGTCCGCGGACGGTAGGCTCCGGTACTCGCGTCCCCTAGCCACATAGGGCCCGTACCGGCCCAGCCCGGCCCTCACCTCGTCGCCGCTCGACGGATCCTTGCCCAAGCTCCGGGGCAGCGAGAGAAGCCGAAGCGCGTATTCCAGGTCGACGCCGGAAGCCTCCACTCCCTTCGGGAGCCCCACCCAGCGCGGCTTGGCGCCGCCCTTCCGCACTTCGCCCAGCTGCACGTAGGGGCCGAACCGTCCGGAGCGCAGGAAGACCGGCAGCCCCGTGCCGGGATCGGTGCCCAGGGGCTCTTCGCCGCGGGACCTCGACGCGAGCAGCTCGCCCGCGCGATCCACCGTCAGCTCGTCGATCATGATCTCGTCGGGTATCGTCGCCGTCTCGCGCTCGTCGCCTTCGCCCCGCTCGGCGAAGGCCGAGTTTCTGCCGATCCGAACCCTGACGGCCTTCCCCGTATCCGGATCGGTGCCGAGGGGCACGGCGGGGAAATCGATGCCGGGAAGAGTCTCCTCGATCCGGCGGACCAGGCCGGGGCGATCCTCCTCGCCGTTGAAGAACACGTCGAGGAAGCGCTGGGACTCCTCCTCGCCGGTTGCGATGTCGTCCAGCGATTCCTCCATGCGGGCCGTGAAACCGAGGTCGACGTACTGTCCGAAGTGGTCGCGAAGCAGGCGCGTGACCGCCATCCCGACGTAGGTGGGGACGAGGGCTCCGTCGCGCTTGCGCACGTAGTCCCGGTCCTGGATGGTGGAGATCGTGGGCGTGTACGTGGACGGGCGGCCGATCCCCTCCTCCTCCAGCTTCTTGACGAGCGACGCCTCGGTGTAGCGCCGGGGCGGCTTGGTTTCTCCCCGCTCCGGTTCGACGGAGCGGAGAACCGCGGCGGAACGGCCTGCGGCGGGGGGCGACTGCGGGGCCGGCGTGTCCGTCGCGCCTCCGCCCCGGCGGATTTCGTCCCCCGGAGCCAGCGGCGGCAGGAGCTGGTCCTTGCGCGCGTCCCCGTAGACCTTGAGAAAGCCCGGGAAGCGGAGGACGGATCCGCCGGCGCGGAACGTGTGGCCGACCTTCCCGATGCGGACCACGAAGTCGACTGTGGTGCGGTCCACGCGGGCATCGGCCATCTGCGAGGCCACCGTGCGGTTCCAGATGAGGCGATAGAGGCCGAGCTCGCTCCGGTCGAGGAGGCGTGCGACGCTGTCCGGGGTTCGCGCGATCCTGGTTGGCCGGATTGCCTCGTGCGCCTCCTGCGCCATCCTGGACTTGGTGCGGTAGCGCCTCGGGCCCCGATGGTAGTCGTCGCCGAATACGCGCCTGATGTGGACGCCGGCCTCGCCCAGCGCCTTCTCGGAGAGCGTCACCGAGTCGGTGCGCATGTAGGTGATGAGCCCTTCGCGGTCGCCGCCCCCGAGGTCGACCCCTTCGTAGAGCCGCTGGGCCGTGCTCATGGTCTGGCGGGGAGACATGCGGAGCCGCCGGCTCGCCGCCTGCTGCAGCGTCGAGGTGGTGAAGGGGGGCGCGGGGCGCTGCTTCGTGGACTTGCGGTCGACGGTGTCCACCCGCCAGGGTACGGCAGCGAGAGCCTCCACCGCGATTCCCTCTGCATCTCCCCTTCCGAGCGCGAGGGCCCGCGACGAAGCCTGAAGTCCCCCTGTTTCCGGATCGAAGTCCCTGCTCGTGGCCACGCGCCGCTCGCCGACCCGGACGAGGACAGCCGCGAACTCCAGGCCGTCCGCGGCCAGAACGGCCCGGGCGCGCCAGTACTCGGACGCCTTGAAGCGCAGCCGCTCCTCTTCGCGGTCCACGATGAGACGCAGGGCGACGCTCTGGACCCGGCCCGCGCTGAGCTTCGTGCGCACCTTCTTCCAGAGGACCGGAGACAGAGTGTAACCGTAGAGCCGGTCGAGGACGCGCCGGGCCTCCTGGGCCCGCACCAGCCGCCGGTTCACCCGCCGGGGGTTGGCCAGCGCGTCGCGGACGGCGGAGCGGGTGATCTCGTGGAAGGCGATCCGGCGCACGGGCACCGACGGCTTCAGCACCTCCACCAGGTGCCAGCTGATCGACTCGCCCTCCCGGTCCTCATCGGTAGCGAGCAGGACTTCGTCGGCCTTGCGGAGGAGCTTCCTTAGCTCGCGTACGTGTCTGAGGCTCTCCTCGGGGACGATGTAGACCGGCCTGAACCCGTTCTCGGTGTCGACCGCCAGGCGGCCCCACGACTTGCCCCGAACGGACGCCGGCGTTTCGCTCGCCGACCGCGGCAGGTCGCGGATATGGCCGTACGAGGCCGCGACCCGGTACTCCGGGCCGAGGAACCTCTCGATCGTCTTGGCCTTCGCGGGCGACTCCACGATCACCAGCTTCACTAGCGTTCCTCCCTGTTCGCTTGCACCAGGAGCGGATGTTCCAGGATGGCGCGGGCCACCTCCCCCGGCGACCGGCCCTCCGTTTCGATTGTAATGTCACTTCGCCGGTAGTGTGCAGTCCGGCCCCGCAGCAGCCCTTCGGCCGCCGCGCGCGGATCGGAGCCCTCGAGCAGCGGTCTCGGCGTTGCCGAGCCCTCGATTCGGGCCAGCGCCGTCTTCGGCGTGACCCGCAACCAGACGGAAACGCCGCGTCGGTCGAGTGAGTCCATGTGGCCCGGCTGCGCGGCCCACCCGCCCCCCGCCGCAACGACGACCCCCGCGCGGCCGAGCGCGTCTCGTGCCGCCCGCGACTCCGCCCGGCGAAACTTGGCGATGCCCCGCTCGCGGATGATGTCGGCCGGCGGACGCCCCTCGCGGCGCGCGATCTCGTCGTCGAGGTCCACGAAGTCCCAGCCCAGCGCCCGGGCGACGATCGGCCCCACCGTGGATTTTCCCGCCCCCATGAAGCCGACGAGCACCAGGCGGACCGGCGCGGGGCGCGCCCCCGGCGCGACCCCGGGCGCCGCTCCCCCCTCCGCCGTCATCGCCCCTCCGGCCCCCGCTCACGAAAGCCGCGGGCGTTCAGGCGCTCCACGTAGGAGTCCAGGTTGCGCCGCAGCTCCGAAAGCGAGTCGCCTCCGAACTTCTCCAGCAGGGCGTCGGCGGCGACCAGCGCCACCATGGCCTCCGCGACAACCGCGGCGGCGGGCACGGCGCACACGTCGCTCCGTTCGACGGTCGCGCGCCTCGCGGCGCCGTCCCGCAGGTCCACGCTGGGCAGCCGGTTCCGGAGCAGCGTCGAGATCGGCTTCATGGCGCCGCGCACGACCAGCGGCGATCCGGTGGTGACACCGCCTTCGAGGCCCCCGGCGCGGTTGCCCGCCCTGCCGAATCCGCCCGCCCGCCGCCGCGCCTCGTCGCGCACGATGGCGTCGTGCACCTTCGAGCCGGGCCGCCCCGCGTTGCGGAAGGCGGGGCCGATTTCGACGCCCTTGACAGCGTGGACCGACATGACCGCCTGGGCCAGGCGGCCGTCCAGCTTGCGGTCCCACGACACGTAGCTGCCGAGCCCGACCGGGAGACCCCGCACCACCACCTCGAAGCAGCCGCCCAGAGTGTCGCCCGCCTCCCGGGCACCGTCGATGGCGGCGATCATGGCCGCTTCGGCCTCCGGGTCGAGCGTGCGCACCGGCGACGGGTCGGAGGCCGCGTTCAGGCCGCCGGGCAGTTCGTCCGGGAGCCGCGCCTCGACGTCGCCGATGCGCGTTACGTGGCTGCCGACGGTCGCGCCGACCTCCCCGAGCAGGGTGCGGGCCACTGCGCCGCACGCGACCCGGGCCGCGGTCTCCCTGGCGGAGGCGCGTTCGAGGACGTCGCGCGCGTCCCGGCGGTCGTACTTGAGGACGCCGGCCAGGTCGGCGTGTCCCGGCCGGGGGAGGTACACCGGACGGAGCGCCTTGGGGTTGCCCCCGGGGTCCGGCGCCGCGTGCGCCATCGCGGTGGTCCAGTTCTTCCAGTCCCGGTTCCAGATCACCATCGACACGGGCGAGCCCAGCGTCGCCCCGAGCCGCAGACCCGAGATGATCTCCGCCCGGTCCGACTCGATCAGCATGCGGCGGCCGCGACCGTACCCCCCCATGCGGCGGCGCAGGTCCGGGTCGATATCGGCGGCCGGGTCGAGCGGCATCCCCGCGGGGACCCCTTCGAGCACGGCGACGAGGCCGCGACCGTGGGACTCGCCTGCGGTGTGGAAGGACAGGTGGTCGAGTGGCATGGCGGGGTGGGGGCTGGGTTGGCGGCGGCCCTTGTCCATAGATAGCTAAGGGCCGGGCCGGGGGAAAAGGCTCCCCGGTCCACGGGCCAGGGCGGGCGGCCGAGTCAGCCCGTCACGGCAAGGGCGGGCGCACTACGGTCGGCGTGACCATTATCACCAGGTCCCGCTGCACGGAAGACTCCGTACGCGACTGGAAGAGACGCCCGATCAGCGGCAGGCGCATCAGGAGGGGGAGTCCGGACCGCACCTCGCCCTTCTCGCTGACCGTCAGGCCCGCGATCACCGCCGTCTCCCCGTCTCCGACCAGGATTCGGGACTCGGCCTTCTGTCTTCGGAAGACCACGCCCGCATCCGAAGGAGCCAGGTCGGCGGACGACCGCTCGGCCGACAGATCGAGAATGACGGCGTTGCCGCCGGTGATTCTGGGCGTCACCTCCAGGATCACCCCCGTCTCCTTGTAGTCCACCGTGGCGACCGGCAAAGTGCTCCGGCCGTCCTCCCGCTGGCCGCCCTGCAGCTGCGCCCCGGCGTCGATTACCCGAACCGGCGTCTCCTCGCCCACCAGGATCCGGGCCGTACGGTTGTCCATCACCCGCACCGAAGGGTGCGCCTCCACGTCCGTGAGTTGAACCGACTCCAGGGCGTCGATGAAGGCGACCAGAGTGTTGCGACCCAGGACCAGGGACGTGAGGAGAGAGAGCGTCGGGTTCACCACGCGGTTGGTGGCGTTTCCCAGGGCCGCAACGGAGTTTCCTCCGAGCGACACGACGTTGGTGCCCCGGGGCACCCGTTCTTCGGGAAGGACGACCTCGCCGTCTCCGTTCAGGTCGGCGATGCCCGGAGTCAGCAGGTTCAACTGGTTCCCGTCCGTGTCCTTGAGGTCGTAGGTGATCCCGAATCCCTCCAGCCCCGAGCGATCGACGAAGACGATCTTCGCCCGGATGTCCACCTGAGACGCCTGCGCGTCGAGTTCCGCAACGAGTCGTTCCGCCGAGTCGAGTACCCGCGGGATGTCCGTCACCACCAGCGTGTTCGTCTCGAATCCCGCGGAAACTCTTCCGCGCTCGCTCAATATCGCTCCGACCAGCTCCGACAGCTCCGTGGCGTCGGCGTATCTCACCCGGAAGGACCGGGTGACCAACGGCTGGACCGCCTCCCGCTCGAAGAGGCGGCGGATGTCGTCGACGCGGATGATTCCGTCCTCCCGTTCCCGCGCCACGAGACCGTGGGCCGCGAGAATGGCCTCCAGCGCCACGCGCCAGGGCCGATCCCGGATCTCGGCCGATACCGAGCCGACGACGCTCGGACCCGCGACGATGGAGCGGCCGGCAAAGTCGGCGAAGGCGAAGAGCACGTCCCTTACGGGGGTGTCGTTGAAGGAGACCGTGATGGGGCGCCCGATCTCCGGAGCGACAGCGCCCGCCGGGGTCGATTCGTCCTGGCACGCGGCCTCCTCTCCCGGCGGGGCGAGCAGCAGCATGACAGCCGGGAGCGGCAGGATCGTGCGTGAAGCGACGCGCCGGAGACTCATGATCATCTCCCCGGCGCCGGCCGGGGGACGGCCAGCACCTTCATGGCCGCGCCCTCGGGCAGGTCCTCTCCGACGACGACGCGATCCTCGTGGATCCGCATGATCCGCAGACGTCCGAGCACGGCCCCCACTCGAAGCCGGGCGGTCGCGCCGTCCCCCTCCGGCCCGGGCTCGGCACCGGCGATGCGGCGAGCGCCGCCGAATCCCGCCGAAACGTCCAGTACCGCCAAACTGTATGCGGGGTCCGGGTGATGAATGATGCCCAGCAGCCTCGCGTGCTCCACACCGGGGCCGTCCGCGGAGAAGGCTGCCACCGGAAGGAAGGGGTTTCTGCGCTCTCCCGCCGGATAGGAAAACGCCTCCCGTTCGAACACCATGGTCTTCCCGGACACGCCGGCGCCGCCGCCGGACGGCTGGTCGCGGAGGTCGCCGGGGCTCTGGCCTGCGCCGGCGTGCGTCCCGGCGCAGACGAGCAGCGTCCATGCGAGCGAAATCGCGGTTGGCGTCGAATTCATGAACTCGGAGCTCCGTTGCTTGCGGGCGACTCGGAGGGACCGGGGGGCCGGGCCGGCGTGACGACGTAGGTGCGAATGCGGAAGCTGGCCGAGACCGTACCCTCGTACGCCTCGCCGTCCGCACCGGACGGACTGCCGGAGGCGATGGCCAGATCGGCGGGGGCGACTATGCGTTCAAGGGAGGCTATGGCGGTCAGGAAGGATCCGACCTCGTGGTAGCCGCCGGTGACCGCGACCCGGTAGCTCAGGCGGTCGTAGTGGTCTCCCGGCTCGACTGGCTCGGGGCGCATCATCGTCATCTCCACCCCCGCCTCTCGCTCCGCGTCCGACACGGCCTCCAGAAGCGCCGCCACCTCCTCGCGGGCGGGGATGAGTTCCTCGAGACGGCCTATGTAATCCTCGTAGAGCGCGAGACGCTCCTCCAGCTCGGCGGCTCGCGCGGCCGCACCAGCCTCGGCGCTCCTGGCGCCCTCGCCGAGCCTTGCGAGCCGGAGGTTCGCGGCCTCCATCCGTTCCGCCTTCGGCGCGTAGACGTAGGTGTGGGTGAAATACAGTCCCGAGAGAGCCAGGAAGGCGAGAAGGACCGCGCCCCTCCGGGCCGCATCGGCGGGCGGTATCCTCACCGCGGATTCCCGGGAAGGAAGGGCGCCAGGTCCAGCAGCGCGGGCGGAGGATCCTCGGGTTCGGCCTCCAACACGAAACGGCGGATGTGAGCGGATTCGCGAACGCCGGGTCCCGCGACCACGTTTTCCGTACCGACCAGCCGGACCGTCCGGATGAACGGGGAGGCTTCCATTGCGTTCCAGAACTTGGTCAGGGAGACGTTGTCCCGAGTCATGCCTTCCACCCGGAACCGGATCCCGTCCCCGGGCGACGCCGCCTGGGCGAGATGCGTCAGCCATGCGTCCGCCGGCAGGACCCCCGCCACTTCGTCCATGATGCGGGGCCACAGGTACCGCCGTGCGTCCATCTCCCCGATGATCGAGACCCTGGCCGCAATGGAATCGCGGCGCGCCTCCAGCGCCCGCACCTTCTCGACCGCCGCGGCATGGCTCGCCGAGTCGGCGAGCGCCGCGTCCAGCGCTTCCGCCAGGGCGCTCGCGCGGCCGCGGACCGAAATCGCGAGGTGGAGGGCAAGGCCGAGCGAAGCCAGGATCGCCAGTGCGGATCCGACCGTCCAGGGATCGCGGTAACGGCCCGGAACGGCCGTGCGCGGCAAGAGCGGGCCGGTCCTCCGCCTACGCGGCTCGCTTCCCCCCCGCAACAGATCGACCTCAAGCACGATGCCCGGCTCCCTTCATGGTCAGGCAGCCCGAAGGGCGAGGCCTACGGGCAGGAAGAGCATCGGGGCGGCCCGCGCGATCACCCGCCGCCCTCCCACGCCGGCCCGGAGCGGAACCCGTTCGAAGGGATTGACCAGCCGCGTCTCGATGTTGACGCGCTCGGCGAGCGCTTCGGCCATTCCCGGCATGCAGGCTCCTCCGCCGCTCAGGAATATCCTCCCGATTCCGGCGCCCGGCTTGCGCGCTCCGAAATAGGCGGACGCCCGCCTGATGCCGACTGCAACGCCATCGGCCACGACGCGCTGAATCCCCTCCATGGGTTGGCGGCCCTGAAGCACCCTTTGGGCTTCGCCGTCGGAAAGACCGAACTCGCGTTGCAACGATTCCGCGACCTTCCGCGAACCCAACGGAAGGTCCTTGGTCAGAACCGGCACGCCACCTTCGACGACGTTGAGGTTGGTGACGTCGTGGCCGACGTTGACCAGAGCCACGACGCCGTCAGCGGCCTCGGGATAGTTGTGGGAGAAGGCGTTGTGCAGGGCGAAGGCCTCGACGTCCATGACCGACGCCCGCACGCCCGCTTCGGCGAGGAGAGCCAACCTGTCCTTCACGCGCTCGCGCTTGGCGGCGGTGAGCAGCACCTCCATTTGCGCATCGGTCTCGCGCGGGCGCAGGATCTGGTAATCTACCAGCACGCCCTCGAGGTCGAAGGGGACGTGACGCTCGGCCTCCCGCCTGATCGCCCTGCGCGCCTCCCCCGCCTTCATTCGCCGCATGCCCACCTTCTTGATGAACACGTCATGGCCGCCCAGCGCGGCCACCACCTCACGCCGCTTGATTCTCCCCTCCCGCATCAGCTCGCGCACCGTCTTGGCAACGGACTTCCGATCCACGATCTCGCCGTCGACCACCGCCCCCCGGGGCGTGGGACGAACCGCCACCTTGCCGACTTCGGGGCCGTCGCCGCCGTGATCCACCAGGGCGAGCTTGACGAAACCGCTGCCGATGTCCAGACCGACCGAGATCCGCTTGCGGGAAAACAGCGTCATCGCACTACTCCGTTCCCGGAGGGAGAGGTCCCAACCATGAGCGCGCGGGCGCCGGAATCGGACGCGCCAGGGAGGTTGCCGCGTTCAGCGCCTCGAAGGCCGCGCACGCCGATCCGTCCACGACCGAGTTTCCCGCGAGCGTGACCGCACCGCCCCCGCGGACCAGCCCCGACAACGTGGAACCCGGCTCGAAGACGACGCTTCCGGACGCCAGCACCAGCCCGCTCCACGACGAGCCGCCTGCGAAGACGAGGTCGCCGTCGACCGCCAGCACCCCCGCCCCCGAACCCGTCAATCGCACGCGCCCCGATCCGAAGACCAGTCCCGACCAGCAGCCGGAGCATCCCGGCGGCGGCAGGCCGCCCGCCGCCACGTCGTGGTCGGCCAGCGCGGCGAGCTCGGAGCGCCCGAACCACCCGAGCCTCAAGTCCGCGAAGTCGGCCCCGTCGCCGCCGGCTCCCCATTCGGGCGGCCGGGGCGGCGCGCCCACCGCCGGCACCGGCCGCCCTCCCAATGCTCCCGCGAGCACGGGGGAACCGTCGCAGGCCGGAAATCCCGACCGACCGGCGAGCACGGAGTGGGCGTCCACGCGCGCACCGGCCGCGACCACGACCGAATCGCTCTCCACGACCGCCTCGTGCGAGGCGACCCGCGACTCCGGGTCCATCCACCAGACCAGCCGCGCGTCCCGCATGCGAAGGCCGCCCCCCGGGTCCGCCTCCGCAACGAAAAGGTGAAACTCTCCAGCGATCCGGAGACCGAGCACGCGCCGGGAACCCCGTTCGCCGAAGGCGTCCGCCAACAGCTCGACGGCAGAATCCCCTACGGCGGCAAGGGACCAGGCCCGGTTCTCCGCCAGCACCCTCTCCACCCCGCCCCGAGCCGCCGCCCGCCCCGCCGCCGCCCTCCCCGCCATCTCCGCCGCGCGGAGCTGTCCCAGGGCCGCCACGGCCGCCGCGGTGGCGATTCCCGCGAGGATCAGCAGGGCCAGCAGCACGGCGACCAAAGCAACCCCGCTCTCGCCGGGACGCGGGTTCCCGCGAACGACCGCCCGCCGCGTCATCGGCGTCCCCACACCTTCCACCGCGTTGACGGCCGGACGTTGTCCGGCCCCTCCCACGTCACGCGGACCTCGACGCCGCCGGCGCCCGCGCCGACAACGACCGACGAGTCCGCGGCTATTCCCGTTCCGGTCAGGGGTTGCCACCTGTTGCCTATTCGGTAGCGAAAAGCCCCGTCGGAGAACCGGTAGGCGCCGTTCTCGAAGTAGAGGGCGGCCACGGCCCGGGGCCGGGGCGGATCGATGAACCATATCTCCGGGGAGAATCCGCCGAATTCCTGGCAGTCGAGCGTGCTCGCGCGGGACCGGCGCTCGAGCGCGGAAGACCTCCAGCTCCCGTCGCCGGAGAACACCAGCACCGAGTCCTTGTCGCTGTCCGCGAGGCGATACCCCGCTACCGCGACTCCCCAGCCGTTCGCCGGCTGGGTGCGACAGGCGAAGCCGACGCCCCGAAACGCCCGCAGGTGCAGCTCGCGTCCGTCGACCCCCCAGTCGCCACCACCCTCCCCGTGCCCGATCTCGACCGAAAGAAGTTGGCGGATCAAGCGCGTCTCGTCGAGCATTCTCGCTCCCGCAACGACGCGGGTCGCCACCACGCTCTGCACCGCGGCCACCCATCCGGCCGCCTGAACGACCAGCAACAGCAACGTGCCCGCCACAATCACCTCGGTCAGCGCGAATCCGCGGGACCGGCCAAGGGGTCCTCTCATGGCGTGCGCCCGGTTCGCGGAGAGGCCGGGACGACGAAGTGCATTCGGATCGGCTCGGGGAGCGCCACATGTTCGAACCGGACCCAGGCGGGGGAGCCGGGCGCGGAGGGGACATTCCAGTTCAATACTCCCGCCGGATGGACCCGCCGTCCCGACTCGCGCCCCCGTGCCGGTGCCGCGACGACCGAATCCACGAAGCTCTGCACCAGCGCATGGGACTCGTCGAGCGACCGCGCGCGGACCAGCGTGCGGGCGGACGCGGCCGTGAGGCGGGCCACGCCGGTGAAGCCGACGGCCAGGACGGCGACGGCCACCACGAGCTCGACGAGCGACGTCCCGGCGCGGTTCATTCGTGCTCCCCCCCCGCCGGCCGGCCGGTCGCCGGCCCGGGCGTACGGCCCTCCGAACGCCTCATCGTCGCGACACCCGTCCCAGCGACGAGATCACCAACCGACGCTCCTCGCCCGCCAGCCGGAAAGTCAGCGTCTGGCTGGAGACCAGGCCCAGCCCCAGCGGCCCGTAGCGGACGCGGCTTCGAGCGCGGCCCCGGGAGAGGCGGAGCGACACTCCGCCCGCACCCAGAGCGGCCGTCCTCACGGTGTCCCCGGACAGAGTCTCCACCGCTCCGCCGGGCGGGTCGGCCGTGAGAACCACCGCCGCCCCTCCCGCCCCCACCGCAACCCAGCGCGCGTCCGCGAAGAGGCGCGCGGCCTCTTCCTGGGCACGGCCGAGGAGGAACGAGGTGCGCAACCGTCCCGCCGAGCCGAGCACGGGGGGAGCGAGCACGGCGACGATCACCAGGACCGCGGCGACCTCGATGAGCGAGTGACCCGACCGTCCGCGCAGTCTGCGGAAGGACCCGCGCCGAGAGCGCGACGCTCCGTCGCGGTGCGTCAGCCGGTGCATGCGACCTGCCCTGCGGCCGCCGGCGTCGCGGAGCCGATCGTCGGCGCCATCGCATTCCCGTAGTAGATGGCGCAGCCCTCGGCGGCGTCCAGCGCGTCGTGCGTCGCGGTGGCGGACCACCCGGAAGTAGACGCCGAGACGGTCACGCTGACGGCCTCGGAAGCCACGAAGCCGAGATCGGCGAGGGAGCCGGTGTATTCGTACTCCGTCGCGTAGTGGAGTTCCTGCTGCGCCGCCAGATTCCGCATGTCCGCCTTCATCGCCGCGAAGTAGGCCTTTTCCCTCGCCTTCGCGAACTGCGGCACGGCGATCGCCGCCAGTATGCCGATGATGACGACGACAACAAGCAGCTCGATCAGTGTAAACCCATTCCTTTCAGACATTTGCGTGTCCTCTCGATTTTCGCCCGATTCCTCCCTCGATCTCTCCGATCACGGCCTCCTCGTCGATCCGTTCCCATCCGGCGACCCAGCAGCCCGTGAACATAATCCCCCCGGCATTCGAGCGGCGATGCATCCGGGCTGGACCGCTCCCGGCGGCTGCCGGAGCGAGGCGGCCCGCGACCCCGGCGCGAACTGGACGACGGCCGCAAGTTGGGGCGGAGGCGCGGGCGCAAGGATAGCGAAACGGGACAGATCCGCTCGGAGACGGCCAAGCCGACCCCTCTCGCGGCGAGCGGGCACCGTTCGGAGGCCGCAGAGCTCCCCGTTCGCGGTTGTCGGCCTCCTCCGGCCGCCGGTCCCCCTACCGACCTGCGGACAAACCCGCGCGAGCGGTTCGGCGCGAGTGTTCCCCCGCTCGAATTTCCCGCGGCCCGAATCGGCCGCGCCCCCGGACCGAAACGCCCCGAGCCGGCCGGCACCGTTTCACGGATACCTTCATGGCCGTCCCGGGGGCCGGCCGTGCCGCGCCGCCGTGTCCGCCCGGAGCGGGAGGTGTCCCGGAAAATGCCGCGGGGCTGCGGCGGCTACCGCGAGCTGACCGGCACTTCCAGCAACTGGCCCGTGTAGATTCGGCTGCTGCCGAGGCTGTTGGTCGACTTGATGACGCTCACCGTCGTGCCGTAGGCCCGCGCGATCGCCCAGAGCGTGTCCCCGGAGCGGACCCGGTACCTGACCACCGCCGCGGAGGAGGCTCCGTGAGCGTGCGCCGCCGCCGCCCGCGACTCGACGGGGCCGTCCCCTTCGGCGGCGACCCGCCCGGCGGCCTGCAGCGAGGCCACGTACTGCGCATACTCCCTGGTATAGACGGCGACGTGGTAGTGGGGAGGGCGCCGCTCGTAGGTGGCTTCGACCGTCCCGATTCCCTCCAGGTGCAGCAGCACCTCCTCCATCCATCTCCTGCAAGCCCGCTTCGTGCTCCGCCGCAGGTCCACGGCCATGCCCGTCGGATGCACCGACAACGAGGACGAATTGCGCGGCTGCCGGTTCAACGGGCGGGTCAGGCTGGTGACGACGAGCTGCTCTCCGCACGCGGCCCGGTACTGACCGCCCAGGCGCTCGATGAAGGTCCGCACCTCCGGACGAGCGAACGGAAAGGAGACCTCGTCGTCGAGCCGGTAGTCGCGGTTCCCCTTGAGTTCGACCAGCAGGCCGAGGTTCACGAAGCGCCGGACGTGGGAGGGACTCGTCAGGAAGGTGTAGTCGTAGTCGCGGGCCCGCCGGTTCTGCGCCTCCATCGCCCCCAACCCGCCTCTGAGGCTCTGGGCCCCGGCGTCGCCGGGCCACGCCGCCCACATGAACAGAAATGCCGCCGGGTAGGGAATCCAGGGCCGCACTGCGCTCCCCCGCCTTTGTCCACACCTTGGCCGAGCCACCGGATGCGCCCCCTCTCTCCGTCCGGTTTCGCCTTCGATTTCGCGGTTCGCCCTCGAATAAACATATGGTATTCCATCGATTCCGTCCACTGCCCGAGCGGTCCGGCGCGGATGCGTCGCCGCGTCACCGCGTTCAGCCCCGTCCTTCCCGGCGCCTTCGGCAACACCCGTGCGAGAATCAGGCACGGCAGCGTCACCGCCCCCGCCAATAGCGACGCCAGGTACACCGAGAACAGCTGCGCCGCGTCGTCCGCGAGCCCCGCCAGAGCGATGACGGTCACGATCGTGCCGGGTTGCCATGACCGTTGTCCACGGACTGCTGGCAGCCCGTGGACAAAATCCCCCCGGCATTCGAACGGCGATGCATCCGGGCTGGATCGCTGCGCTCTGCGTTGCTCCTCGGGCGAATAGCGCTGCTATTCCCCCTTCGTCGCGCCTTGCCAGCCCGGCGCCTCGCCGCTCTCGGTGCTCGGGCGGCTCTATCCACGGACTGCTAGCGGGTCGCCTTCGCGCGCGAGCGCCGGGGCGGGTGCGGCGCGGCGCGGCCGGCGGATCAGACCGCCGCGAACCGCTCCCCGACCACCGTCCAGTTGACCACGTTCCAGAAGGCTGCCACGTAGTCCGGACGGCGGTTCCGGTAGTTCAGGTAGTAGGCGTGCTCCCACACGTCGCAGCCCAGGAGCGGGATTTTGCCGTCCATTGCCGGCGTGTCCTGGTTTGCGGTGGAGACGACTTCGAGGGAACCGCCGCCGTCGGCGGTCAGCCAAGCCCAGCCCGACCCGAAGCGCCCGATTGCGGCCGCGGCGAAACGGGCCTTGAATTCGTCAAGGCTCCCGAAGGCGGCGTCGATGGCGGCGGCGAGCGCCCCGCCGGGCGCGGCCGCCCCCCCCGGCGCCATGAGCCGCCAGAAGAGGTTGTGGTTGACGTAGCCGCCCCCGTTGTTCCGCACCGCCGTGCGGATCCCGTCCGGCAGCGCCGCGAGGTCGGAGACGAGCTCGTTTGCGGACTTGCCGTGCAATTCCGCGTGCCCCTTCAGGGCGGCGTTCAGGTTGGCCGTGTACGCCGCGTGGTGCCTCCCGTGATGGATCTCCATCGTGCGGGAGTCGATGTGCGGCTCCAGGGCGTCGTGGGGATATCCCAGGTCGGGAAGTTCGAACGGGTAGGCCATCGTCGGCTTCTCCTCGGTTGGGTTGCTGTGGTGGCGGCCGGCGGGCGACGAGTCCCCGCTTTGAGCGGCACGCGCGGAGACCCGCGGGCGTGCGGGAGGTGGAACGTGTCCAGAAACGGGACGGTCCCGCAAGGTCCCGGGAGGACCCTCCCGGCGGACTGCGACGGCTTCTTCGTGCAGACGGCTCGCCCGGAGGACCCGGAGGGCGTGGGAAAGGCGCCGGCGCGCACCTTCCGCCCGGCGCCGGCCACCTCGGCCGGCGAGACGACGGGGCGCTGCAGCGCCCCCCTACTTATCCAGCCACGGCTTCCTCTCGAAGTAGTCCCGCGTCATCTCCACCACTTGCGGCGCCAGCAGTCCGAGCGCGATCAGATTCGGCCAGATCACGATCGAGAGGAACACGTCGCCGATGTCCCAGATCACGCTGAGCGGGAGCACCGCCCCGACGAAGTGCAGGATCACGAAGACGATCTTGTACGGGATCACAGCCTTGGCACCGAAGAGGTAGTTGGCGCAACGGTCGCCGTAGTAGCTCCACGCGATTGCCGTCGAGATGGCGAAGAGCAGCACCGACAGCACCACGATGTAGTGCCCCCAGTCGCCCAGCGGGGACAGTCCGCGGCGGAACGCCGCCATGGTTAGCGGCGCCCCGCTCTCGACCGCCATCCCGTGCAGCGACGTGTAGGTGCGTCCGTCGTCGCCCGTCGCCATGCCGGCCGCGGGATCGATCACGCCGCTGAACGGCTGCGTCTGCTCCTCGTCGACGTAGAGCATCCGCAAGGGGACCTCGTGCCACGAGATTCTCGGGTCGTCGGGTCCGGTGGCCGCGTGCTCGCCCCCGTCGATCCGGATCGGGGCGTCCGGCGACATGTCGGCGTAGCCGCCGTCCACCCGCACCGCCCGGTAGGAGAGATCGCCGCCGCTCAGCGTGATCTCGGTCTCGAAGCGGTCGTTCCACACGCCCGTCATGATGACCAGCAGCCCGGTCATGGTGCAGATTACGATGGTGTCGATGAACGGCTCGAGCAGCGCCACGACCCCCTCCGAGACCGGCTCCTCGGTCTTGGCGGCCGAGTGCGCGATCGGCGCCGACCCCTGCCCCGCCTCGTTCGAGAAGAGCCCGCGCCGGACCCCCCACATCAACGTCACCAGGAAGGCCCCCACTCCCGTCCCCGCCACCCCCGCGCTCGGGTTGAAGGCCTCGCGGAAGATCAGCGCGAAGGTCGGCCCCACGTCGCCGATGTTCATGACGATCACGATCAGCGCCCCGAACACGTAGACGACCGCCATCGCCGGGGCGAGCACCGACGTCACCCTGCCGATCCGGGTGATGCCGCCCAGGATCACCGCCGCCACGACCGCCGAAGTCGCCAGCCCGCTCACCCAGGTGGGAATGCTGAACTGGGTCTCGAGGTTGTCGGCAACGGTGTTGGCCTGGATCCCGTTGCCCGTCAGGAAGGCCGTGATTCCCAGGAGGAAGGCGAAGAAGACCGCCATCCACTTCCAGTTCGGCCCCAACCCCCGCTCGATGTAGTACATGGGTCCGCCCGAGACGGTACCCGCCCATTCGCCCTCGTGCTCGTGTACCCTGTACTTCTGCGCCAGCGTGACCTCGGAGTACTTGGTCGCCATTCCCAGCGCCGCCGTGACCCACATCCAGAAGAGCGCGCCGGGCCCGCCCCAGTGGATCGCCAGCGCCACCCCCGCGATGTTCCCGATCCCCACGGTCGCCGACAGCGCCGTCGTGAGAGCCTGGAAGTGCGTGACGTCGCCCTCGTCGTCCGGATCGTCGTACCTGCCCGAGGCGACGGCGGCCCCGTGCCGCAGGCGGGTGACCTGGACGAACCCCAGCCTCAGCGTGAGGTACGTCCCGATCCCGAGCAGGATTATCACCATGAACGGGATGTTCTCGCCGCCGACCGAGATTCCCGCGGTGACGAAGTACCTGGTGAGGAAGTCGATGATCTGCTGGAGGAAATCCATTCGGCCCGGGCTCCTTGCGGTGACTGGCGGCCGGACCCGTCCGGGGACGCGGCCATGGCGCCGGGCAAGCTAGCGGTCCGCCGCCGAGTCCGCACGAGCACGCGCCGAGCAGTCCGTGGACAAAGCCGCCCGAGCACCGAGAGCGGCGAGGCGCCGGGCGGGCAGGGCCGTCGCCGTGGGAAGCGCCGCCGGCCCCAAGCCCGGCAATGACAACCATGGTTCACATTAGGTAAACCACGCTTTACATCCGGCCCGCCAGACGAGCGACGCGGCCGGCGCGTACGCATCGCCGGTCGAATGCCGCGGGGGTTTTTCGTCCGCGGGCTGCGGGCGGTCGCCCCTCACCCCACCGCAGTGACCATCTCGAAGATCGGCAGGTACATCGCCACGATCACCCCCCCCACCACGACCCCCAGCACCACGATCATCACCGGCTCCACCATCGCGACCGCAGCTTCCAGCGCCGTGTCCACCTCCTGCTCGTAGAAGTCCGCGACTCTGGCCAGCATTTCGTCGAGGGCCCCCGTCTGCTCCCCGACCTCCACCATGCGCACCGCCATAGGGGTGAAGGCTCCCGACTCCTCCAGCGGCCGCGCGATCGTCGCGCCGCCGGCGATCGAGGCCCGCGACCTCATCACGGCGTCGTGGATCACCCGGTTGCCCGCCGTCCTCGCCGTGACCTCCAGCCCGCGCAGGATCGAAACCCCCGAGGCGACCAGGGTGCCCAGCGTGCGCGTGAAACGCGAGACGGCCGCCTTGCGCAGAAGGTCGCCCAGGAGAGGCACGGCCAGCAGGAGGCGGTCGGTCGCCAGACGACCCCCGCGGGTCCCGCGAGCGTAGCGCAGCAGCGCCGCGAACGCCGCCAGCGCGCCGAGCAGCGCCCACCAGCGGTCCTGAACGGCGCCGGAGGCCGCGATGACCGTCCGGGTGGGAAGGGGAAGGGGGACGCCCGCCGTGGCGAACATCTCCTCGAATGTGGGAATGACGAAGACCAGGAGGACGGCGACCGCAGGAATGGCGACGCCGACGATGACTGCCGGGTAGATCAGGGCCGCCTTCATCTTGCGCGCGAGGGCGTCGTGCTTCTCCAGGAAGTCCGCGAGCCGAGCGAGGATCGTGTCCAGGGCGCCGGCGGCCTCTCCGGCGGCCACGAGGCTGACGCTGAGCTCGGAAAACACCTTGCGATGCCTTCCCATCGCTCCGGCAAGGGTGTCGCCGGCCTCCACGTCGCGCACCATCTCCCGGATCACCCGGCGGAACGTCCTGTTTTTCTGTTGTCTTGCCAATATGTTCAGGGACTGGACCAGGGGCAGCCCCGCGGCGATCATGGTCGCGAAGAGCCGGGTGAAGACCGCCACTTCGCGTGCCGGCACCCCGATCACTACCGCCGCTCCCCCCCGTCCGCATCGCCGCCCCCCGGCGCGGGCTCGCCCACCGCCCGGAGTATTTCGGCCGCGTCGGAACTGCGCTTGAGCACCGCCTCCAGGGTGACCTCTCCGTTCAGGTAGAGGCGTGCCAGCGCGTCGTTCAGCGTCTGCATGCCGTGCTTGCGGCCCGCCTGCATCAGCGAGCGGACCTGATGCACCTTGTCGTCACGGATCACGGCGCGCACCGCCGCCGTGCAGACCATGATCTCGACCGCCGCCACGCGACCCGGTCCGGACCCGCGCGGCACCAGGATCTGGGTCACGACGCCCTCCAGCACCGACGCCAGCTGGCCGCGCGCCTGCGCTTGCCGGTGCGAAGGGAAGGCGTCGACGATCCGGTTGACCGAGTCGGCCGCGGAATTGGTGTGCAGAGTGGAAAGGACCAGATGCCCGGTCTCCGCGATGGTCAGGGCGGCGCCGATCGTCTCCGGATCCCTCATCTCGCCTATGAGGATTACGTCGGGATCCTGGCGGAGAGCGTACTTGAGGGCCGCCGCGAAGCTGCGCGTGTCGGTGCCGACCTCGCGCTGGTTCACGATGCACCGGCGGGGCCGGTGGACGAACTCGACGGGGTCCTCCACGGTGAGGATGTGACCCCTGCGGCGCCGGTTGATCCGGTCGACCATCGCCGCAAGGGTCGTCGACTTGCCCGAGCCCGTCGGGCCGGTCACCAGCACCAGCCCCCGCGGCCGTTCCGCGAAGTGTTTCAGGACGGACGGCAGGCCCAGTTCCTCCAGCGGCGCCGGTTCACGCGGAATGTGGCGAACCGACAGCGCCACCCGGCCCCTCTGCCGGAAGCAGTTGCCCCGGAAGCGAGCCAGTTCCGGCACCTCGAAGGAAAGGTCCAGCTCGTCGTCCTCTTCGAAGCGCCGCCGCTGGGCCCCGGTGAGCAGGGAATGGGCCATCCTGCGGGTGTCCGCGGGCGCGAGCGCTCCGCCCGCGCCGCCGTCCGCCAGCGAGCCGTCCACCCGAAGCCTGGGCGGATGGCCGGCCGTGAGATGAAGGTCGGATGCGCCTCGTCGAACCATCTCCCGAAGCAGGGCCTCGAGTTCGGGCGACCCCCCGGCGGGCCCGGGGGCCGTCATCGGGTCCTCACCAGCGGCGCGATGCGTTCGAAGGTCTTGTCCCCCACCCCCGGCACCTCCTTCAGGTCCTCGGGACGGACGAACCCGCCGCGCTTCCCGCGGAAGGCCACGATGCGTTCGGCGATCACCGGCCCGATTCCGGGAAGGGCGCGCAGCTCCTCCGCCGTGGCGCGGTTCAAGTCGACGAGACCGGGGGAGGCGATCCCGGTTGCGGGCGCGGACCCGCCCCCGCCCCTCCCCGCCGCCCCCCCGCCCGCCCGCGCGCCGAAGAAGCCGGCCTGCGCGGCGTCCACCCGCAGGTACGGCCTCAACCGCTCGACCGAGCCGGGACCGATCCCCGACACCCGCACCAGATCCCCGACCCCGTCGAAGGGACCGTTCTCCTCCCGCTCCCGCACTATGCGCCGCGCCTTCGCCGGCCCCACTCCCGGCAACCGGTCCAGCTCCGCGGCCGGCGCCACGTTCGGATCGACGGTCTCGCCCTCCGCGAACGGACGGTTCCGCCGCGCGCGCTCGCCAACCGCCGAGTCGCCCGCGGCCAGCAGGCTGTCGGCGATCGACGGGCGGCCTTCGAGGAGCGGCTCGGCTGGCCCGGGAGAGAACCACACGAAGCGGACCAGCGCCGCGCCTCCCAGAATGAGCCCCGCGCGCAGCATGCTACTGCGTTCCCGATCGGTCACGGTCGCCCTCCCCAGGTCTCTCGTACGCCCGGCGGCGGAGGCGCTCGCGTCGCCCTTCGGGCCACCGGCGAAGAGTACTGTCGCGCCTTCCGGCGGGCGCCTCCATGACGGAATGGGACTTTTTGCCGAACGCCCCGCGAAGCCGGAAGGGAGGACGCGCCCCGGCGGCCCGCGGACGGAATCCCGCGGCGTTCCGGCGGCGGCGCATCCGCGGGCCGCCGGGCCGGCGACTACCCGCCGAGCAGGTCGGGAGTGAGCGCGAAGTGGCCGAAGACGGTTAGTTGGAGACGGGTCAGACCCGCCCGCCGGCCGACGAAGGAACGCTGGTCGAGATAGTGGAGCCGCGCCCCCAGCTGGTAGTCCCGCAGCGTGGAGTCCACGGAGACCGAGGCTTCGCGGCTCAGCCGGTCGATGAACGCCACGCACGGGGCGGACTCGCTCTGGACGCGGCACCGCACCTCGTTTCGGTACGCCAGGCTCACGGCGATCCTCATCGGAGCGCCCCGCTTCCGGAACGCCGCGACCGGCGACCGGAGCGCCGCCGAGGCCGAGAGCGAATGCGAGTTCTTCTCGCTTCCCGTGTGCCCCGTGGGATCGCGAATCTCGCTGTCGTCCCGGCGTCCCCGGTACGTCAGCGAGAATCTCCGGGGAAACACGAGGGTCAGAGACACCGGCGCCGCGTGCTCCTCGCGGAAGCGGTGCTGACGGGCCCCCGCACCGAACTGGAGGGTCCGGGTCCGCCGGCGGTATCCCGCGCTCAGCGAAAGACGCCGCACGACGGCCGAAAGGAAACCCGGAAGCGCCACGTTCGTCACGGACGCGGTCACGTCCGGCCAGCTCAGGCGGCGGTCCTGGCGGTCCGAGCGCGTGTCGAGCGTCAGGTGCCGGGCGTGTTCGTAACCGAGGCCCACGGAGGACGACCCCGGCAGGAGCAGTCCGCCTCGCACCCTAATCAGCTCCCGGTCGCTGAGCGTAGAGGCGGAATCGCCGCCGACGACCAGAAAATCGTCCCGGCCGCCCCACCCCAGTTCGTAGATTGCGCCCGGGACCACCGGCTGCCGGTTGAATCGCGAGGTCAGCCCGCTCTCGTAGCGGAGGTCCAGAGCGTCCAGCGCCCGGATCCATCGCCCGCCGGTCGGGCCGAATTCCGCGACCAGCCTCTCCGGGTCCACCGACACTGCCGCGACCAGCCTTCTTTGACCGTCGACGTTCCGCAGCAGCACCGGCGCCCTGCCCGCGGGCGCGCGCCGGGTTTCGATCAGATCCGAATTCCGCTCGGAAAGGTATATCGTGGTCATTTCCACGCTGGTGCTGGCCCAGCGGGCCAAGCGGGGCCGGTAGACCAGCTTGGTGCGCAGATGGCGGTCGACCTCCCATCCGAGGTCGACCCCCGCCAAGCGGATCCTCTCGGCCGCGAGCAGATCCCGGATGTCCGGTTCCTCGGCCAGCTCCTCGACGGCCAGCAGATCCCTTCCGCTCAGCACGTCCGCCTCGGCGGACAGGAATGCGAACGGGCGCAGGACGATCTCGGCCGATGCCGTCATCTGGCGCCGGGGAGCCTGCGTCGCCGGTGCGAGGGAATCCCCCGGCAGCCGAATGATCCTGTCGAAACGGGAGGTGTTCAGTTCGCGGTCCAGCAGCTCGCCGCGAAACGCCACGCGGTCGGGCGTCCACCGCAGGCGCGCCCCTGCCAAGCGCTCCCCCAGGAAGGGGGGAAGGACCCGGCGCAGCACCGAGCCCGCCCAGCCCGGGAACAGCGGAACGTCCCGGGGAGCGGGGCTGACTCCGTATCCCACGAAGGCGTCCACGCTCCTTCCGTCGCTCTCGGTGGTGATCGTTCGCAGCGCCGAGCGCGAAAGACCCACCCGCGCCTCGACGCCGCCGAGCACCGCGTTCCAGAGGCCCTTCCCGTCCGGGCCGCTTCGCCAGAAGGCCAGGTCGACGCGGGTTCGCTCGAACCCCGGGCGGCGGACCCCCGGCAGCTGGTTGGCCCGCACGTCGCTCCGCCCCAGGAAGATTGGAGACTGGTCCTCCTTGCCGTAGGTCACCGACAGCGGAACCTGCAGACCCCAGGCGCCCGGGGCGAAGCGGCCGAGCTGAAGGGTGGCCTGAGCGTCGAGGCTTCGATCGTTCTGGAAGGTCGGTGACGCCCGCAGCTGCCGGAAATAGCCGCTGCGGCTGCGGAAGGACGCCCGGGAGTGAAGGAACTCCCCGGACCGCAGCTCGGCGTCCACCGCGGAAACCAACCCCGCGTCGCGGATTCCCCGGGACAGACGCAGCTCGTTCACCCACACCTCCCCGGTGATCGCCGCGTCCGTCTCGTTCACGACGCCAAGGCTCATTTCCCTCACCGCGGCCAGGTTGGGTGCTCGACCCCGGTCCTGCATCACCACCGCGTAGGTGCTGTCGGCCGACCACTTCACGAACGGCGGATCCCCCGCCGCCCTGGGCTCGACGATCAACGCCTGCTCGGCCTCCCGCCTGAGTCTGAGCCACTCGTCGAACCGGATCACGACTTCGGGCGACCAGTCCCCCTCGCGGACCGTTCCCGGCGTCGCGGTCCCGCCGACGGGCCGGCGGTAGAGGTAGAAGTTACGGTCGTCGGTCCCGATCTTGACAAAGAAGAAGGCGGGGGCATCGGGATCGAACTCTCGCCGGGCGGGCACCACCCACAGCCGGGCCTCCCGGTAGGAGAGGAAGTCCCGCGGGCGCTGGAGAAACCGGTTGTACACCTCGACCCGGTCGCCGGGCCGGATGTCGCCGAAGGCGATGGACAGGGAACGCTCGCCGAACTCCACGCCCTGGCCGCTGATCGAGGCCGCCGGGTCGTCGAGCTCCTCGATGACGCCGGGAGGAGAGGCGTAGGCTTCGCCGACCGTAAGCCTGGAGACCGGGCCGACCTCGACCCGCCCGTGCGCCGACGCGGTATCCCCGCCGAATCCGGTGAGCACCCCCGTCTCGGAGCGCTTGATCCAGGTGGACCCCACGATCGCCATGCGCGTGAGCACGAGGGCGTCGCCGCGGTCGCCTGCCACGGTTATGCGAAGGTGCCGCACCGCCCGCAGCTCTGCGTCGGTGATCTCGCCGCCCACGTCGATCCCCGACGAGCCGCGCAGCGGAACTCGGTACAGGCGGAAGGGGGTGCCGGTCTCGTGCCAGTCGCGGACCAGAAACGGGGAGGAGCCGTCCAGCCGGATCACGAAGCGGCGATAACGCTCCCGCGTGTCCAGGTTTCCGTCTTCGTCCAGGTCCTCGGTGTCGTTCACGCCGTTGCCGCGCGTGCAGTTCGCCCTCGGGTCTCCGAGACGGTAGTAGACCCGGCCTATTTCGGAAACGAAGCAGTTCTCGGCCCAGACCCCCCGCTCGTCGGCGTCCCTTCCCCACACCTCGCCCCGGCGCGGATCGGCCTCCTGGTCGAGAATCCCCTGGCCCCACCGGACGGACCCGATCCGCTTCAATCCGTCGAGGGCTCCGGTCGAGTCCACGAAGAAGGCGTCCTCGCTCACGACGCCCAGGTCCAGGACCAACGCCAGGAAGTCCCCGTCGCGCGCGTAGAACTCGATGAAATCGCTCTTGGTCAGGTCGGTTCCGGTGCGACTCAGCACGGTCGTGACCGACGACCACGCACCCGCCCCCCCTTCCCCCGGCTCGAAGCGGAGGTGGAGTCCCGGCTCGCGCACCGCGCTCCCCGTGACCCGGATCTGTTCGTCGATGTCGCCGGGGTGGAATCCCCTGAAGACGCCCAGGCTGTCCCCCCCCGCGTCCTCCAGGATCCAGCTGTGCTGCCAGGTCATCGCGGTGAACGTCGACGCCGACAGTTCCGGCGGGAGCACGTCCTCGGCGCCGTCCCTATGGGCCGGCCGGCTCCCAAGGCGCCACTGCGGGCTCAGGACCGAAAGCGGACGCGCGTTGACGGCGTCGAAGTCGTCCAGGTACACCGCGCCCTGGGTGTTGGGGTTCGGCACCGACACCGCCGCCTCGCCGGACAGGCGCAGCGAGGAACTGTCTCCCGCGCGCAGCCCCGGAATCGCCTTCAGCGCGCGGGTCAGCAGCGGCGCGTCGAAGGCGAGGTCGCCGCTGACCCCTCCCAGCGCGACGGCGCTCGCCTCCACGCCCAGGCGCGGCCTTCGCACGAGCTGGTCCTCGGTCTGGTAGAGGCCGACCAGATCGAGCGCTCCGCGGTCGCCCAGATCGTAGCGGCCATGGAGGCCGAAGACGGACGACGGCGCCAGCTGAACGAAGCTCCTCCGCTCCCAGGTCACCTCGAGATCGCGCCCCGGGGAGACGGCCAGAAGAGCATCGGGGTCGATCAGCGTCAGCACGCCGGCGTCGTACTCGATCGTGTAGTGGACGCCCCGCACCAGCGCCCGCTCGTCGAGCGTCACCCGCTCCGTGCCTTCGCCAATGCCGACCGCCCCCAGGGAGAACGAGGACGTGGCGTCCCCGCCCCTCGACTCGTAAGACATGTTCAGGCGGAAAACGCCCCCGTACTCGCGCTCGAAGGGGTCGGGGGCCCGGTAGATGCGTTCGTTGCGGTTCGCACCCAGGATTCTTCGCACCTCGGCCGAATCGATCTCCAGGCTGCGGAGCGGCGCGGGATTCGCAAACGGCTCCAGCGTGGGAAATACCACGAAGGTTCCCGACACCGGCGGCTGGTCCTCGAAGGAATCGAGTGCGGGCCTGTAGATCTGCGACTCGTCGAGGCGGTCCTTGGGCGATTCCTCGTCCAGTCCGAAGAGGCGCAGGTAGGTCACGTCCTCGCCGTTGGGGCGGCGGGCGAAGGTGCGGCCCGCGCTTTCCTCGCCCAGGGATATGGTTAGTTCCACGGTGGCCGGATCCACCTCGCCGGAGGACGAAACGCGATACACCTGACGCATCTCGGTTCGCCAGGTGGGCCGGCCCGGCTGATGCTGCGCGGCCGAGGCCTTCAGAAGACTCAGCCGCGGCCTCCCCCCGCCGCGGTAGATGTGCTCCGGATTGTAGCTTCCGACGGTGTCCCCGGTCGCGGTCACGTAGGTCACGGCCAGAACCTGGTCTCGCAGGACGGGCGACCGAAGCGCTATCCAGAGACCGCTCGGGTGAACCATGTAGTCCCGGCCCGGCTCGAGGTGCCGGAACCAAGCCGATTCGGTGACCGTGTCCGCGCCCGCCGCGGCGATCGCGTCGGCCTGGATGTACCCTTCGACCTGCTGCTGCGAGCGGAGGTCGGTCTCGGAGGTGTAGAGCTGGATGGGGCGGTCGCCGGGCGCGACGGACGGCGGAGCGTCCGAGGGGGTTAGGGCCAGGGCGTCGATGTGGGGATGGTCGTAGAGGTGCCCGGGGTCGAAGAGGAAGAAGAACTGGCCGTCGATGTAGTCGGCGTCGTCGAGCACCAGCGTGTCGCCGCGGGACGGACTCTCGCCCGCCTCTCCCAGCCGGAAGCTCCGGGTCGTCACCTCGCCCGCCTGCTGGGCCCACACGGACCGGATTTCCACCGGACCCGCGTCGAACGCGCCCTGAAAGCCGAAGTTGCCGGCCGGAATCCCCTCCCGCAGGTACCGGGACGGCGGCAGTTCGAAGCGCACGTCTCCGATGTCGAAGCGCCGAAACACCTCTCCCGGACGCCCCCGGTAGGCGATGTTGATCCGGTTGGCGCTCTCGAACTCCCGCGTCTGGTCGTAGTCGACGTCCACGACGATGCGGCCGGCGACGGTCCCGTCGGCGGTGGCGGCGAAGCGGATGTCGGGGGTGATCCGGGGCACCAGCGCGACGTCGCAGGTCGCCTGCACGGTCTCGTCGCAGGGACGAAACACCGACCAGTCTCCGCCGAAACGGCCGGTTCCGCGCACGGAGAAGCCGAGGTCGACGAATTCGTTTCGAAATCTCGCCGGCGCTTCCTGGTCCCCGCCCGCGGGAGCGCGGCCGGCCGGCTCGGGCATCCGGCCGAAACCGGGGGCGCGACCCGGGACGCCGAACCGCAGGAGTGCGTTCCGCTCCCGGCCGGCGACCGGCCGAAGCGGTTGCGGTACGCCCGGCGGGCTCCGCGCCGGGACGACGAGCCCGGGCCCGAAGCGGGTGACGGGTATGCGGGCCAGCCCGAGACGCACGAATCGAATCTCCGGCGCCGGAGGATCCAACGGGGGCCGCCGCGGCTCCCTGAGCTGGGGGATCACCCATAGAACGGCGTCCCTCGCCGTCGCGGCCGGCTCCTGCGCGACGGCCGGGTCGCCCGCCGGCGCCGCCAGCGCGGCCGCAGCGCCCAGCAACAACCCGCGCGCGTGCGCGAACGAGCGCCCGATGGCCCGGACGATCCACTGGGCGCCGCGCGGCAGCAACCCGCGCGCGTGCGCGAACGAGCGCCGGGATCGGTTACATTTCTCCATGACCATACTTACCCGCTACATCATCCGGTCGCACCTGGGACCCCTGCTTTTCACCTTCAGCCTCCTCACCGGGCTGCTGTGGGTGAACGCGATCGCCCAGCGTCTGGACGACTTGGCGGGCAAGGGGCTTCCGAAGGAAGTGATCTTGGAGTCCCTCGTCCTCTCCCTGCCCCACACCATCGCGCTCACCCTTCCCATGGCCGTCCTCCCGGCGGTCCTCTACACCTTCAGCGAACTGGCCGCGAACAGCGAGATCGTCGCAATGTCCGGGGGTGGCGTCCGGCCACGCAAGCTCTTTCTGCCGGCTATGTTCCTGGGAGTCGTTCTCACGGGAATAACCTTCCTCTTCAACGACCGCGTCCTTCCCGAGGCCAACCACCGGCTCAAGAATCTCCATATTTCCATCGGGCAGAAGGATCCCACCTTCCAGCTCCGCGAACGCGTGGTCAACGTGATCACGGGCGAAGGAGGCCTGGGGCCCTTCTATCTCCGGGCCGGCGCCGTCGATCGGGCGTCCAGCGAACTGACCGACGTCGTCATCCACGACATGAGCCGGCAGGGGATCCGGCGCACGACCTACGCCTCCCGCGGCGAGATGCGGATGAACGACTCGTTCACCGACCTCCAGCTGCGCCTGTACGACGGGCGCGTCTACGAGGTGAGGGACGGAAAGCGTGCCGGCTTCCGGCAGACGGCCTTCGACCGGCAGGTCAACGTGCTCCGCGGAGTCGGCGACATCTTCGAGGACGCCGACGCCGGCTACCGGAGGAGCGACCGGGAGATGCCTGTCGCCATGCTGCTGGACTCCGCGAACCGCCGTCTGGCGCAGCTGGACTCGATCCGGGAGGAATCCCGAGACGGTTCGCTCGAAGTCGTGCGGCGCGCGCTGGGCGGCGACTCCGCCGCCGACCGCCCGGGCAGGTACTCGAAGGACCCGTCCGGGTTCGCCGGCGCCCGGCTGCCGGCCGACGAGACGACCCGAATGGCGGCCATCGACGCCCACACCAGGGAGACCCGTTTCGGCTCCCTGAGGCGGCAGGCCAACCGGTACGGCGTCGAGATCCACAAGAAGCTGGTCATCGCGAGCGCCTGCATGGTGTTCGTCCTCATCGGGATGCCCGTCGGGGTGCGCTTTCCGCGCGGGGGCGTCAGCATGGTCATCGTCGTCTCGGCGCTGGTCATCGGCGTGTTCCAGTACGGCCTGTCCACCGGGGAGGACTGGGCTGACCGGAACTTGGCCACCCCCTTCTGGTCGATGTGGTCGCCGAGCCTGGCGTTCATCCTGATCGGAGCGCTCCAGGCGACGCGAATCGGCCGCTGGACGGCTTCGGCCCGCGACAGCGGCTGGCGGGAACTGTGGCTGGAGCTGCGGTCCGGGGCGCGCCGCCTCGGCGCCGGAAGGCGGATCCCGTGATCCGGACGCTGGACCGCATGGTCGCGACGACCTTCGTCCGGATATTCTCGTTCTTCGTGCTGAGCGTCCCGATCATGTTCATTCTGGCGGACCAGTCCGGAAAGCAGGGGCGATACTTGGACCGGAACCTCACCATGCCGGACATCGTGCTGGGCTACTTCTTCGAGTACCCGAAGTTCGTGCTCTTTTCCTTTCCGGTCGCGGCCCTCGTGGGAACCGTCTTCACCATTCACTCCATGACCGTCAACCGGGAGATCCAGGCGGCGAAGGCGGGAGGCATGTCTTTTCACCGCCTCGTCGTGCCGCTCTGGCCCCTCGGCGCGGTCCTCACCGTGGCGGCCTTCCTGCTGGGCATGGTCGTCACGGTGACCAACCGGAAGGCGGCGGAGGTCTTCAAGGAGGTCGACATACGCCGCGACTGGCGGAACGAGTTCGTCTACCAGACGGACAACGACGAGACCCTGGGCGTCCAGCAGCTCTCCGTCGCCAACGCAAGAATGGACGGCGTGCTTCTCCAGAGCGTCGACGAGAACGGAGCGCTTCGCCACGTGTGGGCCGACGACGGCGTGTACACCGAGGAGGAGGGATGGACCCTGCGCCAAGGCCACCTGCGCGTGGTCCAGCCGGACGGCCGGGAGACATCCTTCAGCTTCGACCGCCACCGCCGCCCGGGCCTGACCCCGACCCCGGCAGACCTTCTTCAGAACCCCCCCGACGAAGAGGAGATGACGTACGAGGAGCTGGGACGCCAGGCGGCGGCGGTGTACCGTTCCGGGGGCGACCCGAAGAAGCTCCTCGTGGAGCGCGAACAGAAGCTGGCGATCCCGGCCGCGACCCTGGTCATCATGCTATTCGGGGCGCCGCTCGCCACCACCGTCAAGAAGGGCGGCGCCGCGTTCGGAGTGGGCGTGTCGCTCGGTTCCACGCTCGTGTACATCCTTCTCCTCCGGCTCTTCGGCGCCATCGGGATCGCGGGGGGGCTGCCTCCAGTCTGGGCCGCCTGGACCCCCAACCTCATCTTCCTGACGGTCGGGGTCGTGCTCCTCGCGCGCGTTCGCACCTGACGGCGGTCATCCGCCGCCCGGGAACGTCGCCGCCAGCTCCCCGCAACACACCTCCTCCACCGGCCCCCGAAGGCGAACCGACCAGTCTCCGGCCAGCTCCACCTCCATGGAGCCCCCTTCCATCCGCACCGTCGCCGGCCCCGGCGGCATGAGTCCGCGCTTCACGGCAGCGGCGACCGTCGCGCAGGCCGACGTTCCGGAAGCCGAGGTGCGACCCGCGCCCCGCTCCCAGATTCGGATCGACACCTCGCGCCCGACGGGGATCCGGGCGAACTGAACGTTCGCGCCACGCGGGAAGACGGCGTTCGTGGCGATCAGCGGCCCGTAGTGTTCCACTTCGGCGCCGGTCCACGCCGGCCGAAACGCCACCGCGTGCGGGTTGCCCACGGACACCGGGACGAGTTCGATCCGGGAGCGGCCTCCCCCCGAGGGACACGGCAGATCCAGCGTTACCCGGCCGCCGCCGCCGACGCCCTGCGGCGCAACGAAGGGCGGGCCGGCCGGGAACTCCGTCCTGCCCATCTCCGCAAGCGCGTCCCAGGCGCCGTTCGGGCCGGGGCCCGACACGCGCAGCCGCACCCGGCCGCCCCCGGCCGCGACCCGAAACCAGTCGTCCGGCGCCGCCCCGCTCCGCCGCAGGTAGACCCCCGCTATGCGCAGGCCGTTCCCGCTCCGCTCGAACTCGGCTCCGTCCGGGTTGAACATGCGCAGCCGCGTCTCCGCTCCCGGCGCCCCGGCCTCGACAACGACGATCCCGTCCCCCCCCGGGCCCCTGTGGCGGTCGCAGATCCGCCGCGCCAGCGCCGGCGTGAGCAACGGGCCCTCTCCCTCCTCGAAGACCAGGTAGTCGTTGCCGTGGCCGTGCGCCTTGAAGAAGCGGGGACGGATGCGCACGGCGCCGGCGGGCCGCCCGAGGGCAGCGGGGGACGCTCCCACCGGCCGCCTACCCCGCCGTCGTCGCCGCGATCAGCGCCACAACCACCACCAGCGTCAGCGGCGTCCCCAACCGCGCGTAGTCGCCGAAGCGATACCCTCCCGGCCCGTACACCATGAGGTTGGTCTGGTACGCTATTGGGGTCATGAAGGACGCCGACGCCGAGAGCGCCACCGCCACCGCCGCCGCGCGGGCGTCGATGCCGAACCCGGCCGCGGTGGAGATCGCGACCGGCAGCACGAGCGCCGCCGCCGCGTTGTTGGTGATGATCGAACTCAGCGCGATCGTGCTGACGACGATTCCCGCCATGGCCCCCTGCGGACCGAAGTCGCCGAGGGTTTCCTCGACGAGGCCGGCGGCTCCGTCGCCCAGTCCGGAGCTCTCGACCGCGGCCGCGAGCCCGAAGGCGGCTCCGATCACCACGATCACGTCGAAGTCGATGGCATCTCTGGCCTCGCTCGGGGTGAGGATGCCGAAAAGCACCAGGACCAGAGCGCCGAGCAGCGAAAGGTGCAGGATCGGCAGCAATCCGAAGCCCGGGCCGAGGACGATCGCCGCGCCCACCGCAACCACGATCCACGCCTTGCGGGTGGGCGCCGGAGATGACGCGCCCAAGCGCGAAATGATGAGAAAGTCGTTGCGGTCGCGCCAGCGCTCGGCGAATCCGCGGTCGGAGATCACCAGCAACGTGTCCCCCGGCTTGAGCGGCTCCCGGGCCAGGTGACCGCGTATCGGCTCGCCGGCGCGATGGATCGCCACCACGGTCGCCTGGTAGCGGGCCAGGAAGCTCACGTCCACGAGCGACCTTCCCACCAGGGGAGACTCGGGAGCGATCACCGCCTCGAAGTAGGCGTGGCGCGCGCTGCGGAATTCGTACGGAAGGTGCGGTTGCTGGGACGAAGCCAGGCCCGAGACCTCGTGCAGACCCAGCACCGCGTCGGTGTCGCCGACGAGGGTCAGGAAGTCCCCTCCCTCGAGAACCTTGTCCGGCGCGATCTGGCCCGCTCCCTCGCCGCCGCGCTCGAAGTAGACGATCCTGGCCCCGCCGGGGAGCGCCTCCTGGGCCCGGGCCACCGGTTCGCCGTCCAGCGGGCCGCCGGGCTCCACGATCATCCGCACGGAGAAGCTACGCCCGCCGGAGCGCGCCTCCTGGCGCGGCGGAAGCCGGTCGGGCAGGAGGTTCGGCGCCGCGAGAACGTTGACGGCGAGGGCTGCGACCGCGATCGGCAGCGCGATGGGGGTGAGTTCGAACATGGCGAAGGGGTCGTGCCCCTCCGCCTCCAGCAGCCCCGAAACCACGAGGTTGGTGGAGGTGCCGATCAGCGTGGTCATCCCGCCCAAGATGGCGGCGAACGAGAGCGGCATCAGGTAGCGGGAGGCCGAATCCCCCCGTTGGTCGGCCCAGTTCTCCACCTGGGGCGCCAGCATGGCGATTATCGGCGTGTTGTTCAGGAAGGCCGAAGCGGCGGCCACGGGGACGGTCAGGCGCGCCAGCGCCGCGCGAACGCTCCGCCCCGTGCCCAGCGTAGCCCGCAGAACCGGCTGTAGGGCCCCGCTCTTCTCGACCGCGCGGGCGAGCACGTAGAGCGCGGCCACGGTGATCGGCGCTGGGTTCGCGAAGCCCTGGAACGCCTGCTCCGGAGTCACCACACCCGCGACCAGCAGCACGACCACGGCCGCCATGAACGCCACCGCCGGCGAAATCAGGTCCCTCGTGAGGACCGCGACGGCCACGGTCACGACCGCCAGCGTCAGCCACGCTTCCCAGATCACGTCGCGGGGTTCCCCGGCGCCGCCGCGGGAAACAGCTCACCGGTCACAGCGGTTTGCCATGTAATGAGAACATTAGCGGGCGGCCGACCCCTTCCACATCCTCTAGAAGATCCTGAAGAGAACTCCCAGGAGGAGGTTCATCAAGCCCAGCACCACCGCGCCCATCAGCGCCGCGGGAAAGCTCTCCACCGTGAGGCCGCGGACAAGGGCGCCGGTGACCATGAGCGCCACGGCGTTCACCACGAGCGCGAAGAACCACAGGGTAAGCAGCAGCAGCACGGGCCCGAGACCCCCCAGCGCGGCCCAGATCAGCCAGTTCGCGAACCCGAAGACCAGCGTTCCGATCACCGCCGCCTTCAGGTCGCGGACCTCGATGCCCTTGACCACCCTGCCGGCCACCATCAGAAGCACGGCGCTCAGGAGCGTGTGAACTATGAGTTGCACGTTCGGCATCCTCCCCGGTTGGTTGACCCGTCATGTAAGTGAAGTGAAGCGGACGAGCCCCCGGCCGGCAAGGTTTCGGCTCCTCTCGCCGGGATTCCCTCCGCGGAGCTCCTACGGAATCAGCTTCCGCCTCCCCGTGTTCCTCACGATGAAGATGCCGTCACTCATGCTGGTCATCACCACCGCGCCGCTCTCGAAGTACGGGTAGTTGCTCCACGACGAACCGAACGGCGAGATGCCGAACGAGGCGATCTCGACCGGCTCCGTGCGGTTGGCGATGTCCAGAATCCTCAGCCCCGCTCCGTAGTTCGACTGGTACATCAGGTTGCCGCGGATGTAGAGGTTGTGATCGGTGTCCGGGGTCTCGGCGACGTACTGGGCGGCCAGGATGGGGTCGTCGAGGTCCTCCACGTCCCAGATCAGCGTGCGGGTACCCGCCACGCTGCCGCTCCCTTCGTCGCCCTCGTCGTTCATGTAGAAGTGGCGGTGGTCCTCCGTCAGCCATCCCTGGTGCGCGTAGGCGACGTGGGGGTACGAAGCGGTCGCCACGGCCACCGGATTGCCCTTGTCGCTCACGTCCGCGATCGAGAGCGCGGTCTCGTTCGAACCGATGCAGATCTCGCGGCCCCGGTAGTCCTCGTCCGGGCCGCGGTAGGTCACGCATTGCGCGTCGTGGGAGTAGCCGGTGCCGCGCCGGCCGGTGCGCGCGTCGGCGAAGCAACCGGCGAAGACGGGACGGACCGGATCGCTCAGGTCGAGCATGTGGAGGCCGCCCCCGCAGGTCTCGCCGCCCCCGCTGCTCCCAACCACGTAGGCGAACCCCTCGTCCTCGTTGATGACGATGTTGTGCGCGCTGGCGACGCCGTCGTAGAGAAAATCGGGCTCGAAGACGGCCGATTCGCCCTCCACGTCGCGGAGCCGTCGCAGGTCGAACACCTGGACGCCGTGCCGTTCGGCGCCGTCGGCCACGACGTACGCGTGGTCCCGGTGGACCTTCATGTCGCGCCAGACGCTGCTGCGGGAACCCGGCGTCTTCGGCAGGTCGCCCAGCAGGACCGGGTTGAGCGGGTCGGACAGGTCCACGAAGGCCGTCCCGTCGCTCCGCCCCACGATGGCGATCTCGCGTCCCGTTTCGGGGTCCGTCCAGCCCCAGACGTCGTTGACCATCGAGCCGCGGCCTCCGGCGAGATCCCCGATCGGGAGGAAGGATAGGACGTTGACGTTGTCGCACTCGAAGCCGGCGGCCAGATTGTCGGTGCATCTGACCTCTTCGTCGCGGCCCGTGATCGCCGGCAGCCCGCGGTGGTCCCCGGTCACCAGGTCGCCGCCCGTCCAGTCTCCGTCCGCCCCCCGCTTCCGGAGCACGGCGCCTCCCGCCCCCCTGTCGATCCCGCCCGTCCCCACCGCCGCGACGCCGCCCGCCAGCGCTAGCGAGCTGCCGAAGGCGGCGCGGTCGGCGAGTCCTTCCGGGCCGGACTTCACCACCCGGCTCCAACCGCCGGCGCCGTCGCTCACGAAGCGGTAGAGACCTCCCGACCCCCCGCCCGAGCCGGGCGCTCCGATCCACGCGTCGCCGCCGTCGAAGGCGATCGCCGAACCGAACCGAAAGCGGTCCTCGCCGTCGAAGGCCGCGAGCGTTCCCGCCCGCCTCCAGGCCCCGGCGGCGCCCTCGCGCTCGAAGACGAGCACCCTGCCGGCGCCTTTCGCCATGGGCGCCCCGACCAGCGCGAGATCGCCCTCCAGCGCCAGAACCGACCCGAACATGCTGCGCCCGCCCAGCTCCGCCGCCGGTTCCAGAAGGCCGAGCGGCTCCAGCTCGCCGGACGCGCGATCCAACCGGAGGGCGTGGACGCCGGCGACCGAGGTGTCCGTCGCGGGCGCGGCGCTAACGAGCAGCGAGGTCCCGTCCAGTGCGATCACGGTCCCGAAGGCCCGGGCGCCGGCCTCCGGCCGGAAGCGGCCGCGCCGCGTCCAGGCGCCGCCGTCTCGGGCGAAGACGTGGACGGCTCCCGCGCCTTCGTCCTCGTCCGGCGCGGCGACCACCGCGATGTCTCCGTCCAGGGCCACGGCGCTCCCGAAACCGGTCCCCCCGCCGGCCGTCTCCGGGGCCAGGCGCCCCGTCTCGCGCCACTCGCCCTGCGCGTCGCGCTGGAAGAAGACGGCGGCCTCGAGGGCGGGCGCGCCGACGAGAACCAGGTCGTCGTCAGCGGCCAGGGCCCGGCCGAAGCCGTCGGGCGGGGCGGGCGCGGGCGACAGGGCGAGCCGCGCGGTCTCGGCCCAGCCTTCGGAGGCGTGGCCGTACACGTAGACGATTCCGGGCAGCTGCCTGTTCGCGGGCTCGCCGACGAGCACGTGGCCGTCGCCGATCGCCAGGCTTCCGCCGAAATTCTGGGCCGCGAGACCGGCTCGGGACGCTGGGAGCGGTGCGGCGGCGAGCGCGATGGAGGCCGCGGCGAGCGCCGGGACCGGGCGCGGGAGATGTGGATATCGCATGTCGGTAGGTTCCCTGTTCGGGTGTGCCGGAGCGGAGCACCCCACGATACGCCGGTGCCCGCGGCGGGCGCAACGGCTTCCGCCCCGGCGAGCACGCTCGCCTCCGCTCGGAGGTCCCCGGCGGCGGTCGGGCGGGTCGGGCACGGCTTGCGGAGCCGGGGGCGACCTCGCACTATCTGGATACGAGCCCGCGAACGTGCCCGTATATGATCGGAATCGCGAACTGGGCGATGAACTGAGAGAGATGTGATGCCGAACCCGATCCTCGCGGCCGGCGGATTCCTGATTCTGGCCCTCGGGGCGTCCCGGGGGGCGGGCACATCCCCCGGGGACGCTCCTTCCGGCGGGGACCCCGGCGATCCCTACGAGCAGGGCCGGTCTCTGATCGAGGCGGGCGCCGTCGAGCAGGCCCTCGTGCTGTGGGCCGCGGTGCGCGACAGCCTCTCGCGGATGGAGGCCGAGGACCCGCGAATCGGCAGGGCCTTCGTGGAAGCCGTGACGGACGCGGGTCTGGAGGGGTACGAGAAGATCGCCACCGAGATGTTCTACTGGGGGCTTTCCGCCAACACCGCGGGCAGGGAACCCTACCGGAGCGAGGTGCTAGCCGAGGGACGGAGGACCTTCGTGCTCGTAGACTCCCTGCTAGCGAAGTACTGGGCCGAAAGGGGACGGGAGGACCCGGTTGCGCTGGCGCTCGAGATCGAGCGCTACTGGATGGAACTCGATCCCACCCCCACGACCATCGTCAACGAACGGCTGCTGGAACACTGGAAACGCGTCACCGACGCCCGCGTTCTGTTCGCATACAATCGCAGCTCCCCCTACCGCACCGACGACCGCGGCACCTACTACGTCAAGTACGGCACTCCCGACCGGATGATGAGGGGCACGCTCTCGGTGAGTCGGTGGGAGCAGGACCTGATCGGCATACCCCGGGAGGTCGTCGAACGCTACGACAAGTTTCCGCAGTACGAGATCTGGCGGTTCGCGACGCTGCACCCCGGCCGGTTCACCTACTACGTCTTCGGCAACCTCGAAGGGTCGGGCCCGTTCCAGCGCGTGGATGGGCTTCACGAGCTGATTCCGCGCGGCGCCAGGAGCTACACCGTGGACTACCGCGGCGCCAATGCGCCGCTTGGGAGCACGGTGACGGGCCGCCGGGCCGTCCACTACCTCGAGTACGCGTACTACCGCGACGTTGCCGGCATGGGCGGCCCCTTCGGCCTGCGCGCCGACGAGCTGGACAGGCTCTGGCTCCAGCGCCGCGCGCCCCGGGCGGGCATCATGCAGGCGACTTCGTACCGGTTCGCCGACGACGACCGCAGAGCGGCGCGGCAGCCGCGTCCGCCGGTGCTCTCGGAGTACGACGACTCCCGCAAGAGCGCCCTCTCCGCGCAGGCGGCGAGGATTCTGGTGGACGGCCAGCCCAGGATCCTCGTCCTGGCGGTGTCTTCTCCACTGTGGATACCGCGGGTGGAGGAGGTCGAGGCGGGAGACAGCATCGTACTGAACGCGTACAGCGCCCGTCACACGGTGATCGCGCGCGACCGAAACCTCCGGGAGCTGGCGCGCGGAGAGATGTTGCCGCTCGGCGAAGATGGCAGCACCTCGTCCATCCTGCTCCGGCACGACCCGTCTATGGGGCATTTGACCGTAACGGCGGAGCACATTGTGGAGGAGGGCGCGGAGGAGGGGGACGAGGAAGCGGAAGGTAAGGAGGACGCGGAAGGGGACGAGGACGCGGAAGGAGGGGACGCGGCGGACGAGATCGGCGTCCTTCCGGGACACCTTCACTTCCGCCCCGGGCCGCCTCTGACGCCCCCCGGCGACCGGAGCGAGGTCAGCGACCTCGTCATCGGCATCGTGCCGCAGCCGACCCTGGACCTCGGGGACCTGCCGGTGCCGCTCCATCCCGCCCACCGGCTCTGGAGGGACGACCTGCTGCGGGTGTACTTCGAGATTTACCACCCGCAGTCGGCCGCGGAGGGAGAGGTCCGGGATTTCGATGTCCGGGTGCGGCTCGTCCCGTTGGGGGCCGTCCCCAAGCCGCTCGAGGAGCGCGCGGCGGGCACCGCGACCATCGAGGTGAGCCTCGGGTCGCGGGCGCCGAAGGAGAGTCACCACTTCGACCTCGACCTGCGGAACGAGCAGTCCGGGCAACTCGAGATCATCCTGCAGATCACCGACCGGCGGACCGGAGCCACCAGCATCCGGGCCGCGCCGCTGTACCTCCTGGAGAACTGACGGCGTGCGCGCTCCGCTTCCCCGTTCCCTGCCGGCGGCTCTGGCCGCGAACCGAAGTCCCGCCACAACACCGATACCGACATGAACTCTTTCCGTTCGAGCATCATCGCACTCGCCGTGTTTTCCGCACTGTCCTTCGCCCCGGGGATGGGCCGGGGGATGGCGGCGCAGGACGCTCCCGCCCGCTCGTGGCGGCTGGGGCTGTGGGTGCAGACGGGTTACCAGCGCCCGTCGGGAAGGTTCGCCACGCACACGCCGAGCAACTCACCCGAATTGGGCCTGCTCGACGCCGTCGCGGAGTTCGGCGGCTCGCGGGTGTTCGGCGGCGGCGCGGAACTGGATCTGCCGGACTCGCGCTTCAACGTCCGCGTCGGCTGGGAGACCACGGTGGGAGCGGAGGCCGTCGGCTCGCTCCTCGTCTGCGACATCGCCGAAGGGGATCTGTGCCTGGAGGTGGCGGCTCCCTTGAACATGCGCGGCCTGCTGGTCGAGGGCCGCAGCACGGACGCAGGTCCCGAAAGGCGGTTCGCGCCCGTGCTGAGTTTGGGGCTCGGCGCGAGATGGTACGAATTCTCGGTTCCCGACTGTTCCGCGAAATCGGGCGATCCCAGGCTCGTCTGCGACGCGATCACCGACATCTACCGCGATTCGAAAGCGCACCTCGTCCTGCGGCTCGGGCTCGGGCTGCGGGCGCACCTGCGCGGCCTCCGCGCGGAACTGGGGGGCAGCGCGGGCATCGGCCGCTTTAGCGGCGGCGCGGGCAGAACCGAGGGCAACTGGTACCAGGACCTCCGCATCAACCTCTCGGTCGGCGCGGTGGTGTTCTGACCTGCTAACCCGAAGTCCGGTGCGGATATCACGCCCCCGAGGGGCTCGAGGACCGGCGCGGCGGAAGGCGCTCGGCCGGGTGCGGCCGAGCGCCCGCTTTACAGCGTGGACGGGTGACGCGAAGCGGCCAGCGCGGATGCGTCGCCGGTCGAATGCCGGGGGGATTTGTCCAACGGGCTGCTAGCGCTGGATGCCCGTCCGCACCTCCATCGCCAGATCCCTGAAGACGGGGCGAAACTGCTCCACGATCTCCTCGGGGATCACGTCGGGATGCCAGCTCGTGGCCGTCACGCTCGTGACCTCGTTCTCGACTTCCCAGGTGACGCGGTAGTACTTGTCCCCCTCGGCCATTCCCCGCTCCAGCAACCGTCCCCGCACCACGATGCGATTGCGGGCATTGGTAACGCCGCGGGCTTCCTCCGCGGCCACCGCAGCGCGGGGGACCCAAGCCAGCTCGAAGTAGATTTCCCGGGGTCGGCCGAGTTCCTGGCGGTAGATCCGCAAGCCGTGCTTCTGTGCGATCTTGGCGACGCCCTCGCCCAGGGTCAGCCCTGTCGTGCGCCCGAGGTCCTCGCGCCAAACGGAAACGGTATCCCTGGCCGCCGCGCCCCCCCCCCCGGGGGCAAACCCCGCGGCCCCCCCCCCCCCCCCCCCCCCCCCCCCCCCGCCCCCCCCGGGGCCCCCCCCCCCCCCCCCCGCCCCCCCCCCCCCCCACGGGGGGGGGGCCAA
>JAPPNM010000151.1:0-24800 GCA_028873825.1 Gemmatimonadota bacterium | reverse complement strand
CCCCCCCGCCCCCTGGGCCCCCCTTGTGGGGCCCCCGTGGCCCGCGCCCAAACCGAACCGGTAACCCCGGCCCCCCGCCCCCCGGCCGTTGGCCCACCGGGGGGCGGCCACCGTCGCGAGCGCGGCGAGCGACCGGCGGATCGCCGGTAGCCGCCGCGCCCGCACGCGGGCTCCGAGCCTATCTATTGACCGGAACGTCATCATCGGGCCGGACCTCCAGCAGGTGTCTCCGCGCGTCGAGCAGCTTGCGCTTCAGGCGCAACGCTTCGGGCGTCCTCTGGCCGAGCAGCTCCTTCATTCCGTTCGAGACACCCAGGTACGGGGCCGAACTGTTCCCGCCCGGGCCGCCGAAGGTGTAGATACCCCCCTCCAGCTGCAGGATCTCGATCTCTGCGCCCGGAATCGGCAGCTGCTGCCACGAATACTGCACCAGGTCCCCCCAGCCCCGGTCGTCGAAGTACTCGACGCCCATTCCGTATCCGTTCGTCTCGATGCGCTTCTCGTACTTGAGCGCCTCCCAAAGATCACCGCAGGACCCGTCGGGGTGCTGCGGCACGCAACGGTTTCCGCCCGGGGCCACGTCGCCCGCGCTGCGGAAGGGCGGCAACTTCCCGTTCATGGTGCGGTACCTGTTGACGGTAGCCATCGCGGCATTCCTGTTGCCCATCCGGTAGTCGGCTTCCGCCTCGATGAATTCCAGCTCCTTCTCGGTCATGTCGGGCCAGAGACCGAGGAACTGGTTTTCAGTGAGGATGTAGTCGAAGCGGTAGTCCCTGTAGTTCGAGAAGTGGTAGTACCCCCGCTCCGGACGGAAAGGGCTTCCGCCGTTGTATTCGATGTACATTCCGTCACTGTCGGGTGTGTCGCCCGTGACCCTGCGGTCGTCGGTGTCGATGTCGAACGCTCTCCTGTCGTCCAGATCGGCGGCCATCCACTCCTCCCACTTGCCCGAAGCGTCCGCCGGTCCGACCCAGCGGATATCGGCTCGTCCCCAACCGTTGTGCATGAGCAACGGCCACTTGTAACCGGCCCAGCCCCAGATGCAGGCGTCGTAGTAGCCGCCGTGAGTGCCGCCGGCCAGTCCCGGCGCCGCATCCGCCTTGATCGCCGCCCAGTCCAGATTCTCCCGTTCCTCCGGGGTGCGCGGCACCTGGACGGCGTACCGCGCCCGGTACGCCCGCGCGATTTCGGCGAGGCGTCCGGCGCTCCAGGCACCGTTGCATCCCACCCACTCCGTGGGAATATCCCAGGTCCCTCCCTGCGCCATATCGATGGCTTCGGTGAGCTTGGTCCTGGCCGCCTCCCAGACCTCGTTGTAGGGGGAGAGCTTGAGGGAGTCGAGATTCGTGTCCTCGTCAACGATGATGGCCTGGTCGAAGATCACGCTCAGCGCGGCCAGCGACAGCCCCTGGAGCATCTTGCCGAACACCTCCAGCCTCTTGGTGCCGTCTTCGGTCAGCTCCTTGACCATATCCGCCCTGTTGTCCCTGGTCGCATTGAGGCCGTCGGTGAGAGCCGCCAGCACCACGTAGGACCAATTCCACGGAAGCTCGACGACATCGGCGCTCGAGTAGGCCGGGTCGTTGTTGAAGGCGACACGCGGCTCCGAACTCGCATCGCGCATGCCGTAGTTGCCCCAGGAGGAACTTACGGCGTCCGCCACCGTACTCATCACCGGCGCCGGGTGACGGTGCGTTACCGTACTTTCCCAATACAGGTAGGTCCCGGAGATCAGCGCCTGGATGTCCGACGGAGTGCTGATCGCGCGGTCCCGGTCGGGGGCGTTGAAGTTCTCGATCTCCAGTTCGACGCACGCTCCCGTGGCGAGGACTGCCGCGGCGCAGAGCCACGCCATCGGGAGCCGTGCAATTTTTCCATTCTTCATGATTTCTCTCCTCAATCTCGAAACGGGTTTCTAGAAGATGAATTGCAGGCTCGCACTGAACGTCCTGAAATTGGGGTATTGATAACTGTCGATGCGCCCGATCACGTCGGATCCGCCGTTCCCGTTGGCCACTTCGGGATCGTAGCCGGAGAAGTTCGTGAAGGTCAGCAGGTTGCGCCCGATGAGGTTGACTTCGACCTCCGTGACGCGGCCCTGGAAGAGAGACTCCACCATTTCGGGATCGAGCGAATACCGGAGCGACAGCTCGCGGAGCTTGACGTAGTTGCCGCTCTCCACGAACCAGGAACTCAAGTTGTTGGTGTTGTAGAGCACCGAGTAGTACTCGACCGGCTTCTTGCGTCCGTCCTCCTTGCCGAACTGATCCTGGTCGCCGGAGCGGTTCTCGCGGTAGGCCCACTGGCGCGTTCGATTGTATATGGATCCGCCCAATTCGCCGTCGAAGAGCGCGTACAACGAAAGGCCCTTCCAGCGGAAGGTGCTGAGCAGGCTCACGTTGAAGTCGGGCGTGGTATTCCCCATGTAGAGAAAGTCCTTGCATCCCGGACCGCCCTGCCGCCGGGTCTCGCACTCGCCCCAGGCCTTGATGGGCATTCCCCAGTCGTAGACTGCTATGACGTTCCCCTCGCTGTCCAGGTAATCTTCTTCGCTGTTCTCACCCCACAGCATGTCGCTCTCACCCAGCCCCTGGTCGTAGTCGAATCCGTCCGTCCAGACCAGGAGACCGTCGTCGTTCACCTTGAAATTCGTGCAGTCGACCCCGACGGGCAGTTCTTCGCAGGCGGTGGCGAACTTGGCCCCGTAGAAGGCGCCGAAGACCTCGTCGTCGCGGTAGTAGAAGAACCCGCTGCGGAACGGGGCCCGGGTCATCGAATCGATCCGCTGTCGCGTCCGGTCCAGGTTGAAGCGCACGTTCCAGCCGATGTCCGGGGTGTTGACGACCGGTGCCTCGATGTGGAACTCCCAGGTGCTGTTGTCAAGAATGCCGGCGTTCTGCACCTGGTGGGTGTAGCCGCCCGCCTTGGGAAGCGGCACCTGGATGATCTGGTCCTTCGAGGTGGTCTGGGCGTAGGTGAGCCCGGTCTCCACCCGGTTGAACAGCACCATGTCCAGCCCGATCTCGTTCTCGGTCGACTGCTGGGGCCTGAGGTTCTCGTTCCCCAAAGTGACGGGCACGATCCCGGCCACGCTTACGGAGTAGGTCTCGTACTGGGCCGAGAACCAGGGCCGGCGGCCAGCCGTGCCGCGCGCCCAGCGGACCTTGAATTCGTCGATCGAGGCGAACGGCCACCACGGTTCCTGGGAAAGCCGGTATGCGAACGCGGTACGGTAGTAGACGTGCCAGCGATCATCCGCCCCGAAGAGGCTGGATCCGTCTCGGCGCACCACGGCGTCGGCTATGTACTTGCCCTTGTAGTCGAGCGCGGTGATCGCGTAGTATCCCTCGGCGCGAACGTCGAGGATCGTATCGGCGCCCCGGATCGTCGTGGGGTTGAGGGCTCCGATGCGCGGCAGGCCCTCGATCCGAAATTCGCTTCCGCCGATGTGCAGGGCGTCGTAGTTGGAGCTCTGCTGCAGGTAGCGCACCCGCGTCCGGGTCGTGAGGTCGCCGAACGCCCTGTTGAACGACGCGGTCACCTCGGCGTTGGTACGGGACGAGTGGCGCTGGGATCTGCTCAGACCGCCGAGAACCGTCAGTCCGCCGCTTGCGGATGGGGGCCGCTTCTTAGTGAGGTTGTTCTCGTCAAAGGCGTTCTTGTCGAAGCCGAAGTTGCCCTCCAGGTCGAACCAGGCGGTGGGCGTCCACCGGATGTTCGCACTGGCCAGCACGTTCTGCTGCTTGTCCCGGTAGTCCCGCACCTCCATCTCGTAGAGCGGGTTGTCCTGATTGGAAATCGGATCCGGGTTCACGTACAGGCAGCCGTTCTTGGGGCAGTGCGTGGCGCCCGCCGTGGACGAATCCCGCCTGAGCAGGTCCGCGTAGGGCGCCATGAAGGTCAGGTTGAAGAACGGCGGAGCCCCCAGATCCTCTTGGTTGATGTGGTTGTACGCGGTGCTCACGGACAGGTTCAGGTAGTCGCGCACCTTGTGGTCCAGATTGAACCTGAAGCCCCTGCGCTGGAAACCGTCGTCCCATTGCGGAAGGACGCCGCCCTGAGTGCTCCGCTCGACCGAAGCCCGGTAGTTGGTTTCGCCGTTTCGACCCTCGGTGGCGAAGTAGTTGGTCATGAAGCGGCCGGTGGTGTAGATCCGGGAGATGTGGTCGTAGAGCTCGAGGTCGTTCGGCCACTTGTTGTCCTGAAACGCCGTGGAGGCGTTGTCCCCGTCCAAGGCGAGGTCGGGCAGGTCGACCTCGAAGGAGTCGGGATTGGCGAAAACGCTGCTCTCGATGGGATTGCCGTCGGTGTCGACGAGTTGGCCGGTGGCATCATCGGTCTTGAAGGGATGGTAGTGCGACAGCTGAATGTCGCCCGCCAGCTGGTCGCCTCCGACCTCGTTCCGGGCGATGATCCGGCTGTAGTCCCGGCCGGCGAACCCCGACCCGCGCTTGGTGCGGATCTGGATGACGCCGGCGGCGGCGCGCGAGCCGTACAGCGAGGCGCCGGCCGCGCCCTTGATGAGTTCCCACGACTCGATGTCGAGCGCCGCGAGGTCGTCGAAGGCGTTGCTGGTGATCACCCCGTCCACCACGACCAGCGGAGCCTGCCCGCCGGAAATCGAGGTGGCCCCGCGGAGCATGATGCTGGCCGTGGATCCGGGCTGGCCGCTCCCCCGCACCACCTTGACGCCGGGCACCTTTCCAACGAGAAAGGACTCTGCCGACACCGCCGGCACCTGAGCGTTGGCGACGTCGATCTTATCGATGGTGAACGGCACCTTGACCTTCGGCGTGGAGCGCGCCACTCCGGTCACCACGAGCTCCTGCACGTCGATCACGCCCTTGTCGAGCGCGACGTTCCGCTCGAGGGTTTCGCCGGCCACCACCTCGACCTCGGCCGTCAGCGTCTCGTAGCCGAGGATCTTGAAGGTCAGATTGTGGGTTCCCGCCACCACCCCCACCATCGTGTAGCGGCCGTCCGCGTTCGTTAGCACGCCCTCGGGCGCGCCGTCGAGCGTGACGTTCGCGGACTCCAGATGTTGCCCGGACACGGCGTCGGACACGACACCGGTGATCGTGCCGGACTGCTGGCTCGCCGCCGGGCTCACGGCCAGCAGGCACGCGAGGACGGCCGCCGGAACAGGTGGCGGCCCCCTTCGCGCCTTCGCCCCGGGTTGCCGGGACCTGAACGGTAGCATTCTGTTCATGCTCACCTCCTGTGTAAGGGCGGATCGGACCCGGCTCGCGGCTCTCCGCCGCCCGATCGACGGCGCCGAAACGCCATGAGCAAGGAACCCGGACGACCCGGCCATCCGGCCGGTTCGCACGCATCCGCCGTTGTGTGGCTGGCTACATTATTGGGGACCGAGAGGCCAAAGCGCAAGGGGCGCGCCCCGAATCCGTGCCGCCGAGGGTGGGCCGGGCCCCGCGCGGGCGCTTCCCGGCCGACCCATGCGTCGAGCGAATACAGGCCTCCGACACCGGCCACGCGCATGGGTTCGCGCACGAATCCGGGACGCCCCCCGGACCTTGCCCCGGCTACCGCCCGGCGGACACATTCGTGTCGCCGTCTCCACACTCGCGCCACCGCCACCGCCACCGCCACCCCTCCCCCTTTGAACGACCTCACCAGGCAGGCCGCCGCCATCGCCCGCGACACCTTCGGTTTCGACGGCGAGATCCGCCCCCTGCCCGGCGAGCGCGACCGCAACCACCACGTCTCCGCCCCCGGCGGCGATTTCGTTCTCAAGCTGGCCCGCCCCGCGCGCCGGCCCGTACTGGACCTGGTCGCGGCCTGCCTGGACCACCTCGCGGAGGCGGACCTTCCGGCGCCCGTCCCGCGCCCCGCAGCCCCCCTCGCGACCGCCGCAGGCCCCGCCCGCGTCGTGCCCGTGACCTTCTCCGGCGCCCCGCACCTGGCCTGCGCCGTCACCTGGCTGCCGGGCATCCCGCTCGCCGAAGTGCGCCCCCGCCCGACCACCGTGCTGGAAGCCCTCGGCGCCCTCCTGGCCCACCTGGACGCGGCGCTTTCCGGCTTCGACCACCCGGCGCTCGACCGCGAGTTCGCGTGGCGCATGGACACCGCGGCGGCGACGATCCGGGCTCACCTGCAGCACCTCGACCGGGGCCGCGACCTCGTCGCGGCCACCCTCGAACGCGCCGCCGCCCTCCTCGACCCGGTGACGGACGCGCTGCCGCGCGCGGTCGTCCACAACGACGCCAACGACCACAACGTGCTCGTCCGGCCCTCGCCGGGGGGTGCGCGGCTGGCGGGCCTGATCGACTTCGGCGACGTCGCGCGGAGCCTGCGCGCCGCGGAGGTGGCGGTCGCGGCCGCGTACGCCATGCTGGACCGGGCGGACCCGCTGGAGGCTGCGTGCGGAGTCGCGGGCGGCTACGCCTCGGTGTCGCCGCTGCGCGCCGAGGAGTGCCGGGCGATCCTCCCGCTGGCCGCGCTCCGGCTCTGCCTCTCGGTGACGGTGCAGACGCGGCGGATGCGCGAAGAGCCCGGCAACGAGTACCTCGCCGTCAGCCAGGGGCCCGCGTGGCGTCTGCTGGGCTGGCTCGCGCGCGCCGACTGGCGAATCGCCGAGGTCCGGATCCGCGAGGCCTGCGGTCTGGTCCCCAACCCCTCCCTCGCCTCGGTCGGTTCCTGGATCCGCGAAGGCGGGCCCCGCGCTCCGGTAATGCCCCGGGCGGTGCTCGAGCGCCCCCGCGTACTCGACCTTTCGGTGGGCGGCCTCGACCTTCCCCACCCCGGCACCCTCGCCGACCCCGCCGCCTCTCAGACGTGGATCGAGCGGGAGACCGCGCGCGCCGGAGCGACCGTCGCCGTCGGACGGTACGGCGAAACGCGGCTCCCGCACGACGCTCCCGCCTTCCGGGTACGCGGCGACCGGGGCCCGGAGCACCGCACCCTCCACCTCGGCCTCGACCTCTTCGCCCCGGCGGGTACGGAGGTGCGCGCGCCGCTCGCCGGCGCCGTCGCGGCCGTCGCCGGCGACGACCGGCCCTCCGACCGCGGCCGCTCCGTCGTCCTCCGCCACGCCACCCCGGACGGCACCGCCTTCCACACCCTGTACGGCCGCCTCGACCGCGCCGCGCCGGACCATGTCGTCCCAGGCCGCCGGGTCGCCCCGGGCGACGTCATCGGCCGGGTCGGCGACGCCTCCGTAAACGGCGGCCGGCCTCCGCACCTGCACCTGCAGGTCGTGGCCCTGGACCCGCTGCACGACGAGGCCGCGGAGGGCGCGCCCGCAGGGGAGCTCCGCGGCTTCGCCGGCACGGTGCTCCACCGCCTCCGCGCAGCCTGGGAGCCGGTGCTGCCCGACCCCGCGCCCCTGGCCGGCCTCCCCCCCGGAACCGCCGCCTCGGTTCCCGCGGCCGAGCGCTCCGTCGTGCGAGAGCGCGAGCTCGCGGCGAAGCGCAGGACGGTTCTCGGTTCGGCGCTGAGTCTGTCCCACGCCGATCCGGTTCACGTCGTGCGCGGCGCGGGCGCGCACCTGTACGACGCCGCCGGCCGCCGATACCTCGACACGGTCAACAACGTGGCGCACGTGGGGCACTGCAACCGCCGAGTCGCCGAGGCGATCGCCCGCCAGAGCCGCGTCCTCAACACCAACACGCGCTACCTGCACGGCGAAATCGTCGCGCTGGCCGAGGAGCTGCTGGCGCGCTTCCCCGCCCCGATCGAGGTGGCGTTCATGGTCTGTTCGGGGAGCGAGGCCAACGAGCTGGCGCTGCGCATGGCGCGCCGCCACACCGGCCGGAGCGGGGTGGTCTGCCTCGAAGGCGGCTACCACGGCAACACGGGCGGGCTGGTCGAGATCAGCCACTACAAGTTCGCCGGACCCGGCGGGGCGGGACCGCCGGACTGGGTGGCGGCGGCGGCGATGCCCGACACCTACCGGGGACGCCACCGCCGGACCGAGGGGGTCGCCGCCGCGGCGCTCGCGGCCCGCTACGCCGACGACGTCGCCAGCTGCGCGCGACTGCTCCGCGATCGCGGCCACGGGGTCGCCGCCTTCATCGCCGAGCCCATCCTGAGCTGCGGCGGCCAGGTCGAGCCGCCGCCCGGCTACCTGGCGGCCGCCTTCGACCACGTCCGCGCGGCCGGCGGCGTATGCATCGCCGACGAGGTGCAGGTCGGCTTCGGCCGGGTCGGCGACGCCTTCTGGGGCTTCGAGCTGCAGGGCGTCGTACCGGACATCGTGACGCTGGGCAAGCCGATGGGAAACGGCCACCCGGTCGCGGCGGTGGTGACCACCCGCGCCATCGCCGACTCCTTCGCCAACGGCATGGAGTACTTCAACACCTTCGGAGGCAACCCCGTGTCGTGCGCCGCGGCGCGGGCGGTGCTGGCCGAGATCCGGGACCGCGGCCTGGCCGGGCATGCGCGCCGGGTGGGGAACCGGTTGCGGGGGGCGCTGGGGGAGTTGGCGGCGAGGCATCCGCCGGTGGGGGACGTGCGGGGGCGGGGGCTCTTCCTGGGCCTCGAGATCGTGCGCGACCGCGAGACGCGGGAGCCGTTTCCGGAGGCATGCGCCTACATTGTGAACCGCGCGCGCGAAACCGGCGTGCTGCTCGGCGTGGACGGGCCCTGCCGAAACGTGCTCAAGGTCAAGCCGCCGATGGTCTTCGGCGAGGACGACGCGGCGTTCCTCGTCGAAACCCTGGACGGGATCCTCGGGGAGAGCGCGTTCGGCGACCGGTCGTGAGCCGGCGAAAAGGGGCGACCGCACACCGGTTCCCGGGGCACCCCCGCAGGGCGATTCCGAGAGGGGCGGAAGCCGGGGCCGTTCTCCGGGCGGACTCCGCGCCCGCCGGCCGTCCCGGATCCGGCGGTATGGGAGGTATGGGTTGATTCGCCCGCATGCCCCATACGGCGGCGTCAGCGCGCGGGGCCCGCCCCGACCGCCCCCTGCACGGCCGGAACCAAGTCCAGGTGCTTCGCGTACGCCCAGCGCGCCTCTTCCAGATCGAGGCGTTCTGTGTTGGTGTGGGCGTGGCGTTCCTCGCCCGGCGCGAAGCCGATCGTGGGGATGCCTCGCACGCCGCAGGTCCAACCGCCGTCGGTGGCGAAGGTCCACGGGCGCACCCGGGCGGGGGCGCCGCTGCCGTCGCGTACGCCGACCGCTCGGGCCGCCGCCGTGACGACGGGGTCCGAGGGGTCCATGAGGAAGCCGGGGCTGAACATGCGCCGGGCTGTCTCGACGCCGGTGTAGGTTCGCTGCCGCTCGGTGGCGATTCGGACTTCGACCGACTCGGCGGCACCGGGCCAAGCGTTCGGCGCGACGCGATCCAGGTGGGGCTGCAGGGCCTTGCACACGCGCGCCTTTAGCGATTCCCCGGTGTCCTCCGGCAGGATTCGCCAGTCCAGGGTCACGGTGACCCGGTCGGGGATCACGTTGAGGCTCGCGGGAGCGGCGTCGACACCCGTTGCCGCGACGGACGACGGCCCCAGCACGGCGTCGCTCTCCTGCCGGCCGGCCAGGTCGCGGACGCCCGCCAGGACCGCCGGCAGCAGATCCATGGCGTTCCTCGCGCGGTCGGGCGCGGACGCATGCCCGGCGAGGCCGTACGCCACGATCTCCACCTCGCTTCGGCCGCGGTGGCCGATGGCGATGTCGCCGTGCGTTGATTCGCCGAGGATGACCGCGTCGGGGCGGAGCCCGCCCTCCGGTCGCACCAGGTGGTCCATCCCCCACCCTCCCCGCTCCTCGTAAACGGGATGCGCGACGACGATGTCCCCCGCCGCCCTCCCCTTCAGCGCCGCCGCCGCATGCACCTGCAGCGCCAGCGGCCCCTTGATGTCCATGGCGCCGCGGCCGTGCAGGCAGCCCCCGGCGACGACCCCGTCGAAGGGCGGGTGTTCCCACTCCTCCGGGTCCCCTGTCGCCACCATGTCCAGGTGCGCGCTCAGCATGACGGTGCCGCCCCCCCCGCCCCCCTCGACCACCCCGATCACGCTTCCCAGCTCGTCGGTGCGCACGTCGTCGTAGCCGAGCGCCTCCATCTCGGCCACCACGCGCCGGGCGAGCTCGCCCTCCTCGCCCGGCAGCGACGGGATGCGGATCAGGTCCTGCGCGAAGGCGATCGCGCCGTCGAACGAGGCGGCGCCGGCCCTCACCCTACGAACCAGGGGGCCAGCACGAGCGACACCACGCTCATGAGCTTGATCAGGATGTTGAGCGACGGACCCGAGGTGTCCTTGAAGGGATCGCCCACCGTGTCGCCCACCACCGCCGCCTTGTGCGGTTCGGACCCCTTGCCGCCCAGCGCCCCGCCCTCGATGTACTTCTTGGCGTTGTCCCACGCCCCGCCGGCGTTGGCCATGAAGAGCGCCATCAGCACGCCGGTGACGGTGGCGCCGGCGAGCATCCCGCCCAGCGCCTCCACGCCCAGGAAGCGCCCCACCAGCACCGGGGCGAGGATGGCGGTGATCCCGGGCAGCATCATCTCGCGGAGCGCGGCCCGGGTGGAGATGTCCACGCAGCGCGCCGAATCCGGCTTGCCCGTGCCCTCCATGAGCCCCGGAATCTCGCGGAACTGGCGCCGCACCTCCTCCACCATCCCCGCGGCGGCGCGTCCGACCGCGGTCATCGTGAACGAGGCGACCAGGAAGGGCAGCATGCCGCCGACGAAGAGGCCCATGACGACGTACGGATCGGTGATGTCGATCACGAGCGTCGCGGCGGAATCGAGCTCCGTCGCCTGCGATGCCGCCACCTTCGTGGCGTAGGCGGAGAATAGCGCCAGCGCGGTGAGCGCCGCCGACCCGATCGCGAAGCCCTTGCCGATTGCGGCCGTGGTGTTGCCGATCGCGTCCAGGGAGTCCGTCACCTTGCGCGTCTCCGGCCCCAGCCCGGCCATCTCGCTGATGCCGCCGGCGTTGTCGGCGACCGGGCCGTACGCGTCCACTGACATGGTCGCCCCCACCGTGGCCAGCATCCCCACGGCGGCGATCCCGATGCCGTAGAGGCCGCACGTCACGAACGAGACGAAGATGGCCGCGCAGATGAGCAGCAGAGGCAGCGCGGTCGACTCCATCCCAACCGCCAGTCCGGTGATGATGTTGGTGGCCGAACCCGTCTCCGAGGAGCGGGCGATCTTCCGGACCGGACCCGCGCCGGTGTAGTACTCGGTCGTGACGCCGATGAGGATGCCGACCAGCGTGCCCGCCAGGAGCGCCCAGAAGGGGCCGAGCGACGAGCGTTGCATCCCGGTGGCCGGGTCGACGATGTGCATGTCCATCGACCTCACCACGAAGAACATGATCACGAGGAAGAGCCCCGCCGCGATGAAGGTGACGTTGCGCAGCGCGGCTCCCGGTTCGGTGCGCTCCAGGAACTTCATCGCCGCGATCCCGACGACCGAACAGGCCAGCCCTACCAGCACCGTGACGATCGGGAGCGCCACCGCCTCGATCTGGCTGGCCGCCAGCGCAACCGAGGTCGCCCCGATCGCGATCGTCGCCACGATCGAGCCCACGTACGACTCGAAGATGTCGGCACCCATTCCGGCCACGTCGCCCACGTTGTCGCCCACGTTGTCGGCGATGGTCGCGGGGTTGCGCGGATCGTCCTCCGGGATCCCGGCCTCGACCTTTCCCACCAGGTCCGCGCCCACGTCGGCGGCCTTGGTGAAGATGCCCCCTCCCACCCGCGCGAAGAGCGCGATCGACGAGGCGCCCATGGCGAAGCCGGAGACGATCTCGGCGAAGCGCGGCAGATCGCCCGCGGGACCCATCCCGGGGATCGCGTCCGCGGCCAGCAGCCGGTACAGCGCTCCGATGCCCAGAAGCCCCAGCGCGGCGACCGAAAGGCCCATGACGGCGCCGCCGAAGAACGCGATGCGGAGCGCCTTCCCCTGCCCTTCCTCGTTGGCCGCGGCCGACGTGCGGACGTTCGCGCGGGTGGCCGCCTTCATCCCGAAGAAGCCCGCGAGCACGCTGCTCGCCGCCCCGGCCGCGTAGGCGAGCGCCGAGGCCTGGCCGATCGTCAGCAGGAGTAGCAGGGCGACGACCGCCACGAAGACGGCCAGCACCGTGTACTCACGGCGCAGAAACGCCATCGCCCCGTCGTGGATCTGTTCCGCCAGATCCGTCATGACGCTGTTGCCGCCGGGCTGGGCGACCATGTAGCGGTACACGACGAGCGCGGCCAGCAGCCCGGCGGCGCCGGCCACCCACGACCAGTCCGTCAAGTCCAGTAGTTCGATCACGGCTATTCGGCTTCCTGTGTTGAAGGTTGTCAAGTCTTTTTTAGATAACGGATTGCGTTCATCGATTGAAGCGGTTCATCGCCGCATCGACCCCGACTTCGGCCCACACGGCCACCGCCTCGCCGAGTTCCGGCAGCATCTCCACCACCACGTCCTCGTCCTCGGCGGGCATGGCCGAGAGGACCCAGTCGGAGAGGTCGGCTCCGGCGGGCGCCACCCCCACGCCCACTCGCAGACGGGCGTAGTCCGGGGTGCCCAGCGCCTCGGTCACCGAGCGCAGGCCGTTGTGGCCGCCGGTCCCCCCTCCGGGACGGAACCGGACCCGTCCCACGTCCAGGTTGGCGTCGTCGGTCACGACCAGCAGGTCGCGGGCCGTCTCGAAGCCGTCCAGCTTCCACAGCGCGGCGAGGGCGAGTCCGCTCCGGTTCATGTAGGTGCGCGGCTTGACCAGCACTATCGTCCGTCCGCCCACCTCGCCGGCGGCTTGCAGCCGCTTCCCCCGGCGTTCGAAGGACCCGAAGCCGCGGTCATGGGCGAAGCGGTCCAGCACCCACCACCCCACGTTGTGCCGGGTGTCGTCGTACCTCGGCCCGGGATTGCCCAGACCGACCACGACTCTGGTCCGCGGTGCGTTCGAGACCCCGGAACCGGCCTCGGCGCCGGGCGTCAATCGGCCTCGGGAGCGTTCGCCCGGACGCGCAGGAAGTCGACGTGGAGGAGCTGCGAGCGGTACGGGTGCACCTGCACCTCCCGGACTCGCGCCCGTTCGACGCGGCCGCCGTCCAGCGAAAGCTCGAAGATCGTGTCCTCGACGGGGACTTCCCGAAGGAGCAGCAGGGTCTCGCGCGCCTCCATCGAGACCAGCACGTTGTCGCCTCCGGCACCGTAGATGACGCCGGGCGCGCGGCCCGCCCGGCGCAGCTTGCGGGCGACGCCCTTTCCCGACCCGGTGCGGACTTCGAGGTTCAGCTTCGCTTCCATGACTCGGTCTTCCCGTATTCGCATTCCATGCGCAACCGGGCCGCTCTCAGGCCAGGGCGGCCATCTTGGCGCGGCCCTTGCGGTCGCGGAGCTCGAAGAGCTTGCTGACGGACGCGTTGGAGTGGATGTAGGTGATGGCCCGCGCCAGCAGATCGGCGACCGAGAGCACCTTCATGCGGTCGAATCGCTTGGCGGCGGGGATGCGGATGGTGTTGGTGACTACGAGCTCCTCCACCGGCGACGCCGCGATCCGGGCCGCGGCGTCGGCGGAGAGCAGCGCGTGGGTCGCGGCCACGTACACGCGCTTGACGCCCCGGTCCTTGAGGGCCGTGACCGCCTGCGCGATCGTGCCCCCCGTGTCGATCATGTCGTCGACGATGAGGCAGGTCCGCCCCTCCACCTCGCCGACCACGTGCAGCACCTCGGAGACGTTGGCCGCGGGGCGCCGCTTGTCGATGATCGCGAACGAGGCGCCCAGCCGCTTCGCGAACCCCCGCGCCATCTTGGCCGAACCCACGTCGGGGGCCACCATGACCAGGTTGGAGAACCGCTTCTCGCGGAAGTAGGCGGTGAAGACGGGCGCCGCGTAGAGGTGGTCGACGGGGATGTCGAAGAATCCCTGGATCTGGTGCTGGTGGAAGTCGATGCTCACCAGGCGGTCGGCCCCCGCCGCGACGATCAGGTTGGCGACCAGCTTGGCGGCGATGGAGACCCGGGGCTGGTCCTTGCGGTCCTGGCGCCCGTAGCCGAAGTAGGGGACCACCGCCGTCACGTGTTCGGCCGAGGCGCGCCGCGCCGCGTCGATCAGGAGGAGGAGCTCCATCATGTTGTCGGCGTTGGCGACGGTGGGCTGGATGATGAAGACGTCGCGGCCGCGGGCGTTGCGGTCGATCCGCACGAATATCTCGCCGTCCGCGAAGTTGTGGATGGTGACCCCCTCGGCGGATGTGCCGAGCGCATCGGCGATCTCGCGCGCCAAGGGCGGGTTGGCGCGTCCAGCGAGGAGGAGAAGCGGACCGCGAACGGGAGAATCTTCCATGACCGGGCCGATGGGGTGACGGTTCGGCGACAACCACGTAATGTAGCGAATCCGGCGGCGGGTGCGCGATGCTCCGCCGGGTCTGGAGACGGCTTGCGTCGCACCGGCGGCGGGGTCTCTCGCGCGCACCTCTACCGGACGGTGAAGCCCCGCCGGGTCCGGAGCGCCGGCCGTCCCGCCGCCGAGGCCTCGACAACCACGACGTAAGCGCCCGGATCCAGTCCCGGGAGCCTGATCGAGAAGGTGCGGAAGAGCGGCCCCGGCCGGTCGGGCCCGCCCTCGCGCCAGCCGATGGCGACCTTCTCCTTGCGAACCAGTCCCAACCGGCGCCCCAGCCGGGTGAAGAACCCTTCGTCGCGCTGCTCCACCCACGCCCTGAACGCCACCGATTCCGTCCGGGAACGCAGTCCGTAGACTTCGAAGGCCAGTCCCAGCGCCTCGTCGCCCCCGGCCTCGGCCGACGGTCTCAGCACGCCCAGCACGTCGTCCAGAGTCTCCGGCTCGGCTCCGGGTTCGAGGAGCACCAGGTCCGAGAGGGCGAAAAGGCCGGGCGGCACCTCCCGGAAACCCATGGCAAGGCGGAGACGCCGGGCGCGGCGCGTCTCCGGGGCCCACGCCTCCATCGTCAGCACGCCCCAGTCGGCCCAGGGCGCCCGTCCCGACAGTCGGACGACGCCTCCGGCGCCCACCTCGGTGCGCACGTCGACCGCCAGAGCCCCGTCCTGCTCCACGAAGAGGCCCGCGCGCACGAGTTCCGCGGCCGCGGCGCGGGGGTCCCCGGCCTCCTTCGCAGGTTCGGGCCTCTCGGCCGTGTCGCGACCGCCCGCGGCCCGCGTTTCCGGCGCCGTCCACGCTCCCATCACCACCACTCCGTCCCAGCGCCAGAACCGCCCGGCCTGCGCGTCGAGAACCCCGAGCGAATCGAGATGGGGGGACCGATGCTTGCTGTGCGAGTGACCTTCCACGACCCTCCACGGGACGATTTCCGGGCCGGCGGGGTCCCGCTCCAGCACGGTGCGGGACGGAAGCGTCCTTGACGCCTTCGGGTCGCCTCTTCCCACAACCCTGGTCGAGGAGGTCGGGCCGCCCTGGGGCCACGAGCGCTCCCACGCGGTCGTCCAGCCGTAGCGGACGACGATTTCGGTGAGGTCGTCGGCCCAGCGCATCCCGAAGGGGTTGCGCGCCTGCTCGGAGCTCATGGCGTGGACCCAGCGGCTCAGGTGGGCCGTCCAGCGGGCGTTGCCCTCGGTGAGGAAGAGCTGATCGCCCAGCGTCCAGATGCGTTTCGCGGCCGCGGCCGAATCGGGCTGGTCCGAAAGCCACCGTCGCAAGTCCGGGTCCAGGAGAGGACCGGGATCGGTCCATTCCGCCCGCATCTCGGCGGGCATGCCTTCGAGCGCGCGCCCGAACGCCCGCTCGGCGCCGGGGATGTCCTCGTGACGGTGGAGGACGTAGCCCAGGTAGGCGTCGCACCGCCACCGGTCCGGGAGAGCGCAACGGCGCGCCAGCGACACGGCGCGCGCGCGGCGGCCCGCCTCGAAGAGGTAGCGGATCCGCTGGCCGAACACCCAGTGGTCCCCGGGGATCTCGCGCGCCACCGCTTCGAGTTCGTCGAGCAGCCGGTCGCGGGCCGCCGCGATTTCCTCCGCCTCCTCCTTCGGAGTCCAGCCGGTGTCGCCTTCGTCCCAGATGCAGAAGCGCCCGATGACTTCGTCGCACTCCGGGGTGCTCCCGACCAGAGTGCGGGGAAGGTGCCGCAGCTCGTGGCGTTCGAAGCGGGACTGCAGGGAACGGGCCCGGGAGCGGGCGGCCGAGGAATCGGGGGCCTGCCGGAGCGCCGCGGATACACCGGAGACGCCGGTTGCGGAGGGTCTTCGGTCCGGCAGTTCGGCCGCGCTCGCGATGCGGGCGCGGATCGGACCGGCGGGCGAGGCCGTGCTCGCGGAGAACGCCAGAGCGGCTACGGTGAGTGCGGCGGATGTGGGCATAAGGCGTGGCGGCACCGTGCGGGATTCCGAACCGGCGTTGGCCGGTTCGCCGCACAGTTGGCCCGGGTGGAGTCGAACCACCACCCCCGGTTCCAAAGACCGGTGTCCTGCCATTAGACGACGGGCCATTCGCGCGGTTCGCGGCCGCGACGCGCAGGCGCGTATCGTAGCGGGGGGCCGCCGTCCCTCGCCAGCCGCGGCACCGGCACGGCGTTCGGACCGGGTTGTCGCCGGTCAGGCCCCCGGCGTTGCGATGTAGGGTGACCAATGTAAACTTCGCATGACACTAAGTCATGCTGAGTTTACGCTTCGGAGCGAGTCCTCCGGGGCGTCGGCATCCCGGTCAACGTCGGCGACACGAACGCGGCCGCGACGCCCGCCATGGCGCCCGCCTCGGCGGCCGTCTCGTCCGCGCGGTTCCGGTCCCCGAACACGCCGAAGAGCGCCGAACCGCTGCCGGTCATGCGCGCCACCAGCGCTCCGTGCGAATCGAGGGCGTCGCGCAGCTCCGCGAGCGCGGGGGCGCCTGCGAAAGCGGCACGCTCGAAGTCGTTTCCCTGCAGGGCGGCGAGAGCCTTCCAGCTCCCGGCGCCGATTCCCCGCACGCGGGCCGGGAGAGCCGGCAGCGCGAGCGTGGCGGCGAGACCGCGGTAGGCGGCGACGGTCGAAGTCCGCATGCGGGGGACCACCACAACGACGGGGGCGGCCGGCGGCGGCGGGCAGGCCAGCAGCCGGTCCCCCCTGCCCCAAGCCAGAGCGGTGGCCGCTCCGGCGCAGAAGAAGGGGACGTCGGCACCGATCGTGCCGCCGAGCCGGAGGAGCGGGTCGAGGGCAAGCGGTTCGCCGTGCAGGGCGTTCAGCGCGGCCAGCGTCCCGGCGGCATCCGACGACGCGCCCCCGAGCCCCGTCCCGGCCGGGATGGCCTTGGTGAGCACGAGCTTGGCGGAGGGCGCGATCCCGGTCGCGGCGAAGAACGCCCGGGCGGCCCTGACCACCGTGTTGTCTTCGGTGTCGCCGAGCTCGGCGGCGGGGTCGCCGAGTCCGAGGTCTTCGGTTCCGGGTCGCACCTCCAGGCCGATTCCCCCGCCCGTTCCCGGATACGCCTCGACCCGGTCGTACAGCCCAACCGCCTGAAACAGCGTTTCTATCTGGTGGTATCCCGAATCTTCGCGCGCCAGGACGCGCAGGAAGAGGTTGACCTTGGCCGGGCACGCCACGGAAACGCCGGTCACGGGCCGGCGCTCGCTCGGCTCGCCGCGTCCGCCCGCGCGCCCCCGCCCCTGAAGTCCTTCAGCGAAATTCCCAGCCGCCGGGTGTGCCACAGACCCAGTACGGTGATCGGCGGCAAGTTCACCGCGTGCCACCCCACGGCGCAGGCGAGGACCGGCTCGGCGGGCACGCCGTACACCTGCACGAGCGCGAGCGACACCGCGGCCTGCAGGGTTCCCACGTAGCCGGGCGTGCTGGGCAGGGCGGCCGCAAGGGCGACGACCGCGTTGGTGAACAGCGCCGCCGCGAAGGGCAGGCGGATGTCGAAGGCCATGAATCCGGCCCAGAACGACACCGACTGCAGGATCCACACCCCGAAGGTCCACGCGAGCGCCGGGAGCATGAGGCGCCAGCCGCGCATGGACGCGAGACCCTTCACCACGCCCTCCATCACCTTCGCCAGTCCGGTGGCGATCCGGCCCTGGGGAAGCCGGGCGGCCAAGCCGGCGCCGGTCCGCAGGGCGCCCGCCGGGAAGGCGACGACCAGCAGAGCCCCGCCGAGGGCGACGCCGAGTACCGCCGCGGAAACCCGCATGGCCGCGAGGAGCTCGCCCGGCAGGGACTCCGCCGGGAAACCGGGGCTGACGATCGCCACGAAGAAAAGGGCGAAGATGACGATCCCGTCGAGGAGCCGTTCCACGACCAGCGTGGCCAGAGCGGCCGTGAAGGAGACCGGCTCCATGCGGCTGTAGGCGTAGGCGCGCCCCGGTTCGCCCACCCGTCCCGACGGAAGCAGGTTGTTCGCCATGAACCCCACGGCGACGGCCGCGAAGCGGGAGCTGAACGGACTGACGGGCTGTACCGGGGCCAGGAAGTACCGCCACCGCGCGGCCCTGGCCCCGAAACCCGCCAGCGCCGCCGCCGCGGAGACGAGGAGCAGCGGTGCGCCGGCGTTGCGGAGGTGGCCCAGGACCTCCGCGAGATCGGCCTCCCGGAAGAGCCACCAGAGCAGGAGCGCGACGAGCGCGAGGACGGCTGCGGGGGCCCACGCGGAGCGCATGGCGGGAGGGTCAGTAGCCGATCGGGGGTATCCAGCGCCCCGGTTCCGCCACCTGTCCCGGGGCCGCCAGAACGATCGACTTCATCTCGCGCGCCGCGCGCTCCAATCCCACCAGCACGGCGCGCGAGACCACGCTGTGCCCGATGTTGAGCTCCTCGACGTGCGGCAGCGCGGCCACCGGGGTCACGTTCTCGTAGGTCAGCCCGTGCCCGGCGTGGACAGCCAGTCCGAGGGCGTGGCCGCGGGCGGCGGCTGCGGCCAGCCGGGCGAGCTCGGCGGCCTTTTCCGCGTCGCTAGATGCGTTGGCGTACTCGCCCGTGTGGAGCTCGACGGCGTTGGCGCCGAGTTTCGCCGAACGGCCGACGGCGTCACGATCCGGGTCGATGAAGAGCGAGGTGCGGATCCCGGCCGCTTCGAGGCGGCGAAGCGACGTGCCGACGGCGTCCCGCACCGAGGGGGAGGCCAGATCGAGGCCGCCCTCGGTGGTCACCTCTTCGCGCTTCTCGGGGACCAGGGTGGCCTGCATGGGGGCGAGCTCCACGGCGATGTCTACCATGCGGGCCGCGGCCGCCAGCTCGAAGTTGATCCCCGTCCGCACCGTAGCGGCCAGCAGGCGCGCGTCGCGGTCGTCGATGTGCCGGCGGTCCTCGCGCAGGTGAATGGTGATGCCGTCCGCGCCGCCCAGCTCGGCGAGGACGGCCGCGCGGACCGGATCGGGTTCGTCCGTGCGGCGCGCCTGCCGGACCGTGGCGACGTGGTCGATGTTGATGTAGAGCCTCATTCGCGGCTCCTCCGCGGTTCTGTTTACAGTGTGACCAAGCTGGGCGAAGCGACCAGCGCGGATGCATCGCCGCTCGAATGCCGGGGGGATTTTGTCCACGGGCTGCTAGGGGCGCCCCGGCGGGGCCGTTCGAATCTACCAGCGAAGCGGCGCGCCGTCCGTCATCCGCAGTCGGTCACCCGCACGCCGCCGCGCGACCGGAGGCGCCCGATCAGCGCGGGCGACGCCTTGGCCACGACCGTCACGGTGCAGCCCTCGTCGCTGCGCGACAGGACCTCGGCCTCTTCGTAGAGCGTCGCCAGCGCCCTTCCCTCGGCCGCGGGGAGCTCCACCCTCACCCTGCGCAGCCGCGCCCGGATCCTGTCGCGGAGCTCCGACTTGAGAGGTTCCAGGGTCGAAGGGGCGAGCGCGGAGGCGAGGAGAGCCCGGGCCGGGCCGGGGTCCGCCGCCCGCTTGCGCAACGCCAGGAGATCCTCGCCGGCCAGCAGGTCGATCTTGTTGAAGACGAGGACGCTGGGCCGCCCGCCGAGCCCGAGGTCCTCCAGGACCGACCGCACCACCCGTCCGTGGCCGTCCCGGCGGGGGTGCGAGGCGTCGACGACGTGCAGCAGCACGTCGGCCTCGCGGGCCTCCTCCAGCGTGGACCGGAAGGAGGCGACGAGGTGGTGGGGGAGCTTGCGGATGAACCCGACGGTGTCGGTGACGAGAGCCTCGTGGCCGTCGCCGAGGGGTACGAGGCGGGTCGACGCGTCCAGGGTCGCGAAGAGCCGGTCCTCGACGAACTGCTCCGTGCCCGAGAGCGCCTGCAGCAGCGAGGACTTGCCCGCGTTCGTGTACCCGACCAGCGCCGCGCGGAACATCCCCTCCCTGCTCTTGCGCCGGGTGGCCTGGGCCCGCGCGACGGCCTCGAGCTTGCGGCGCAGCTCGGCGATGCGGGTGCCGATCAGCCGCCGGTCCGTCTCCAGCTGGGTCTCGCCGGGACCCCTCAGCCCGATGCCGCCCCGAATCCTGGAGAGGTGGACCCACATGCGCCTGAGCCGGGGCAGCAGGTACTGGAGCTGCGCCAGTTCAACCTGCAGGCGGGCCTCGTAGGTGCGGGCCCGGGTGGCGAAGATGTCCAGGATCAGCTCCGCGCGGTCCATCACCCGCACGCCGCACAGAGTTTCCAGGTTCTTGCCCTGCGCCGGGGTAAGCTCGTCGTCGAAGATGACCAGGCCGGCTTCCCGTTCGCGCACCAGCTCGGCAAGCTCGGCGGCCTTGCCCCTGCCCAGGCGATACCGGGCCCGGGGCGCGGCGAGGCGCTGCACCAGCTCGCCCACGACCAGTCCGCCGGCGGTGTCGGCCAGCTGGGCGAGCTCCGCCAGATGATCCGCGCCGCCGCGGACGGCGTCCCCGTCGAGCGGGGTACCCACCAGGACGGCGCGTTCGGCGGGCGCGCCCGGGTCCGGAGGCCGGGTCGGCATGGACGGCTACCCCTTCTCGTTCCGCTTCCGGCGCCACTCGGCCAGCCGCTGCCGCAGGCGGGCCTCCCAGCCGGCGTCGCCGGGGTCGTAGAAGCGCTCCCCGGTCATCTCGCCGGGAAGGTAGCGCTGGCGCGAGACGCCGCCGGGCTGGTCGGGATCGTAGAGGTACTCCCGGCCGTAGCCGAGGTCCTTCATGAGACGCGTGGGGGCGTTGCGGAGGTGGAGGGGAACGGCTGCGCCGGGAGTCTCGCGGGCACGGCCCAGCGCGCGTCCCCAACCCTTGTAGAGCCGGTTCGACTTGGGGGTGCCGGCCAGGTACGCCGCCGCCTGGGCGAGCGCCAGCTCCCCTTCGGGCGACCCGAGGAAGCGGTAGGCGTCCCTGCAGGCAATGGCGACGCCCACCGCATGCGGATCGGCGAGGCCGACGTCCTCGGACGCCATGCGCACGAGGCGTCGCGCGACGTACATCGGGTCCTCGCCCGCATCGAGCATGCGACCCAGCCAGTAGAGCGCGGCGTCGGGGTCGCCCCCTCGCACGGACTTGTGCAACGCCGAGATGTGGTCGTAGTGCCGGTCGCCGGACTTGTCGTAGACGGCGAACCTGCGCTGAACCGCCGTTTCGACGGTCTCCGGCGTCACGGCGGCGCCGGCGCCGGCCAGGCCGGCGGCACGTTCCAGAATGCCGAGAGCGCGGCGGGCGTCGCCGTCGCTCGCTTCGGCGATCAGCCGGGCGACCTCCCGGGGCGCCCGGATCCCGGCGGCGCCGAGCCCGCGGTCCTCGTCCGCCAGGGCGTCCGCGAGGATCCGGACCAGGTCTTCGGGAGAAAGCGGATCGAGGACGACAACGGGCGCGCGGGAGAGGAGCGGGCGCACGACCTCGAAGCTCGGGTTCTCGGTGGTGGCCCCGATCAGGACGATGTCCCCCGCCTCGACCACGGGCAGGAAGGCGTCCTGCTGCGCCCTGTTGAAGCGGTGGATCTCGTCGCAGAAGAGGATGGTTCCCCGCCCGGTGGCGCGGCGCCGCGTGCGCGCCTCCGCGATGATCTTCCGCACCCGGGCGACGCCCTCAGTGACCGCGCTGAAGGCTACGAAGGCGGCGTCCGCGGACCCGGCGACCAGGCGGGCCAGGGTGGTCTTCCCGGAGCCGGGCGGACCCCACATGATGAAGCTCGATACCCGGCCGGTCTCGATCATCGCGCGCAGCGGACCCCCCGGTCCCACGACCTTCTCCTGGCCGCGAAACTCGTCCAGGGTGCGGGGGCGCATGCGCGCGGCGAGCGGGGCCGCGCGGGACGCTCCCCGGGCGGTATCCCCTTCCGGTTCGCGGCCGCCCGCCGTGCGGCCGCCGCCCGGGAAGAGGTCGAAGGCGTCGCTCACGGGGCGTGCCGCGGCGGGTCCGTCGCGCCGGGAGACGTGCGCTCGCCGCCCCGCTCCGGGGACATCGCCGCGACCCGTTCCAGCAGGGCGGAGCGGTCGTTGAGCGCGGGGTCTTCCCACACGGCCTCCAGAAGGGAGCGCAGCGCGGCACCGATCCCCGGGCCCGGGAGCCAGCCCCGCGCAACCAGGTCCCGTCCCGAGACGGCGAGCTGCGCGACCGAGGCGGGGACCCCCGCGCGGAGATCGCGCCGGACGGAGGCGATCAGGCGCTCCGGCGCTCCCGCGCGGGAGCGCCCCGGGGCCGCTCCCGACACCGACACCGCCCGCCACACGCGGAAGACGTCGTCGACGGCGCAAGCCCCGCCCTTCGCGGTGGCGGCCGTCCAGCGCCGCCTGGCCGGCGGATCGCGCACAATCCCGTCCGGCGGGGCCATTCCCCCCCGCGCCGCCGCCCCGATCCGCTTCGCGTCGGCGTTCGAGAATCGCAGCCGGGCGAGCGTCGCCGCCACCTTGCCGGGGTCGCGGCCGGAATCCGGGCCGCACATCATCAGCAAGGCCATGCGCAGAAGCTCCCGTTCCGACCCCCCGAGCTCGTCCATCGCGGCCAGGACCTCCCGCGGCACCTCGTCTCCCAGCTCCGGGAGGATCCGCCTCATCGCCCCGGACCGCAGGTAGAGCGCAAGCGCCCGCGAGGGCCGCGGGCCGGCCAGCACCTTCACCAGCTCCTCCCGAACCCGCTCGGGCGACAGCAGCGCGAGCCCGGGCACGGCCTCCGCCAGGCCCTTCCAGGTCTCCTCTTCGATCCGCAAACCGAGCGTCCCGGCGAACCGCAAACCCCGAAGTACGCGCAGATAGTCCTCGCGAAAGCGCCGGCGGGCATGCCCCACCGCGCGGAGGACTCCGTTGGCGAGGTCCTCCCGTCCCCCGTGCGGATCCCGCAGCTCTTCCCGAAACGGATGCCACGCCATGGCGTTCACCGTGAAATCGCGGCGGGCCAGATCCTCCTCCAGCGTCTCCGCGAAGGCCACCTCGGCCTTGCGCCCGTAGGTGATCACGTCGCGGCGGAAGGTCGTGACCTCGTACAGGTTCCCGTCCTCGCCGAAGACGCCGACGGTCCCGTACTCCTCTCCCAGCGCCACGGTCCGGCGGAAGAGCCCGCGCACCTGCGCGGGGACCGCCCGGGTGGCCAGGTCCCAGTCCACGGGACCGCCGGGGCTCGCCCTCACCGCCTCCCGCACGCCGCCGCCCACCGTCCACGTCTCGAAGCCCTCGTCTTCCAGCCGCCGGACCAGCTCGCCGACCGCCTCGGGGACCTCCACGAGGGGACCGGCGCCGCCGCGCGCCACGCACCTCTCCGCGTCATCCATCCGGCCGCTCCGGCGCCGCGCGCGCCGCCGTCGCCTTCTCCGCGAGGGGCGGCACCTCCAGAGGGAGGTCTCCGTCAAAAAGCCGGCCCGGGTTCACCCTCGCCAGCAGGTTCAGCTGCGCCCGGCCCCGGAGGCGGCGCAGTTCGGCCGCGGCCTCCTCCAGGTGGAAGTCGTAGTCCGGCCTTCCGTGGAAGTCCGACGACAGGTAATCGATCAGACCCGTTCCCAGGAGGCGGAGGATGAGCGTCCGGGGCCGCGGGCCGTACCGTCCCGCGAGCGAGCCGTAGCTCCCCTGCGTGTAGGCGCCGGCTCTCCTCCAGGCGCGGACGACGCCGAGCTCGCCTTCGAGCCCCAGGTAACGTTCGGGGTGGGCAATCACGGGGACGTGCCCGGCGTCCACGAGGCCGGCGAGCACGGCCGGGGAACCCGCCGGAGGCCGGAACCCGGACCACTCGACCAGGACGAATCGCGTGCCCCCGAGGCGCAGGCGGGGATCGGACAGATCGGGCCCGTGCGCGTCGAGGCGGATTTCGAAGCCGCGGCGGAAGTCGAGTCCGGGAAAGGCGCCTTCCGCCGCTTCGCGCAGGCGCATCCACCTGCGGTCCAGGAAGTCCAGCAGCCGGCCGAAACCCGGCGCGGAGATGTGCGAGGCGCTCAAGTGGGGAGTGGTGATGATCCCGCCGACTCCGGCTTCGGTCATGCGGGCGATCGAGTGCAGAGCTTCCTCCACCGTGCGCGAACCGTCGTCCACGCCGGGGACGAGATGGCTGTGGAAGTCTCGGTAGGCGCCGCTCACGCCGTGTTCTCCCGGGCCCACTCCCGCGTGATGCGTTCGGCGATCCGGCGCAGATCGCCGGGAGCGCCCTCGGTCATCGTCCAGAGGCAGGCGTAGGTGACGTAGGCGTCGGCGGCCAGCAGGGAGAAGGCGGAGGCCCGGTCGCGGGCGGCGCCGCCCACGCATGCGCGAAGTTCCGCCTCCGCCGCGGCGAGGAGCGCGTCGAGCGACGCGGGGCCTTCGGCGTTCAGGCGGCCGCGGAAGGCCGCGGGCACGGGGCGGGCGCACCTGTCGATCCACTCGCCGACGGTCACAGGCTAGCAGTCCGTGGATAAAGCCGCCCGAGCACCGAGAGCGGCGAGGCGCCGGGCTGGCAAGGCGCGACGAAGGGGGAATAGCAGCGCTATTCGCCCGAGGAGCAACGCGGAGCGCAGCCTTGGAGTGGCAAAATGTATAGCAGACATTACATAGGGTAAAGCATACTTTACAGCGTGGACAGGTGAAGCGAAGCGGCCAGCGCGGATGCATCGCCGTTC
>JAPPNM010000140.1 GCA_028873825.1 Gemmatimonadota bacterium | reverse complement strand
CCCGGCGCCTCGCCGCTCTCGGTGCTCGGGCGGCTTTATCCACGGACTGCTAGCCGCATTCGCGCTCCTCCTCGTCTCCGGGCACCTCGCGGCCCAGACCGCGGAGCTGCACCGCGGCCGCACGCTGTCCGGCACACTCGCCGGCGGCGACACCGCCCGCTACACCTTCGAAGCCGGCGAGGACGACTTCGTCCTCGGCGAAGTCAACCAGATCTCCGTCGATGTGACCGTCCGCGTCCTGGGGCCCGACGGCGAGCAGCGCGCACGGTTCGGCGGGCTCGGCCGCGGCCCCGAGCGCTTCGGCGGCCAACCTTCGGGGGCGGGCACCTATACAGTCGAGCTCATCGCGGCGGGCGACGACGAGGACGCATCCGGCGACTACGAGATCACCCTCCTCAGGCGCGAACCCGTCGCCACAGATCCGAAGAAGCTCGCCGACCAGCTTATGGCGCGCTTCGACGCCGACCATTCGCCCGGCGCCGCGGTCCGCGTGTGGCGCGACGGCAAGACGCTCTACTCGAAGACCTACGGGATGGCCAACCTCGCCTACGGCATCCCCTTCGGCCCCGACACCCGCACCAACATCGGCTCCACCTCGAAGCAGTTCACCGCCTTCGCGATCATGCTCCAGGCCGAGCGCGGCCTCCTGTCGCTCGACGACGACATCCGCACCCACATCCCCGAGCTCCCCGAATTCGACGACACCGTCCGGGTGCGGCACCTCGTCACCCACACCTCCGGCCTGCGCGAATTCCTGAATCTTCTGCGCATGACCGGCCGCCGCCTCGACCGGGGCGACTGGATCGACCGCTCGGAGATAATCGAGATCGTCCAGCGCCAGCCGGCGCTCCAGAACGTCCCGGGCGCGGAGTGGAACTACAACAACACGGCCTACGGGCTCGCCGCGGTCATCGTGGAGCGCACCTCGGGGCAGGACTTCCACGTCTTCATGCAGGAGAACGTCTTCGGGCCGCTGGGGATGACCGGGACGATGGTGCGGCCGTCCATCCGCCACATGGTTCCGAACATGTCGGAGGGCTACACGCCCACGCCGGACGGGTACATGCAGATCGGGGACCTGGGCGGCGCGGTCGGGGCCGGCGGGATGTACAGCACGATCGGCGACCTGCAAACCTGGGTCGAGAACATGGCGAACCCGCGCGTCGGCACCCGCGAGAGCATCGACGAGATGACGACCTCGTTCGTGCTGAACAACGGGGAGGAGACGGGATACGGGTACGGGGTGTTCGTCGACGAGCAGCGCGGGCTGAAGCGGGTGCAGCACGGCGGGGCGGACGTGGCGCACCGCTCGCTGCTCGTCTACTACCCGGAGATCAACGCCGGGATCACCACCCAGAGCAACCACGCGCAGTTCGGCGGCAACGTGGCCTTCGAGCTCGCGGAGGCCTTCTTCAAGGACGCGATGGAGCCGGAGGAGGAGGGGGAGGGCGGCGGCGCCGACGAGGGCGGCGAGTTCGATCCGAAAGGCTACGATCCCGAGGGTTTCGACGATTTCGTGGGGCGTTACGCGCTGGACGCGGCGCCCAGCTTCGTCCTGACCTTCACCCGCGAGGGCGACAGCCTCTACGTGCAGGCCACGGGCCAGCCGCGCTTCGATATCGTGCCGACGTCGGATTCGAGCTTCAAGCTGCTGGTGGTCGAGGCCTCGGTCACCTTTCTGCGCGGGGAGGAGGGCGAGGTCGAGGGTGCGATCCTGCACCAGAACGGGGACCGGCGCGCCACGCGGCTGCCGGACGACGAGGTCCCGGAGGAGTGGGCGCCGACGGGGGAGGATCTGGCCGATTTCGCGGGACGGTTCTACAGCGAGGAGATCGAGACGTTCTACACCTTCGAGGTGGAGGAGGGGAAGCTGGTGATGCGGCAGAGGCGGCTGGGCCGGATCACGCTCGAGCCGGGTGACGAGGACGAATTCGCCGGAGGCGGGCTGTCGTTCGCCTTCGAGCGCGACCGCAACGGCGAGGTGATCGGGTTCTACCTGTCGAACGTGCGGACGAGGGACGTGCGGTTCGGAAGGGTGGGGTGAGGCGGGGGGGGGTCACGTCGCGTCGCAGACGTGGTCGAAGACGGCGATGGCGATGCGCCCGCAGGCCGACCTGACCTCGTTCCAGTCCTGCCATCGCGGGACTAGGTCCTTGTACTGGGAGAGGGCGGACTCGTCGAGGTCGTAGGGGAGCGGGTTGGCCAGCTGGGCCTGGAGCTGCTGTAGGGCGGACTCGCCGCTCTCCTGCGGATAGAGCCGGTCGAAGGAGCACAACGCCTCCCCGGCCTGGGAGTTGCCCATGCGGGTCGCCAGGGCGACGAAGTCGAGGTAGTCCCTCGTGGCGTTGCGCCTAAGGACGAGGACGCCCTTGATGCGCAGGATCTCCGCTTCGGTCGGGATGGTAAGCACGGCTCCGGCGACATTCAGTTCGGTCGTCTCGAGCGGTGCGGTGCGAATGAGCTGTCGCACGCCGGTCTGGATTCCGTCGAGGCTACCGAGAATCTGCACGGGCCTCGCCAACCGGGCCGTCTCCCACCCCGCGACGGACTCCAGCTGGGCGAGGATGCCGTCGAAGCGGTCGCGGAGGTCCGGCAGCACGTGGTCGGCGTCCAGCGAGAATCGATGCTCTGCGTGAAGGGCCGCCGCCGTGCCGCCGACCAGGACGGCGCCCGGGAGGATCTGCTGGAGCCTCGCGGCCGACGAGAGCAGCCGCTCCCACTCAGGAAGACGCGCGGAGCTCGGTGGCATATCGCATCCAGAAGTGATGCCGCTGGGCACGCGGATCCCGGACCTGTTCGGCGCAGACCCGCTCGATCCGATCCAGCACGGACCGATCCCTCCGGGCCGCATGCCGCAGCTCGGCCCAATCCCGCCATCGCCCGCGGGCGATGATGTCGTCGATCGCGGCGAGGGTGAGGCCGCGGGGGGTGATGTGGCGGTGGCGCATGTCTCGACGGTGTGTGCGGCCTGTCCACTCCAGGCTGTTGGTTCCTGGACGACTCGGGAGGGAGGTCGCCAGGGACTCCAAGATAATGCCGCCGCGCGGTCGGCGATCGGCGAATGGCGGGCATGGACGCGCGGCGTCCGACCTCCTCTCCACTGGCACCGAAGGCTGGTCGCTCAGGCACGGGCCGCGAGCGTGCTGGGGCGCCAGCCAGCGCTCCAGAATGCGCGGGAGCAGAGTGTAACTTACAACAACCCCGCCTTCCACCTCGCCGCCGTCATCGTCGAGCGCATCTCCGGCCAGGATTTCCCAGTCGGACCGGGACATCATCGACCAGTTCGTCGTCCGTGAGCATGAACTGGATACGGTCCTGGAGATACTCCGCGAGAACGTCGGCTCTCCTTCCTGCCAGCACACGCTCGTCGTGGGTCCCCGTGGCCGGGGGAAGACCATGCTGTTGGCCCGCGTTGCCGCGGAACTCAGAGCCGATCCGCAGCTCCGGCAGACTCTGGTGCCGGTTCGCTTCATGGAGGAGAGCGTGGAGGTCTTCGACATTGGAGACTTTTGGCTGGAGGCCCTGCTCTATCTCGCGAAGGAGTGCGGCGATCAGCGCGGACTGCGCAGCGAGATAGAGGCGACACGCTCCCATCTGGCGCGCCGACCCTCGGGCGACGATGTGGCCGGGCACGCCAGGGCCTCACTCCTGGACGCCGCCGACCGGCTGGGAAGACAGCTCGTCATCATGGTGGAGAATCTCCAGAGCCTGTCCGATGAGACCGATGAGGACTTCGGATGGCAACTGCGGCAGTCCCTCCAATCCGATCCCGAGATCATGCTTCTGGGGACCGCCACAAGCCACTTCGAGGCACTGGACGACGCAGGCGCACCGTTCTTCGAGCTCTTCCGCATCCTCCAACTGAAGCCTCTGGGCACCGAGGAGTGCCAGGCCCTGTGGCGTGCGGTCACCGGCGAGCGGCGCGAGGCCATTCGGATGCGGCCTCTGCAGATTCTCACGGGCGGGAGTCCGCGCCTGATGGTGATCGTCGGCGAGTTCGCGCGTCACCGCACGATGCTGAGGCTGCTGGAGGAGCTGGTGGGCTTGGTTGACGCTCACAGCGAATACTTCCGCGGCAATCTGAACTCGCTGCCCAAGACTGAGCGAAGAGTCTACGCGGCTCTGTGTGACCTGTGGCGACCGTCGACGACCCGTCAAGTCGCGGTTAGGGCGCGCTCGGGTGTGCGGAAAACATCTGCCCTGCTGGGACGCTTGGTGGGTCGAGGCGCGGTCAAGCCCGACGGGGATGAACGGAGTCGGCTGTACTCCGTGGCGGAGCCCCTCCACTGCATCTACTACAAGCTGAGGCGCTTGCGGGACGAGGCGGCGGTTGTCCACGGACTGATCCGCTTCATGGTAGCCTTCTATGGTCCCGACGAGACGGCAAAGATTCTCGGCTCCGTGCTGGTCGATGACAGATTCCAGGGAGTCTACCGCAGCGCGCAGGAAGATCTCGACCCGGAGCTCGCCGAGATCCCCGCAGGATCAGCTGCGGATGCCTATCGTGAGCTCGGCGCGCGACACCGGGGGCTCGGCGGTAGCGACTGGCAAATCCGTGTGGCGGGTGAACTGCTCAACATAGGCGTGAAGCTGGCAAGGTCAGGCGAGGCTGATCGCTCGATCGAGTACAACGACGAACTGATCCGGCGTTTCGAGTCTACTTTGGTCCCGGAAGTGCAGGCCTTGGTCGTCAAGGCACTCTTCAACAGGGCCAATGCGAGGCAGAACGCCGGGGAGGCTGACGCTGCCGTCACCGGCCTTACAGAGATAGTGACGCGTTTCGGCGGTTCAAAAGTGCGGACATGCAAGAATGCGTGGGCATGGCACTATTGAATCGTGGATTCCTGGAGAACCGGCTCGGCGAGTCGGAAGCTGCGATCGCATCCTATGACGACGCCATCAGGCGTTTCGGAGACAGTCCCCTGCCCCAACTTCGATTGTGCGTTGCGATGTGTCTCCTGAATAAGGGCTCCACTCTGGTCGAACTCGAATCACCCGAATCGATGGACACGGCGGTCGCAATCTGGGACGACGTCATCGATCATTTTGGCGAGGACGGCGATTCGGACATCCAAGTACAGGTCCGCCGCGCCTTGACGAAGAAGGCGGGTGCGCATATGAAGATGGAACGGCGCGATGCGGCGGTTGCGGCTATTGACGATGCGGTTGCCCGCTACGGAACAGCCGAGCGCCACGACCTTCGGTGCGAGGTAGCCACGGCGCTGGAGCTGAAAGCGATGATCCTGAATCAAATGGGACGCGGGCACGAGGCCCGGAGCATGCGATGTTCTGGATCGTGACTTCGGGAATATTGCGGGACAACGCGGGATTCCTTTCAAGTGCCGCGCGATGGGGAGCCGGATACACGCCTTAGTCCTCGAAGGTGACGAATCGGCGGCGGTTCGGGTTTTCCGAACGATGTGCGATGACCTGGATGTCGCAGATAGCGAGATGGTCGGCAAGATCGTCTGGGACACGATCGACTTGATCGCCGCCGACGCGGAGCCGGGTGTCTTCGCGGACGCGCTCGCCGACGCTGCTGAAGACGGTAAGCCCTTGATAGCGCTGATGGCTGCGCTCCAACGGCTCGCGGGACGGCCCGTGAGAGTACCCGAAGAGTTCGAGAAGGTCGCCGGGGACATTGTTCGGATGATCGAGGATCGGCGACGGTGAGGTAGGGTTGGTACGCACATGGGGGAGCGGATGCTGCCTCTCGTCCTTGCGGAACCGCTCCATCGCCTGCGTCCGCGCCGCCCTACGCCGCACGTTCCCCGTACAACGGCGAGGGCAATCGCGGATACGCGTAATGGATGTGCCGGAACACGGCCTCCGTTTTCGCATCGACATCCGAATCCGAGTACGCCGGGTCCGGCAGTCCGGTCGCGTCGGCCCACAGGAAATCACGAATCTCCTTCTTGACGGCGTCGCGCGTGGATTCCTTCTCGCGCCAGTCGTGGATCTTGAGCTTCTCCGCCTTGAGGGTCTCCAGAAGTTCCACCGCCACCTTCTTGATCGCCTTGATCTCGGCGGCGCTCAGATCGGGCTTCCTCTACAGATCGAAAACGGCAGATGCACCCACGTCAGGACCGACCATTCGCGACGCGCCTCGCAACGGTCTTGGCCAGCGCACGGAAATCGCGGTAACACCCCCGCACCGCCGCCGCATGCCCCCCGATCGCCCCATCGGCCGCCTTCAGCGCGAACATGGGCTTTCTCGCTTCCTGGGCGAGGGGCATGAGGCTGCGGTAGTGCTTGAGGGTCGCGAGGCAGTTCGAATCGTGATCCGTCGTATGCACATGCGTGGGCATGGTTTCACCTTCCACCGCGTTGCCGTACACTGCGGGAATCCGTTCCATCCAGCGCCGGTAGGCCTTGACCGGACGATCCAGACGGACTGCATGCTGCATGACGATGTAGCCGATCGGTCGCATCGCACCTTTCGGCACATCGAGACCCGCGACCGGATTGCGCTCGCGCCGCTCCTTCCATTCTTCCCGCCACCGGCGGAGAGTCGGCCCAAGGTTGCGGAGACCCTGTAGGGAGTAGAGATCCGGTGCCAGCGGGACGACCACCGAGTCGGCGGTGACGAGGGCGGCGCGGTTGAAGGCTCCCAGATTGGGTCCGACATCCAGGAGGATGACCTTCGCGTCGATCTCGGCAGCGCCCTGCCGAAGAATGCGCGCGAGCGCCGACAAGACGCGAAACGCTCGCGGCTTGCGGTCGAGACACGCCGGCCATTGGCTCGACAGTTCATCCTCGGCGGTCGCCAGCAGTAGATCGCCCACCACGAGCCCGAGGCCGGGCTCTGGCTCCACCACATGAGGAACCGCAACGTCGCCGGTCCCTTCCAGGAGCGGACGGAGTGCGCCGTACACGGTCGGACGCTCACCGATCTCGGGCCAGAGTGGTTCAAGTTCGTCGTCGTTGAGGAACATGCTGGTCAGGTTGGCCTGTGGATCGAGGTCCGCGGCCAGCACGTTCACGCCGAGACGGGCGTACATCCACGCCAAATGATAGACCAAGGAGGTCTTGCCTACGCCGCCCTTGTTGTTGAAAAAGGCGATGGTCTTCATGAGGCGGCCTCGACGGTGACGACGACGTGGGTGGGTCCAAGATCGAAGTCGGGCTCCGGATTCCCGTTCCGTCGCAATTCTTTCCGCGCGAGCGGTATCCCGAGGCCGAATCTCTGAGCGAATCCCAGGTGGTGCATGATCTCGGCGACGAGCGGATTCCGGTGGTCGACCGCCCCGGTGCCGAAGTTCTCCGGAGTGACCCGGCCGTACAGCCCGCCGGGACTCCGGATCTCGACCCGGTCGGAATACCAGTAGACCTGGACCGGCGCGTTCGTGCCCTCGTAGCTGCGGTGCATCACCGCGTTTCGCGCGAGCTGTTGGAGGGCAGCGACCGGATAGTCGGGAGCACGTAGCTCGCGGGATACGGTTGCGACCTCGGTGCGAACCGAGATGTTCAGCTTCAGAAGCTCGTCCAGCTGGCGCAGCACATCCCCAAGCCTGCCGGTAAGGACCTTCTGGTCGCGTATCGGATCGGTGATCTCCGTACCGTCAATTCGGAGAAACTGGACGCGCGCTCCGGGGACCGACCATTGCGGATCCCGCGCAAAACCCAGGATCGCACCGTATGTCGGCGTCCCGCCAACCAGCAGACGCAACGACTCCAGCTGCTGGAGGAGGGACCGTTCGTTGGCTGCCAGCACATCCTCGGCGACAGCATGCGGCAGGTATTGGGCCTCGATCTACTCTAGGTTGAGCGTCTCCACTGTGGCGTGCGGAGCCGGCTGCTGATCGAAGGGGCGCTCCCCCGCAAGCCGCCGCTCGGTCAGCCGCTGCTCCTCTTCGGGCGTCGCCTGCCGCACCGTCGGGCCGACGCGCACCCACACACGCCCACGGTAGCGAACAGGTGGGCTTCGCGAGGGCTCCACGACAATCGCGGCGACTTCGCAGCCCGAGAGAATGTGCTTTTGGACGACGAGGGACGGAATGGGCATGATGGTTCCGTCGTCCTTCATGCCCGCGAGCTTCGTCAGGAGCCGGTCGTCGATCAAAATGCCCGCGCAGCTGCCATCGTCTCGACACCAATGAACACGACGCCGGGCAGACTGTGGCCAGAAAGATCGTTGGCGAGCGCGCAGATGTTCCGCCGAAGCTTGTTGGCGTCGGCAGCGGACTCCTTGCGCTCCACGCGGTCCGACTCGAGGTCGACTCGGAGTCGGTCCAGTTCGTGTTCATCCAATGGGCTCAACTCTTTCCTCTCTCTGGCCTTGGGCTCTGGCCTTTCGGGATACAGGCGAGAAGACAGCGAGGCCGATGGCTTTCTCCAAGGTCTTCGTCTTTTGAGGCGCTTGTAGATGCGCAGGTGGATCGAGACTCTGGCTTCCCCGTCCGGTCTACCCTGGCCTCATCTCTGGCCCCCACCCCCCGCTTTTTCCGCAAAACTGTGGGCATTAGAGGGCTCTTTTGGCCGGTTCCTCCCGACCGCCGGTCGGTGACGAGGGGGACGGGAACGGACGCGACCCGCAGTCGCGAGATCGCCCGCCGCGGCGACCTTCGGTGGCTGGGAAAGGTGTCCGGCAAGGACGGCCGCGACCCGCAGTCTCGCGAGCTCGCACGCCGCGGCGGTCCCTATCCCTATCGCACGTGGGGAAGCACGAGCTCCACGGCGCGGCGCGCCATGGCCCGGGCGGCGTGGGCGTCCTCCCGCGAATAGAACCCGGAGGGCGTGAGGTCCTCCGCTCCGTAGAACGCGAGCTCCCGGTCTCTTCGGAGATGCCGCGAGGCGTCGGCCAGCCATTCGGCGCGGCACTGCAAGTCGGGGGGCAGCCGGTCCCTGTTGGCCAGCAGGACGCCGGAGACGTCGTGAATTCGGGGAGGCGCGACGCCGCACGAGCGGAGAAGGCCCTTCAGCGTCAGCTCGACCACCTCCTGCGATTCCCGCACCACGTCGGCCCAGCTCTTGGCGCCGAAAAGGACGTCGAGCGCTCCCAGGCGAACGCTGGCCCGCCGGAGGTAGTCCCCGGCCAGTTCGATGTTGTTCACGGTTCCCGCACCCAGTAGGGCTGCCCGTGGGCGACGCGGGCGGAGATGCGGCCCTCGAGAATGCGACGCCTGTTGCGGGCCAGCCGCCGCGAAACCGCCAGCCGGAGGTCGAAGAGAACCGCGCCGTCGATGGAGACCTCCGCCCAGAGGCCCGAGACCTCCGCGCCGGGCGGGGGCAGGTTGCAGAAGTGGGGCTCGACCCGGCGACCGTCCCACTTTAGAGGTGGGAGCGCGTCCCAGCGGCGGTAGAGGTCCCTCGTGATCGCGATCCGGTTGCCGGCGATCAGCAGGATGTCCAGATCGGATCCCGCGACGGACTCGCCGCGCGCCCAGGAACCGAAGGCGACGACGCCCAGGAGGGCATCGCCCAGTATCGAAGCCGCGCGGCCGAGCACGGCCACCGCCGCCGGATCGAGCACTGCGCGCGGGGCGGCGAGCGTGTGGGCGCAGTACCGGTTCAGAGACATCTTCTCGGCGCGCGCCGACCGGCGCAGCGATGCGTGCAGCTTCGGATCGATCCGGAGCACGAACCGCCCGGACGCGGGACGGGCGTCTCTGGTGGTATCATTACACATTACCGTATGATACTAACCGCGCCCTCTCGGCGAAAGGGCGGGGGAACCGCGGGCGGCGGGTCACACCGCCCTCCGCCCCCCCCCCCCCCCCCCCCGGGGGGGGGGGGGGGGGGGGGGGGGGCCCCCGGGTTGGGTTCGGGCACGGGCGGCGGGCTTCCGCTCAGCCGGCGGCGCGGACGGCG
>JAPPNM010000148.1 GCA_028873825.1 Gemmatimonadota bacterium | reverse complement strand
TGCTGAATAACAATCAACTCACCGACCTGCCGGAGACCGTCTTCAACGGGTTGACTTCTGTGCAATATCTCTATCTCAGTGACAACCAACTCACCGCCCTACCGGCGGGTGTCTTCAGTGAGTTGACGGCACTGGAAGTGCTGCTTTTAAATAACAATCAACTCACCGACCTGCCGGAGACCGTCTTCAACGGGTTGACAGCACTGGAACAACTTGATCTCTCTCACAACGCGTTCACCGACCTGCCAGAAGCCGTCTTCAGCGGTTTGACGGCACTGCACGCTCTCAATCTGAATAACAACGCGACGGAGCCTGTTGCGTTGACGGTCTCACTTCAGCAGGTCGCGGATGAACAGCAATTCAAGGCGGTGGTGCCGACGGGTAGCCCGTTTGAAATTCGGTTACCGATCAACATTACCAACGGCAGTATCCTTGGTGGGGCGACAACGCTGACGATCCCACAAGGCGATATGGAAAGTGGTATTTTTACTGTTGAACCCATCCCTGGGACGCGCACGCCTGTGACTGCGGATATCGGCACCTTACCGCGTTTACCCATCAGTCACAGCGGGTATACCTTGGTGAAATCGGACGAGCTCCCCCTAGTGCTTATCGGGACACAAGGGATAAATCTGCTCAGTGATCGCACGCCGCAAGTGCGGGATGCCATCGTTACGGCGGCAGGGGTTACTTCTCCAGAGGAAGTCACCGAGGCACATCTGTCCGCCATGACTTCACTCGACCTTTCTGATAGCACTATCGTCTCTTTGAACGCCGGCGATTTTGAAGGGCTGACATCGCTGGAAGTGCTGCTGCTGAATAACAACCAACTGACCTTCCTACCGGTGGGTGTCTTCAACGAACTGACTTCACTCCAGCACCTCGACCTAAATAACAACAGTTTAACCTTTCTACCTATCGGAATATTCGGCGGATTGGCTTCGTTGGAAGGACTACTTTTGGATAACAACCCACTCAGGGCACTGCCGGAGGCCGTCTTCAGCGGGTTAACTTCACTGCAAAGCCTCAGCCTCAATAGCAACACCCTCACCTTCTTACCGGCGGGTATCTTCAACGGTTTGACAGCACTGCAAGCTCTCGATCTCAGTGATAACGCGGCGGCTCCGATTGCGTTGCCGGTTTCACTTGAGCGTGTGGCAAATGGGCAGTTCAAGGCGGTGGCTCTGACCGGTGCCCCGTTTGATATTGTGCTACCGATCCGTATTGCCAATGGGCGTATTAGTGGCAGTGAGACATCTCTCACGATCCCGCAAGGCAGTGTCGAAAGCGAGACGCTCAGTGTCACCCAAGTGTTTGAAAGTCTCACGGCTGTGACGGCGGCGATCGACACCCTACCGAGTTTACCCGAAGCACATCGCGGGTATGCCGTGGTGAAGTCGAGCGATCTGCCGCTCGCGCTCTTCTACTCGGATCGTATCAAGCCCCTCAGTGATCGCACGCCGCAAGTCCGAGATGCCATCGTTGCGGCGGCAGGCGTTGGGACACCGGAAGAAGTCACCGAGGCACATCTCGCAGCCATTACCTCACTCGGTCTCACGGATAGTCAGATCACGGCTCTGAACGATCGGGATTTTGAGGGGTTGATGTCGCTGGAAGTGCTACTTTTGAATAACAACCCACTCACGGCACTGCCGGAGGCCGTCTTCAGCGGTTTGATGTCGCTGCAATATCTGAATCTTGATAGCAACCAACTCACGGCACTGCCGGAGGCCGTCTTTAGCAGGTTAACGGCACTGCAATCTCTGAATCTCAGTAACAACGCCGTGGATCCGATTGAATTGAGAGTCTCACTTGAGCGTGTGGCAGATGCGGAATTCAAGGCGGTGATACCGACCGGCGCGCCCTTTGATGTGCTGCTGCCGATCAACATGACCAACGGTATGATCAGTGGTGGTGTGACCGCTCTCACGATCTCACAAGGGCGTGTCGAAAGTGAAACGGTCAGTGTCCTCCGAACCCCCGGAACGCGTGATTCTATTACTGCGGCGCTCGACACCTTACCGGAGTTACCCGTCGGCCACAGCGGCTATGCCTTGCTGAAGTCGAGTGCTCCGCCGCTTGTGTTTATCAATATTCCGGGGGCCAGCGATACCCCGGGAAGCACTGCGCCTGTGTTCACCGAAGGCGACACCGCGACCCGTTCGGTCGCAGAGAATACACCGCCTAACACAAACATCGGCGCGCCGGTGGCTGCGACCGGTGCGGATGGGCACACGCTCACCTATACGTTGGGTGGCACGGATGCGGCAGCGTTTAGCATTATTAGCACAACTGGGCAACTCCAAACCAATGCCGCTCTCGACTTTGAAACCAAGAACACCTACGAGGTGGTGGTCACCGTTTCCGATGGCAATAACGGCAGTGATAGCATCACCGTCACGATCAGTGTCACAGATGTCAATGAGGCACCGGTGTTCACCGATGGCGACACTGCCACACGCGCTATCGCAGAGAACACAGCTACCAACACAAACATCGGTGCTGTTTTCGCTGCAACGGATCCAGATGTGCCAGCGAATACGCTCACCTATACGCTCGGCGGCGCGGATGCGGCAGCGTTTGGTATTGTTAGCACAACCGGGCAACTCCAGACAAGAACAGCCCTCGACTATGAAACGAAAACCTCCTACGCCGTCACGGTCTCTGTTTCCGATGGTGCCTTGACAGATAGCATCACCGTCACGATCAATGTGACAGATGTCAATGAGGCACCGGTGTTCGCTGACGGTGACACTGCGACACGCGCCATCGCAGAGAACACGGCTGCTGACACAAACATCGGCACAGCCGTCACCGCAACCGATCCAGATGCTGATAGTACGCTGAGCTGGACATTGGATGGCACAGATGCGGCAGCGTTTAGCATTATTAGCACATCAGGACAACTCCAAACCGATGCTGCCCTTGACTTTGAAACCAAGGACACTTACGAGGTGGTGGTCACCGTTTCGGATGGCACGTTGTCGGATAGCATCACCGTCACGATTACTGTCACAGATGTCAATGAGGCACCGGTGTTCGCAGAGGACACCGCGACCCGCTCTGTAGCGGAGAACACAGCTACCGGCACAGACATCGGTGCTGTTTTCGCCGCAACCGATCCGGATGCTGATACTACGCTGAGCTGGACGTTGGGTGGCACAGATGCGGCAGCGTTTCGTATCGTTAGCACATCAGGACAACTCCAAACCGATGCTGCCCTTGACTTTGAAACCAAGGACACTTACGAGGTGGTGGTCTCTGTATCGGATGGCACGCTGACGGACAGCACCACTGTCACGATCAGTGTCACAGATGTCAATGAGGCACCTGTATTCACAGAGGGTACCACTGCGACGCGTTCCGTAGCGGAGAACACGGCTACCGGCACGAACATCGGCACACCGGTCGCCGCAACCGATCCGGATGTGCCGGCGGATACACTCACCTATACGTTGGGTGGCACGGATGCGGCCGCGTTTCGTATTGTCGGCACATCCGGGCAACTGCAGACAAGAGCCGCCCTCGACTATGAAACAGACGACTCCTATACCGTCACGGTCACTGTATCGGATGGCACGTTGACAGATAGCATCACCGTCACGATCAGTGTCACAGATGTCAATGAGAATGAGGCACCTGTGTTCACAGAGGGTGATACTGCGACGCGCGCCATCGCAGAGAACACGGCTGCTGACACAGACATCGGCACAGCCGTCACCGCAACCGATCCAGATGCTGATAGTACGCTCACGTGGACGTTGGGTGGCACGGATGCGGCCGCGTTTGGTATCGTTAGCACGACCGGGCAACTCCAGACAAAAGCCGCACTCGACCATGAAACGAAAGACTCCTATACCGTCACGGTCGCTGTATCGGATGGCACGTTGACAGATAGCATCACCGTCACGATCAGTGTCACAGATGTCAATGAGGCACCGGTGTTCGCTGAGGACATCGCGACGCGCTCTGTAGCCGAAAACACGGCTGCCGGCACAGACATCGGCGAGGCTGTCGCCGCAACCGACGTGGATGCTGATACTACGCTCACCTATACCCTTGGCGGCACGGATGCGGCCGCGTTTGATATCGTTAGCACATCGGGGCAACTCCAGACAAAAGCGGCACTCGACCATGAAACGAAAGACTCCTATACCGTTACAATCACCGCCTCGGATGGTAGTTTGTCGGATAGCATCACCGTCACGATCAGTGTCACAGATGTCAATGAGGCACCGGTGTTCACCGATGGCGACACTGCCACACGCTCTGTGGCGGAGAACACGGCTGCCGACACAAACATCGGTGCGGTTTTCGCCGCAACCGATGTAGATCGACCGGCGAATACGCTCACCTACTCCCTTGGCGGCACGGATGCTGCCGCGTTTGGTATCGTTAGCACATCCGGGCAACTCCAGACAAAAGCGGCACTCGACTATGAAACGAAAACCTCTTACACCGTCACGGTCTCTGTATCGGATGGCACGTTGTCGGATAGCATCACCGTCACGATCACCGTGACAGATGTCAATGAGGCACCGGTGTTCACAGAGGGTGACACTGCGACGCGCTCTATCGCGGAGAACACGGCTGCCGATACAAACATCGGTACACCGGTCACCGCAACGCATCAGGGTACGCTGAGTTGGACGTTGGGTGGCACGGATGCGGCCGCGTTTGGTATTGTCAGCACGACCGGGCAACTCCAAACAAAAGCTGCCCTGGACCATGAAACGAAAGACTCCTATACCGTTACAGTTACTGCCTCGGATGGCACGTTGTCGGATAGCATCACCGTCACGATCACCGTGACAGATGTCAATGAGGCACCTGTGCTCACCGATGGTGCCACCGCGACGCGCGCCATCGCAGAGAACACAGCTGCCAGCACAAACATCGGCGCGGTTTTCGCCGCAACCGATCCAGATGTGCCAGCGAATACGCTCACCTACTCCCTTGGTGGCACGGATGCGGCCGCGTTTGGTATCGTTAGCAACTCCGGTCAACTCCAGACAAAATCAGCACTCGACCATGAAACGAAAGCCTCTTACACCGTCACGGTCACCGTTTCGGATGGCACGTTGTCGGATAGCATCACCGTCACGATCAGTGTCACAGATGTCAACGATGCCCCTGTGTTCACCGATGGTGCCACCGCGACGCGCGCCATCGCAGAGAACACGGCAACCGACACAAACATCGGCACAGCGATCGCCGCAACCGATGTAGATCGGCCAGCGAATACGCTCACGTGGACGTTGGGTGGCACGGATGCTGCCGCGTTTGGTATCGTTAGCACATCTGGGCAACTCCAGACAAAAGCCGCACTGAACCATGAAACGAAAGACTCTTATACCGTCACGGTCTCTGTATCGGATGGCACGTTGTCGGATAGCATCACCGTCACGATCACCGTGACAGATGTCAATGAGGCACCGGTGCTCACTGATGGCACCACAGCGACGCGCGCTATCGCAGAAAACACGGCAACCGACACAAACATCGGTGCGGTTTTCGCTGCAACCGATCCGGATGGTGATACACTGAGTTACGCGTTGGGTGGCACGGATGCTGCCGCGTTTCGTATCGTTAGCACGTCCGGGCAACTCCGAACAAAAGCCGCCCTCGACTATGAAACGAAAACCTCCTATACCGTCACGGTCACCGTTTCCGATGGCACGTTGTCGGATAGCATCACCGTCACGATTACTGTCACAGATGTCAATGAGGCACCGGTGTTCACAGAGGGTGACACTGCGACGCGCGCTATCGCAGAGAACACGGCTGTCGGCACAAACATCGGCGCAGCGGTCACCGCAACCGGCGCAACGGGCTCTGTAACGGAGAAAGCGGCTGTCGGCACAAACATCGGCGAGGTTGTCGCCGCAACGGAAGCGAATACGCTCACCTATTCCCTTGGTGGCACGGATGCGGCCTCGTTTGATATCGTTAGCACGACCGGGCAACTCCAGACAAAAGCCGCACTCGACCATGAAGATGACGACTCCTATACCGTCACGGTCTCTGTTCTCGAGGGCACGTTGTCGGATAGCATCACCGTCACGATCAATGTCACAGATGTCAATGAGGCACCGGTGCTCACAGAGGGTGACACTGCGACCCGCTCTATCGCAGAAAACACGGCAACCGGCACAAACATCGGTGCGGTTTTCGCTGCAACCGATGTAGATCGACCGGCGAATACGCTGAGTTGGACGTTGGGTGGCACGGATGCGGCAGCGTTTGGTATTGTCAGCACATCGGGTCAACTCCAGACGAAAGCGGCTCTCGACCATGAAACGAAAGACTCCTACACCGTCACGGTCACCGTTTCCGATGGCACCTTGACAGATAGCATCACCGTCACGATCACCGTGACAGATGTCAATGAGGCGCCTGTATTCACAGAGGGTGACACTGCGACGCGTTCCATCCCCGAGAACACGGCAGCCGGCACAAACATCGGTGCGGTTTTCGCTGCAACCGATGTAGATCGACCGGCGAATACGCTGAGTTGGACGTTGGGTGGCACGGATGCGGCAGCGTTTGGTATTGTCAGCACATCGGGTCAACTCCAGACGAAAGCGGCTCTCGACCATGAAACGAAAGACTCCTACACCGTCACGGTCACCGTTTCCGATGGCACCTTGACAGATAGCATCACCGTCACGATCACCGTGACAGATGTCAATGAGGCGCCTGTATTCACAGAGGGTGACACTGCGACGCGTTCCATCCCCGAGAACACGGCAGCCGGCACAAACATCGGTGCGGTTTTCGCTGCAACCGATGTAGATCGACCGGCGAATACGCTGAGTTGGACGTTGGGTGGCACGGATGCTGCCGCGTTTCGTATCGTTAGCACGTCTGGTCAACTCCAGACAAAATCAGCACTCGACCATGAAACGAAAGACTCCTATACCGTCACGGTCACCGTTTCGGATGGCACCTTGACAGATAGCATCACCGTCACGATCAGTGTCACAGATGTCAATGAGGCACCTGTGTTCACAGAGGGTGACACCGCAACCCGCTCTGTAGCGGAGAACACGGCTGCCAACACAAACATCGGCGCAGCGGTCGCCGCAACGCATCAGGATACGCTCACCTATACGTTGGGGGGTACGGATGCGGCATCATTTAGTATCGTTAGCACAACTGGGCAACTCCAGACAAAATCAGCACTCGACCATGAAACGAAAGACTCCTATACCGTTACAATCACTGCCTCGGATGGTAGCTTGTCGGATAGCATCACCGTCACGATCAGTGTCACAGATGTCAATGAGGCACCTGTGCTCACAGAGGGTGACACTGCGACGCGTTCCATCCCTGAGAACACGGCAGCCGACACAAATATCGGCGGGGTTTTCGCTGCCACTGATGTAGATCGGCCGGCGAATACGCTGAGTTGGACGTTGGGTGGCACGGATGCGGCAGCGTTTGGTATTGTCAGCACATCGGGTCAACTCCAGACGAAAGCGGCTCTCGACCATGAAACGAAAGACTCCTACACCGTCACGGTCACCGTTTCCGATGGCACCTTGACAGATAGCATCACCGTCACAATCAGTGTCACAGATGTCAACGATGCCCCTGTGCTCACCGAAGGTACTACAGCGACACGCTCTATAGCGGAGAACACGGCAGTCGGCACGAACATCGGCACACCGGTCGCCGCCACGGATCAGGATGTTCCTGCGAATACGCTCACGTGGACGTTGGGTGGTACGGATGCGGCCTCGTTTAGTATCGTTAGCACGTCTGGTCAACTCCAGACAAAAGCCGCACTCGACCATGAAACAAAAGACTCCTACGCTGTCACAGTCTCCGTTTCGGATGGCACCTTGACGGATAGCATCACCGTCACGATCAGTGTGACAAATGTCAATGAGGCACCGAGTTTTGCAACTGCCACCACAACGCGCTCCGTAGCGGAGGACACAGCTGCCAATGCAAACATCGGTGCAGCGGTCGCCGCCACCGATGTGGATAGCTCTGCGCTCACCTATACCCTTGGTGGTACGGATGCGGCCTCGTTTAGTATCGTTAGCACGTCTGGTCAACTCCAGACAAAAGCCGCACTCGACCATGAAACAAAAGACTCCTATACCGTTACAGTCACTGCCTCTGACGGTGATTTGTCGGATAGCATCACGGTCACGATCAGTGTCACAGATGTCAATGAGGCACCGGTGTTCGCCGATGGTGCCACCACAACGTTCACCATCCCGGAGAACACGGCAGTCGGCACGAACATCGGCGATCCTTTCACCGCAACCGATCCGGATGGCGATACGATCGCGTATACCCTCAGCGGCAGGAATAGGTCAAATTTTAGGATCGTTAGCACGACCGGGCAACTCCAAGTAAACGAAACGCTAAACTATACAAGAGGAGCGGTCCGCTCGGTAACTGTTAATGCCTCTGATGGTGATTTGACGGATAGCATCGCCGTCACGATCAATCTGACAAATGTTAACGATGCTCCGTACTTCATCAATGCCCTTCTTCTGAGTTTCAATGTTCCAGAGAACACGGCTGCCGGCACAAACATCGGCAACCCTCTGACAGCATTTGATCCGGACAGAGATACGCTTAGCTACACGATCCGCGGCGCGGATGCGGCAGCGTTTGATATTGTCAGCACATCCGGGCAACTCCGAACAAAAGATGCCCTTGACTATGAAACGGATGCCTATTACGCGTTCTACGCCGATGTCTCTGATGGCGATTTGACAAGTTCCAAAAGCACCCGGATCATAATCCATGTGACAGATGTAGATCCTGAGAAACATCCGCTGCCCGATGAGCGTACACAGCAGGTGCTTGAGGCTATTGTGGCTGCGGTGCCGGGCGTGACGAATGCTGATGAACTGACTGCAGCCCATCTTGCGGAAATTACTGCCCTTGACATAAATAATAAAAACGTCCTATCGCTGAAAACTGGTGATTTTGATGGTTTGACTTCACTGAGAACGCTCGATCTGGGTAGAAATGCCATCAGCGATATATCTGTCCTTGAACATCTAACTTCGCTGACACACCTCTATCTGACGGGCAATCCGATTTCAGATTACGGACCGCTTCGGAGCCTCAAAGCCGCGAATCGGACGATTTCTATCGATATATCTCTTGATAACACCCCGCCTGTGTTCACCGAGGGTGCCACTACCACACGCTCGGTAGCCGAAAACACGGTATCCGGCACCAGCATCGGCACAGCCGTCACCGCGACAGATGCAGACAAACATACGCTCATCTATACCTTGAGCGGCACCGATGCGGCAGCGTTTGATATTGTCAGCACATCCGGGCAACTCCAAACAAAAGATGCCCTTGACTATGAGACAAAAGATGCCTATACTGTAACGGTGACCGTCTATGATGGGAATAGTGGTGGAGACAGAATTACCGTCACCATCAATGTCACGGATGTCGTTGATAATGGGCTCTTCGTTCGAACACTGGAGGTTGTCGGTAATGCGCCCTCCGCTCAAACACCGCTTGCAATTCCTGAGAGGACCCTCTTGTTCTCCAACTTCCCGAACCCCTTCAACCCTGAAACGTGGATACCGTATCAACTCGCCGAACCGGCGAAGGTCACGCTAACCATCTATAACATGCGCGGCGTTATCGTGCGGGAGTTGAAGTTCGGACATAAATCGGCGGGTATGTATACCAACCGGAGTCGTGCGATCCATTGGGATGGCAGGGATATGTTCGGTGAGAAGGTGGCGACAGGTGTATATTTCTACACACTTAAGGCAGGCGAATTCTCAGCAACGCGGAAGCTGTTGATACGCAAGTAGGAGCAGTCGTCAGTTACCAGTGGCCAGTTTCCAGGGAAACTTGGAAGCCTTTGAACCGCTCTTAACTGGCAGCTGTAAACCGATACAGACTTAACACTTTTTTTATTTTTATTTTGGAGGAAAATAACCTATGTCAAATCG
>JAPPNM010000178.1 GCA_028873825.1 Gemmatimonadota bacterium | reverse complement strand
CGGGCGCGAGCTGGGTGTCGTTCCACCACGGGGGCGGGGTGGGGATCGGGGACTCCCTGCACGCGGGGCAGGTGCTGGTGGCCGACGGCACGCCCGAAATGCGCACCCGTATCGAACGGGTGCTCACCAACGACCCCGGGCTGGGAGTCGCCAGACACGCGGACGCGGGCTACCCGGACGCGCTGGCGACCGCGCGGGCGAAAGGGATCAGGATCCCGATGGAATGACGCGGGCGGCGGCGTAGCGGCGTCCCCGCCCGGTCATGAGATGTTCGCGACCGGAACGCGTTCTCCGGCGTCAACCTCGCATCCCCGCCCTCCTCACCGCCTCCCCGAACGCCCGCGCCACCGCCTCCTCGCGCTCGTGGCGCCCCCCCCTCACGACCCATCCGCCCGCCACCATCACGTCCCGCACCGGGTTGTCCGACCCGGAGAAGACCCACGAATCGAGCACGGCCGCCCCTTCGCGCCCCACCAGCGCCGGATGCCCGGCCTCCAGCACCGCCACGTCGGCCCTCCTGCCGATCTTCACCTCTCCCGCCTCCCAGCCCAACGCGCGGCAACCGTCCGCCCAAGCGTGCGCCAGCAACGCGCCGCCGGCCCCGGCAAACGCGCCTCCGCCACCCCCGCGCCCGCCGACCTCCAGCCCGGCCCGGCTCTTCGCCGCCAGCCGCCGCCCGTACTCCAACAACCTCAGCTCCTCGACCGGACTCCTCGACACGTGGCTGTCCGTCCCGATCGCGAACCGCCCTCCCGCCCGCGCAAACGCCTCCAGCGGAAACAGCCCGTCCCCCAGGTTGGCCTCCGTCGTCGGGCACAGCCCCGCCACCGCCCCGCACGCCGCCATCGCCGCGATCTCCTCCGGGCCGGCGTGCGTCGCATGCACGAGGCACCAGCGCTCGTCGACGGGAGCGTTGTCGAGCAGCCACTCGACCGGCCGCGCCCCCCGGCGGTCCAGGCACTCCGTCACCTCCATCTCCTGTTCGGCCACGTGGATGTGCACGGGCATCCCCCCCGGTCCCGTCGGGGCCGCCCGCGCTCCTCCCGCGCTCGCGTCCCCGTCTCCCGTCTCGGTGCCCGGCGACCTCCCCGCCTCCCGTCCGCCCCCGAAATCCGCGGCACGCGGCGAACCGCCCACGAACTCCCCGACCCGACCGACCGACTCCGCCGACACGGCCCGCAGACTGTGCAGCGCCCACCCGAGTCCCGCGCCCGCCGCGGAGAAGTCCCCCGCCGACTCCTCGTGCATCCGCGCCGCCCCCTCCAGGTCCAGCCGAAAGCGACGCTGCCCGCCTTCGAGCGGTTCTCCGCCGAGCCCCCCCGTCTCGTAGACGGCCGGCATGTGCACCAGTCCGATCCCGGCGGTGCGCGAAGCCGCCAGAATCCTTCGGCTCATCTCGGCGGGATCGGCGTAGGCGCCGCCGCCCGGCGGACGGTGCAGGTAGTGGAATTCGCCGACGCAGGTGAAGCCGACCTTCAGCAGTTCAACGTAGAGCTGCGCGGCGATCGCCTCGACGTCGTCCGGCGTCAGACGCTCCAGAAACGCATACATGACCTCGCGCCAGCTCCAGAACGAATCCGGCCCGCGTCCCTCGGCGAGCCCCGCGAGCGCCCGCTGGAACGAATGGCCGTGTACGTTGGGCACCCCGGGTACGGCCCACCCCGGTACCGCCTCGCACCCGTTCGGCGCACCGCCGGGTTCCAGCGCGGCGATCCGCCCGGCGACGTCCACCTCGACCCGCACGTCGCTCGCCCAGCGGTCCTTCACCAGGAGCCGCTCGAAGCGGAAGGCGCGACGAAGTGCTGCGGGCGGCGACATTTCTCCGTTTCCGGTCATGGGACGGGAATCCGCGGACGAACCCGCGCGGGCGCCGAGCCCGCGGGGCGCGGGGGGAGGGCGCGGCGGTGCCACCGGCCCGCGGAGCGCGGCCGGGCGCGGCCTCGGAGGGGGAAACGTATACTGTACGCGTATCGCGCGCGCATCAATCCGGCCCTTCAAGGGAGGCTACCGACCGCGCATGTCCGAATCCGGGTGGGAACGGCTCTGGACCGATGTACATCTGGCGACCATGACCGACCCGTCGATGGGAATCGTGCCGGGCGGGGCGATCGCCGCAAGCGGGGACCGTATCGCCTGGGTGGGAAGGGCCGCCGACCTCCCCGCGGAGCCCGAGCGGCTCGCCGGCGACGTGATCCGCTGCGGGGGGGCTTGGCTCACCCCCGGTCTGATCGACTGCCACACGCACATCGTCTACGGTGGCGACCGGACGCGCGAATTCCGCCGCCGCCTCCGGGGCGAGAGCTACGCCGACATCGCACGGGCCGGGGGCGGCATCATGTCGACGGTCCGCGCCACCCGCGGCGCCTCGAACGAGGAGCTGACCGCGGGCGCGGCGGCCCGGGCCGCGGAACTCTCCGCCTGGGGCGTCACCACGATCGAAGTCAAGTCGGGCTACGGCCTCGATCCCGAGACGGAGCTCAGGATGCTCGAAGTGGCCGCGGGGCTGGCGCGGCACGTTCCGGCGGACATCTCGCCCACGCTGCTGGCCGCTCACGCCGTCCCGCCCGAGTACGCGCACCGCCGCCGCGACTACGTCCGCCTTATCGTGGACGAGATCGTCCCCGCCGCGCGCGAGCAGGGCCACGCGACGGCCGTCGACGCCTTCTGTGAGGACATCGCCTTCACCCCGGAAGAGTCCCGCGCCGTCCTCGAGGCCGGAATCGCGGCCGGACTGGGCGGCCGCCTGCACGCGGACCAGCTCTCGGACTTCGGCGGAGGCGCCCTGGCGGCCTCGGTGGGAGCCCGCTCCGCCGACCACCTGGAACACGTGTCCCCGGAAGGCGTTCGCGCGATGGCCGGGGCGGAGGTGTGCGCGGTCCTCCTCCCCGGTGCCGCCTACACCCTGGGGGCGGACCGCAGGCCGCCCGTCGCCTCCCTGCGCCGTGCCGGCGTGACGATGGCGCTGGCCAGCGACGCGAACCCGGGGTCCTCTCCGATCACGCACGTGGGCGTCATACTCAATCTGGCCTGCATCCTCTTCGGACTGAGCCCGGAAGAGGCGCTTCTGGGGTTCACGGCCGCCGCAGCCAGGGTCCTAGGCTTGGAGCGCGACCGGGGCACCCTCGAGCCAGGCAAGCGGGCCGACCTCGCACTGTGGAACGTCGCGGATCTCGCGGAACTCTGCTGCCGGGTGGGCGCAAGTCCCCTGAAGGCCCTCGTCAAGAACGGGGATCCGGTCCGTCCGGGACTAATAATGTAAAATTATCTTTACATTATGTAAAGACTACTTTACAGTGCGGAATGCGTATGAGGCCGGCGAAGACGTGACCCGGTCAGTTCCTTCCGCCACGCCTCGCGGGCTGCTTCTTGGAAGATCCGGAACGCCGCGGAGCCGGGCGCGCCTTGGGTGCCGGGCGTCTGGCCGGAGCCGGACGCGCCTTGGGTGCCGGACGCCTGTTCGGAGCCGGACGCGCCTTGGGCGCCGGGCGGCGGACGGGTGTCTTTCCGGCCGCGGGCGCGGGCCGTTCGGAGGTCGCCGGCCGCGTTGCCGGCGTCGTCCGGCGCGTCGGGATCTTTCGGGCGGCGGGCGCCGGCCGGCTCCCGGCACGGCTCCGCACCCGCGGCGCCGGCGCGCTGGGCTGCGCGCGGGCACCGGGCGAAGTCGCGCGCCGGGTTCTCGGTTTGGACGGACTCGAACCGGTCGTCGCGGGTTTCGTCTCGCCGCGCGGGCGGGCGCGGCGGGTCTTCGGTCTCTCTCCGGGCCGGCTCCTTCCGCCGCCGTCCGCGACTTCCCCCCGGGAACCCCTGGGCGCCGCTCGCGACGCGGTCCTTCGGGGACCGTCGCGCGTCGCGTGGGCCCTCGGGTCCTCCTTGTAGCTGGGGCCGAAGATGGGAGACCCGCGGACGATGCGGTCGCCGGAGCGGCCGCGCGGCTTCGCCTTTCCTCCCGACCGGTATCCTCGCGGGGTCACGTACCCGCCGCCGTCATGGCCATGTCGCGGGTAGCGGTGCCGGTAGTGGCGGTCCGTCCCGCGGTGGCGCGGGTACCAGTCCCATGCGCCGTACCGGAACGGGCCGTAGCCCCACCAGTGGTGGCGGACATGACGGGGAGACGGCCAGCCCAGGAAGCCGAGACGCCACCACGCGAGATGGAAGTCCCACCAGCCGAAGCTCGCGTACCCGAAGAGCACGTACCGGTTGCAGCCGCACCAGGGTTCGTGCCAGAGGAAGTCCCAGCAGTCGTGAGTGCTCCAGCCGTGGTGGTGGCCGTGCCCGTGGTAGTCGTCAAGGCGCCCCTGCGCGGAAGACCGGGGCGCGAAGCCGCCGGGCCCCGGGAAGGCGCCTTCGGACCGGGGCCGGTGGGCGAGTCCGGCGGCGATGCCGGACCAGGAGTCCGGGTGGGTCCGGGCCGCGAGTCCGATTCCGATCGAAAAGCTGGCCGGCTCCTGGGCCGGGCCGGAGGCCGGAACGGCCAGCAATCCGGCGGCCAGCAGGAGATTCCGTGCATTCTTCATGTCACCACCTCCGGTATGCGAGGATTTGCCGACATCCCGACGCATCGATCGTGCCGGAATCGGCGAAATCAGCTAAATCGCTTCACTGCAACAGTATGCAAGTGCAGTCCGGATTCGTGTGTCCGGCGGGCCGTCCACGGCGCGGTACACAGTCGGCCGCTACGTGCGGACGACCCGCCGGCCCCCTTCCGGGAGTCCCCGTCCAGGGCCGCGCCCGGCGACATTCCGCCCGCGCGTTCGCCCCCTCCATGCCGCACGCTCGCCCCCTCCGCGATACCCGGCCACTTGCCAATCGCGCAACGGGAGTTAATCTTGATTGCACCGACGTCGCGCCGAAACAACACCGCATCGCGATGCCTTGCGCGGCGCGTTTTCGGACCCCAAGCCCCGCCCCCGGGAGAGCCGTGTGTCGGCCGATGCCGGCGCGAATGCGCGGAGCCGGTGCCGGCGGGGGACCGGACGGGCCCGGCGGGGTCCGCGGGACCGCTCAACTTGGAAGGTGCTCTTCCGGGAAGGTGTTGCTACCGTGACCGATCACTCCACTCCACAGCAGACGGAAGCGCGGCAGGCCGGCCGAGAGGCAGCGGGCCGGGCCGCCGCCGACGGGGGGCGGCCCGGGGAGGCGCCCGCCTCGTCCGAAGCGGCATCCGCCTCCCACGGGACCCCGGGCGGACATCCCCGGCGCGGCCGGCGCCCGCCGGGGCGCGGGCGGCATCGCGGCGGCCCGCCCCGCGACCGGCGCGACGCCATGAGGAGCAACCACGACAACCGCGAACCGGGGGAGACCCTCGGCGTACTCGAGGTGCTGGCAAGCGGATCGGGCTTCATCCGCCGCCCGGAGGACGGGTATGTTCCGGGCGGGAACGACATCTACGTCGGATCCCGGCTCATCCACAGGTTCGGGCTGCGCACGGGAGACGAACTCGCCGGCATCGTGGGGCGCCGCCCGCGCAACGGCAAGAGTCCGCCGCTCCGCTATCTCGAGCAGGTGAACGGACTTTCCCCCGACAGCGCCGCCCGGCGGCCGGACTTCAATCGCCTGAGCGCGATGCATCCGCGGCACCGGCTCAAGCTGGAGTGCGGCCGGGTTCACGCAGGCGAGCCGGACATGACCAACCGCGTGATCGACCTCTTCTGTCCGATGGGGAAGGGGCAGCGGGCGTTGATCGTCGCGCCCGCGAAGGCGGGAAAAACCACCGTCCTGCAGGCCGTTGCGGAGGGGGTGGAGAGGAACCATCCGGAGTGCGAGCTGTTGATCCTTCTGGTCGACGAGCGCCCGGAGGAGGTCACCGAAATGGAGATGTGCGGCTTCGGGGAGGTGATTGCGTCGACCTTCGACCTCACTCCCGAGCGCCATTGCCAGGTCGCCGAAATGACCCTTGAGCGAGCGCGGCGGCGGGTCGAGGCCGGCAACCACGTCGTAATCATCCTGGATTCCATCACCCGGCTGGCCCGGGCCCACAACACCGTACACGAAGGCAGCGGCCGCACCCTCTCCGGCGGACTGGACGCCAATTCGCTCGAGAAGCCGAAGCGATTCCTGGGAAGCGCGCGGCTCATCAGGGAGGATCAGGGAGGCGGGTCGTTGACGATCATTGCGACGGCGCTGGTGGACACCGGGTCCCGCATGGACCAGGTCATCTTCGAGGAGTTCAAGGGGACTGGGAACAGCGAGCTGGTGCTCAGCCGCGAGCTGGCCGACCGGCGCATCTTCCCCGCAATCGACTTGCGGGCGTCCGCGACCAGGAAGGAGGAACTGCTGCTGTCGCCCGAGGCGCTGCGGCTGTCCCGGGCGATGCGGCGGCGGCTCTCCTCGTCGCTTCCCGCGGAGGCGATGGAGGAGCTCCTCGGAGTGATGCGCCAGACCGGGACCAACGACGAACTGATTTCCCTGGCGTTGGAGAGGATGGCTCCGGGGAGGACGTAGCGGCGCGGGCCGCTACGGCGCCGGCAGTTCGCGCGCCGGCCGGGCGGTCCGGGGACAAGCTCGGGCGGCTTAATCCAGGACTGCTAGGGCCGCGGGGGGTCTCCGCCCTCCAGCAGCGCCTTCAGGCGGTCGAGGCCGTCCCGCAGTTGCCGCCCCTGCGACTCCTCCATTCCCAGGGCCGTCCAGCCCAGCAGGGGATTCCACCCCAGGTCGGCACGCTCGGTCCACGTTACGAGCGACCCTCCGGGCCGCGACTCGACCGTGATTGTGCCCCGGAACCGGATCGTACCCCCCTCCACCTCGACCAGGTAGTCGACCCCCGGCCGCCCGCGGCCGGGCGTCCCCCGGGGCGGCCGGGACTCCACGAGGGCCAGCGAGCCGGATCCCAGCTCCGGGTCGTCCCAGACCCGCCGCGCCCCCGCACCCGCTGCGGGACCCTCCAGGCGCGACTCCACCGCGCCCCACGGCGTCCACTCGACCCAGGCCTCCAAATCGTCGAGGAGGGGGAAGACGGCTTCGGGCGTCGCTTCGATGTCGACCGTGCGGGTCACCTCGACCGTTCCCGGAAGCAGGATCCCTGCGAGCACGAAGGCGACGGCGAGCAGGGCCAGCGCTCCGGCGACGACCGCGCCGGGCCGCGCGACGGAGGCGAGCGCGCCGGGCAGCCGGGACCCGGGTCCGGGCCGGTCTCGCCGCTCCCGCCGGGTCATCGCGGTTCCGACGGACCCGCGTTCATCCTAAGCACCTGCGGAGACGGTCGACCGCCCGCTCCAGAGTCGCGGTCCGTTTGCAGAAGGCGAAGCGCACGAGCTTGCCTCCGTCTTCGGGCCGGCGATAGAAGGAGGAGCCGGGCACCGGGGCCACGCCGCACTCGCGGGCGAGGAAGATGCTGAACGCCCTGTCGTCGAGGGCGCTTAGAGGGGAAAAGTCCGCCATGACGTAGTAGGCTCCCTCGGGCGGGCGGCAGCGAAAGCCGCAGTCGCGCAGACCCCGGTGGAGGATGTCGCGACGCCGGGTGTAGTCGCGGGCCAGGCCGTCGTAGTAGTCGGGGCCGAACGATTCGATCCCGGCTGCGCACGCCGCCTGGAGCGGGGCGGGGGCGCCGACGGTCAGAAAGTCGTGTACCTTGCGGATCGCCGAGGTCAGGAGGGGCGGCGCCACGATCGTGCCTATCCGCCACCCGGTCACGCTGAAGGTCTTGGACAGCCCCGAGACTATGACGGTCCGCTCGCGCATCCCGGGCTGCGCGGCGAGCGGGATGTGTTCTCCCTCGTGGACAATGTGCTCGTAGATCTCGTCGGTGATCGCGAGGATGTCGTGCCGGGTGCAGATCTCGGCCACTGCGCTCATCTCGCTCCGGTCGAAGACGCGCCCGGAGGGGTTGTTGGGGGTGTTGACCACTATGGCCCGCGTCCGTTCGGTGACGGCGCTCCGCAGTCGCTCGGGATCGAGGCGAAAGCCGGGGGGCGAGAGGGGGACGAACACCGGAGCCGCTTCGCAGAGCACCGCGTCCGGGCCGTAGTTTTCGTAAAATGGCTCGAGGACGATCACCTCCTCGCCCGGATCGACGACCGCAAGCATGGTGGCCGCCATCGCCTCGGTGGCCCCGCAGGTGACCGTGATCTCGCGGTCCATGTCGACATCGAGCCCGTACCGCTCCGCGTACTTCGCGGCCAGCGCCTTGCGGAGGCCGGGGGTGCCCCAGGTGATCGCGTACTGGTTGATGTCGTCCCGGATGGCCCGGCAGGCGGCGTCCTTGAGCAGCCGCGGGGCGGGGAAGTCGGGAAAGCCCTGCGCGAGGTTGATCGCGCCGTGGCGCAGTGCGACCCGGGTCATGTCGCGAATGACGGATTCGGTGAAGGCGTGGGTGCGTACGGCCGTTCGCTGGCTCATGACCGAAGAATAGACGCGGGATGTCCGGCCTGCCAGTTGACGGTCGGTTCGAGTCTCTGGTATGTTCTGGAACAGAAAGTCAACCTGAGAAGATCACCCCCATGACCCGATCGTCGGACCCCCGCTATCATGACGCGATGGAGCGCCTTCTGGGCTGCGCGGTCCTCTTCCACGGGGCCGAAACGCTGGCCGATCTCGCGGAGATCGACTTCGCGACACTCTTGGCGCAGAGCGGACTGGGCGCCTCGGCCGACGGCCTCGAACTCATCGATACGGCGGAGGCCCTGCGCTCGGAGATCCAAATTGGAAGTGACTTCGCGAGCGTCCTTGAACGCATGGACGAACGCGCCCGCAAAATAGCCGTTGATCGAACCTACGCCCGCGTTCCCCGGAAGCTGGCGGTTCTCGGCGACGAATTCGGGGTGAGCCGGGAACGGGCGCGCCAACTGGAGGTCCGGCTTCGCCGGGTGGTGGAGGAGGCTACTTCGGGGGCGGTGCGACGAGCGGCGGTCTGGCTTGAGCGCGCGGTGGGAGCGGCCGCCGCGCCGGACAGGTTCCAACGGATCCTGGACTTGCTCGTGGACGACGCGCCGCCGAAGTGGAGGAGAGCGGCCGAGGTCGCGGTCATGAAGCAGGGCGGGTACGAGCACCTGGACGGCGTGGTGGCCAACGGCGTGTTCCGGGCCATGGTCGACGAGGCGCGCCGTCTTGCGCCGCGGTACGCGAACGAGGCGGGAGTGATCGACGAGGAGGGGCTGCGCCAGGAGATCGGCGCCGACGGCATCTCCGAGTGGGAGGCCCTAGTCCGGAACGCCCGTCTGTTCAGGGTGGGCGGCAGCCTGGTCATCCGCGATACGCGGCGGGCCCGGGTCTTTATGGCTCTTCGGGCGATCGGCGAGGCGTCCAGGAGGGACGTGATCGCGGAGCTCGCCGGACTCGCGGACAACTCGTCGCTCTCGAGCCTCCTCTCCTCGGATCCTCTCTTCGTCCGTTTCACCAAGGACAAGTGGGGCCTGAGGGACTGGACCGACGAGCCCTACGAAGGCGTGGTCGAGGCGATCGTGCAGCGCATCGAAAAAGCCGGCGGCGCCGCCAGCGTCGCATCCCTGGTCGAGGAGATCCCGGCCAGGTTCGAAGTCCTCCCCGCGACCGTCCGGAACTACCTAGGCACCAGGAAGTTCGAAATCGACGGCGATTTCGCGCGCGTGGCGGCAGCTCCTGCGGTGCCGCTCAAGGACCTTGCCGAAGCGCGGGACGTCGCGTGGTCGAAGGACGGGACGCCGGCGCTTCGCTTCACCGTCGGCCTGCATCACCTCAAGGGCAACAGCCAGAAGGTGTCGATCGCCGTCGCCCAACACCTGGGCGTCGGTCTCGACGGCTCCATCAAGATTCCGTTCGAGCGTCCCGAGGGCGTGGACGACGCCTCGGTCATCTGGCGGTCCTACGACCCCAACGGGCCGGAGATCGGCCGCCTGCGGGAAGCGCTTCTGGAGTGCGGAGCGCAGCCCGGCGACGAAGTGTTCGTACTCCTCGGGCGCGAAGGGCTTCGGCTACTGACCGACGCCGCCGAATTCCGGCTGTCCGCGGACTAGCAGTCCGTGGATAAAGCCGCCCGAGCACCGAGAGCGGCGAGGCGCCGGGC
>JAPPNM010000131.1 GCA_028873825.1 Gemmatimonadota bacterium | reverse complement strand
GAGCGCAGCGATCCAGCCCGGATGCGTCGCCGTTCGAATGCCGGGGGGATTTTGTCCACGGGCTGCCAGGAGGGGGGATGGGCGGAGGGGGAGGAGGGTCGGCAGGGGCGATTTCATCAGGTGATTTCCGATCATGGAGGCGAGTTGGACGGCCGGAACGCTAGGTGGAACGGCGTGGCCACGCAAATGTAGGAAGAACCCGTCGGCGCGGGGGTCCGGAACGAGGCGACCCCGTCGTCTACGCACGGCGGTGGCGGTCTCTTTTCCGGTGGAGCGGCGGGCGGCGAGTCGCAGAGCCCCGGGATTGGTCACACGACCCGTCACGCACGCTGCCAAGATCCGCCGACTCGCCGAGCTGGGGTTCATCACGCTCGACGACGACCCGGAATCGCGACACCAGCTGATCGGGATCGACTTCCACGCCATCGAGACCGACTTCGAGGAGGTCGCGATCGACTAAGCCGCCCCGTCCTCCACCACCAGCCGCCTCCCCACCTTCACGAGGGCCTCCTCCCGATCGTCGCCACAGGTCAACGCCTCCGGTTGCTTCAGCATGGCGCGAAGGGTCAATATATCTTACTGAAAGGTACGAATGTCGAGCGGCCTGACGGATAATCCGCGCACCCGTGACCACCCCCGCCCCACCCGGCCGCCTCCCCGAGAACGTCGCCCGTTTCGTGCGCCTCCTGCGCGCCGCCGGGCTGCCCGTCGGACCCGGCCACACGATCACCGCGGTGCGGGCGCTGGGAGCCGTCGACGTCACGGCCAAGCGGCAGTTCTACTGGGCGCTGCACGGCACGCTCGTCGCCCGGCGCGAGCACCGTCACATCTTCGAGAGCGCCTTCCGGCTCTTCTGGCGCGACCCGTTCGGGGCGGACGAGGCGCTGGCCGCGCTGCTGTCGCGTTCGCGGGTCCCCCGCCGGAAGCCGGCCTCGCGGGCGCCGGCCAGGCTGTGGCCCGAGGGCGAAACCGCGTCCCGTCCCGCCGTGGAGCCGCCCCGCGAAACCGTGCGGGAGATCCCGCTGCGCATGGCGTTCTCGCCCGCCGAGGTCCTGCGCACAAAGGACTTCGAGGAGATGACCGCCCTCGAGGTCTTGCGGGCGAAGGAGGCCATCCGGTCGCTCCGGCTCGACCTGCGCCCGGTGCCCGCCAGGCGGCAAGAGCCCGATCCGCGCGGACGCTTCGTCGACATGCGGCGGACGCTGAGGACCGTCGTCCGCACGGGAGGATGCCCCCTTCCCCTGCAGCGGAAGTCGCCCCGGACCCGCCGCCCCGCCGTCGTCGCGCTGTGCGACATCTCGGGCTCGATGGAGGCGTATTCGCGCATCCTGCTCCACTTCTTCCACGCGCTCACGAATGCCGCCGACCGGGTTCACACCTTCGTCTTCGGCACGTGTCTGACGAACATCACGCGGCTGCTGCGCGACCGTGACGTGGACCGCGCCCTCGACCGGACCGGCGCCACGGTGCGGGACTGGTACGGCGGCACCCGGATCGGCGCGTCGCTGAAGGCCTTCAACGTGCACTGGTCGCGGCGGCTGCTCGCGCAGGGGGCGGTGGTGCTGCTCGTCACCGACGGGCTGGACCTGGACGGCGGCGAGGGGATCCGGGTGGAGGCGCGCAGGCTGCGCAAGTCCTGCCGGCGCGTGGTGTGGCTGAATCCGCTGCTGAGGTACCGGGCGTTCTCGCCGAAGGCGGCGGGGATCCGGGCGCTCCTGCCGGAGGTGGACGAGCACAGGCCGGTCCACAACCTGGACAGTCTGGAGCGGCTGGCGGAGGTGTTGAGCGGGCGGGGCGGCCGGCTTGCCGGAGCGCGAGGATGATGCGGGAGCGAGAGCGTCTGCGTAGCACCCTGAACAGGTTGACGCACCCGGCCGCGCTGGCCGCCTGCCTGGCCGGGCTGGCGTTCCCGCTCGAGGGCGCCTCGGTTGCCACCGCAACCGACGGCCGGCGGTCCTCCTGCCCCGACGACCTCCAGGTCCTCGTCGAGCGCCCCCACGCCGCCCGCGCCGGAATCGAGGCCGGGTCGACGATTAGGCTGCGGGCCGCGCCGGACGCCGAGCCTTGCGAGGCGCTGGTCGCGGGTCTCTACGAGCCCCGGGCGGATCCCTCAGAGCTGATGGGCACGCGGCCGCGCCTGCTCTTCCACCTGCCGCAATTGCAGGCCCTGGCGGGGCGGGAGGGCGAAGTCGACTACTTCACGGTTCAGCTCCGCCCGGGCGTCGACGCAGCCGACGCGGCCCGCGCGATGGAACCGCTGCTGGCCGGCGCGCAGGTGTGGGACGCGGTGTACGTGGCCGACCGCGCGTCGACGACCTTTCGCGTGGTCAGCCGGTTTCACGCGGCCATCGCGGGGATCACGCTGGTGGCGGGCGGAGTGTTCCTGGCGTGCATCATGGTGCTGAAGGTGCAGGAGCGAAGGGCGGCCGTCGCGGCCGCGCGGCTGGCCGGCGTCCCCCGCCGGATCCTGATGGGGTGGACCGTGGCCGAGGCCGCGCTCCTTTCCGCGCTGGGGGGCGTGGCCGGCCTGGGCTTGGGCTTCGCCGCGTCGGCCCTGGTGAACGCGTACTACGGGCGCGCATACGACACCGCCCTGGTGTTCTCGGTCGTCACGGGCGAGACGGTGGCCCGGGGGTTCGTGCTGGCGGTCGTGCTTGGGCTGGGGGCGGGCGCGGTGGCGGGGATGCGGCTGTTCGCGACCGATCCGCTCGAACAGATCGGGCGCTGACCCCTGCTCGCGCGCAATTCGATCCGGGAGCTGCGGCTCCGGCCGGTTCGAACCGCGTTGACGGTGGCCGGAGTGGCGGTGTCGACGGCGATGCTCGCGGACATGCTCATGCTCGGCGGAGGGATTCAGCGGAGCTTCGGCGAGCTGCTCGAGACGCGGGGGTACGAGCTGCGCGTGTCGCCGAAGGGAACGCTGCCGTTCGACACCGAGGCCACGATTCCGGGGTGGGGGACTCTGCGGGACAGCGTCGGGGGCGTGGCGGGGGTGGATCGCGTGGCGCCGGTGTTGGCGATGTCGGTGAGTGTGGAGGTGGAGGGGGAAGAGGGGCGGGGGGGTGCGCGGAGGACGCTGGCGCTGGGGCTGGATGCGGGGAACCGGAGTCTGTACGAGGTGGTCGAGGGGGATGGGCCGGGAGCGGGGGAGGCGTTGGTGGACGCGCGGCTGGCGGAGGCGCTGGGCGTGAGGACGGGCGGCCGGCTGCGGCTGGGAACCGCCGCCGAGTTCGGCACGTGGGGGCGAAGCGCGTCGGTGCGGGTGTCGGGGACGGGGAACTTCGTCTTCGCGACCGCGCGGGACATGCCCGTGGCGTTGCCGCTGGCCGACCTGCAGGTCCTTTCGGGACTGGAAGACGAGGTTTCCTTCGCGATGATCCGGGTGAGCGCGGGCGTCGATCCCGAAGCGGTGCGGGCGGGCGTCGCGGCGGTCGCGGAACGGGTCGAGGTCGTCACCCTGGCCGGCATCTCCGACAAGCTCGACGAGAGGTTGTCCTACTTCCGGCAGGTCGCGGCGATCCTGGGGAGCGTGAGCCTGTTGGTGGCCGTGCTGCTGATCGGGACGATCACGGCAGTCTCGGTGAGCGAGAGGCTGGGCGTGATAGCGGCGGTGCGGGCGATCGGGGTGGCGAGACGCCGCGTCGTCGGGGAGCTCGTGGCCGAGAGCGTGGTGCTGGCCGCGGTCGGCGGCGGCGCCGGGATCGGCCTCGGCGTGGTCGTCGCCGGGTACCTGGAGTCGATCCTCGCCGGTCTTCCGGGTCTGCCGGCCGCAGTGAGGTTCTTCGTGCTGCAGCCGGGTAGTCTGGCGACGGCGTACGGGCTGGTGATCGCGTCGGGGGCGGTGGCCGGGGCGGTGCCGGCGATGCGCGCGACGGGCCGGGAGGCGACCGAGCTGCTGCGCCGGGCGGAGCCGTGAGCGCCGTCGTCGCGGCCCGCGAAGTCACGCGCGACTACCTGCGGGGCCGCACGCGGGTGCGGGCGCTTCGGGGCGCCACGGTCACGGTCGCGAAGGGCGACTTCCTCGCGGTGACCGGACCCAGCGGATCGGGCAAGTCCACCCTGCTGCACCTGCTCGGCGGCGTCGATGTCGCCACGAGCGGCGAAGTGCTCTTTCTGGGCCGCGATCTCGCCCGCCTCTCCGTCGAGGAGCGGGCCGCGCTGCGCCTGCGCGAGGTGGGCCTCGTCTTCCAGAGGTTCCACTTGCTCCCCATGCTGGCCGCAATCGAGAACGTGGAGCTTCCCCTGGCCGCCGCGCGGGTGCCGCGGCGGGAGCGCCGGGAGCGCGCCGCCGCAGTGCTGGAACGCGTCGGCCTCGGGGACCGGCTGCGCCACCGCCCGAGCGAGCTCTCCGGCGGCCAGTGCCAACGGGTCGCCATCGCGCGGGCGCTGGCCAACGACCCGGCGCTCGTCCTGGCCGACGAGCCCACCGGCGAGCTCGACACGGCGACCTCGCGGCGCGTCCTCTCGCTCCTCCGGGAACTGAACGCCGCCGGCACGACTGTCGTGGTCGCCACACACGACCTCGAGCTCGCCGCCGGGGCCGGTCGGCGCATTCGGGTCGTCGACGGGAGGACGCGACCGTGATCGCGCGGCTTGTCCGGGCATCGTTCCTGCAGCGTCCCGGGCGCAGCCTGCTCCTGCTGGCAGGCTACGCGCTCGGCGTGGGCGTCACGATCGTGCTCCTCTCCGTCGGCGGCGCGCTCGTGGAGCAGGCCCGCGACAAGGAGCTGGTGGGAGGCGGCGACCTGATCGTGCTGCCCGCCGGCATCGACCTGGAGACGCTCAAGACCGGGGGCGTCGGCTCGATGTACTACGCGATCGAACAGGCGTCGCTGCTGTACCGCCAAGTGTTGGCGGGGACCCGGTTCGAAGACCGGATCGCGGCCGCCGCCCCCTGGATAGACGACGAGCTGCTCTACCTCGAGTCCGACTCCGGTCTGGTCCCGATCGCGGCCGCGGCGACGATTCCGGGTCTCGCCGAGAGCCTCGGCGTCGCGCCGGCCCTGGTCGCGGGCGGCTGGGGGGACATCGAAGCCGACCGCCGCTGGCGCGATCCCACCGACGCCGAACTGTACCGTTCGCTGGACGCCCTGCACCTGCCGCGCGGCGCCGCCGCCGGCGACTCCACCTGGGCCGAGTGGCACTACTTCAACGTGCTCCTGCCCGACTCGGGCTGGCTCTACCTGACCTACATGATCGCCGGCCGGGTGCCGAACGGGCTTTGGGGAGGGCGCATGCTGGCGACGCGGGTGCGGCCGGGGGCCGCCGAGCGCGCGTATTCGAGCCGGGTTTCCTCCCACGAGGTCGCCTTCGCGGAAGGGCTGCCCGACCTAGCGATCGGCGGCTCGAGCGTGACGATCGAGGACGACGGCACCTACGCCATCGTAGCGCGCATTCCGTCGGAGACCGGGGGCGGCGCGCTCACCGTCAACCTCACCGTCGCGGCCAGGTCGCAACGCTACCTGCCGCCGGTCGAAATCGGGGGAGAGGGAATGGTCTCCGGCTACACGGTCCCGCTGCTCGACGCGCACGCCGACGGCAGGCTGTGCGAAGGATCGCGCTGTCGGCGGATCGAGCGAGCGCGCACCTATCACGACCACAACTGGGGCACGTGGGGGGGCGTCACATGGGACTGGGGCCAGGCGCGAACGGACGACCATTCGGTCCTCTACGGCGGCGTCGGCGACGGCGACCCGGAAGGCGGCGCCGCAGGACCCCGCATTCTCTACCTGGCCGACGCGCACGGTTTCGCGGGGATCTTCCCGATCCGCCGGCTGGCGACGTGGCGGCCGGACGACGATGGGCGGGCCGCGCCCGACTCGATCTCGATCCTCGCGACGAGCGGCGCCGATTCGCTGGAGCTCGCCGTCGCCGTGGGTCACTCCCGCGCCACGCCCGTTCCGGTCCGGGCGGACGGCCCGGCCGCGCTCTTCTTCCAGATACGGGGTTGGGCCACGCTGTCCGGTCGCCTGCGGGGAGAGCCGGTCCGCAGCGCCGGGGACGGGTTCTTCGAGACCTGGACGCGGTAGCCCCCCGCGGCGTTCGACCCGCTGGCATCCGCGCCGGGACGCGACTCCGCGGCCGGGCGGCTCCGAAGCCCTCCCCCCGCGGCGTTCGACCGGCTGGCATCCGCGCCGACTTCTTGCGAGAGCCTTCCAGCCCGCCCTATGATCCAGCTTGGACGCTCCCCGCCCGCCACGACGGGTGAAGGGCCTAAAGGCGATTTCAGCCCCCCGGTTCTTCCGGCCCCGAGCTTGCCGCTCACTGCCGATTCCACGTTTGCCACCCATAGGAGTGCTCGCATTGCCTGCATCGCAAAGCGCTGCCGGTCCGCATCGCGCGGTCGCTCGGGCGGGCGGTCTCGCTGTCGTCATGGCGTCGGTGGCCTCCTGCTCTTCAATGCGCTACTCGTCCGCCTTCAATCCCTCCGTCACCGTGGAGGTCGAGCACCCGCCGGGCGTGGGCTTCGTGGTCGAAGAGGTCGTGTTTGCGGAGGAATCCGGTGCGAGAGGGGGACGTTCCAGGGCAGCGGAGGCCGGCTGCGAAGCCGAGTGGGTGCAGGTACTGACCGAGTGGCTCGTGGACCGGGGCGTCCGGGTCGGGCGCCGCGGGGACGAGCGGTATGCCGACGCGGTGATCGCCGTCAACGTGACTCGCTGCGAAACGGAGCAGGACCGAAGCGAAGGGTCGAAGGAGATCGTCGAGAGAGTCGGAGACAACACCCGTCGCCGGACCGTGACGGAGCACCACGCGAGAACGCGGGTGACCTTTCGGGCGACGTTCGAGGTCACCGACCTCTCGACCGGTCTCGTGGCCGCCTCGCGCACGCTCGCCTACGAGCCCGAGATGACCGTTTCCAGCGTCAAGGGGCTCCCGGAGTTCCCGTCCCCGGGAGTCGTGGCGAGGCGAGCCTACCACAGAACCATCGATGACATCGCACCGTTCGTGTTCGGCTGGGTCGATGCCAGGAAGCTGGTCTTCTTTGACGACGAGAGATGCGGCCTGAATATGGCCCACCGCGCCGTGAAGTCCGGCGATTACGAGCGCGCTCTCGAGATATCGATCGCGAACGCCGGTTCCTGCGAGCCCGATCCGGGCGCGGACGTCACCGGCAGGGATGTGGCGGCCGCGCACCACAATGTCGGCGTGCTGCACGTCGTGCAGGGAGATTTCGAGTCGGCCATGGAGAGCTTCGAGCGCGCCAGGGCGGCGGATCCCGGCAACGGCTCGGTGCGAGAGGCTATCCGCGAGACCATCTCCGCCGAAGCCGTCGCCGCCGAGCTGCGCAGCGTCGAGGCGGCGGCGGCGGCACGGGAGCAGCGGCGACTGGCGGAGGAGGAAAGCGTCCTCCGCAACGCCGACATCGTTGCGATGGTCAAGAACGGCCTCTCGGACCAGGTCGTTATCGAGGTGATTGGGACGTCCGCGGTCGATTTCGACGTGTCGCCCGCCACGCTGGCCCAGTTGGCCGAGGAGGGCCTGAGCGCAGCCGTGATTGCGGCCATGGTACGGAGGGCCGGAGGTTCGGACCCGGAGGCGGGGATAGCCGGCGGGCGGAGGCGCGAGTCGTGAATCGGCGAGGCGGTCCCGTCGCCCTGCCGCTGTTGGCCGCCGCGGCCGTGCTCGCGTCGTGCGGGGATTCGACCGGATCCGAGGAAAGGGACATCCTGAAGATCAGCTCGCATTGCGCCGAAGGATGGGAGCTGGTGCTGGTACGATAGAGACCCCGGGCGCCCGGACTACGGCCGCCCGTCCGGGCGAGCGTCGTCGCCTCCGTAGAGCCGCCGGTACAGCGCCCGGTTGCGGGTCACGTTCTTCACGTACCCGCGGGTCTCGGCGAAGGGAATGCGCTCGGTGAAGCGGCGCGGGTCCTCCGCTTCGGGAAAGCGCCGCCACCGGTTGGCCCGGGTCGGTCCTGCGTTGTAGGCCGACAGGACCAGGGGGAGGTGCCCGTCGTAGCGCCGAAGGAGTTCCGCCAAGAAGTGCGTGCCCAGGCGGACGTTCAGCTCCGGCGTCTCCAGCGTCTCCGCATGGAAGCGCCGGAGTCCCGTCGCGGCGGCGAGCTGTCTTCCCGTAGCCGGCATGACCTGCATGAGGCCGGTCGCCCCGGCCGGCGACGCGATCGCCGGGACGAAGGCGCTCTCCTGCCGGATGAGACCGGCGACCAGGTACGGATCGAGCCCCAGCTCCCGAGCGCGGGACTCCACCAGGCGGCGGTAGGGAAAGGGGTACACGACGCGCGCCAGCGCCAGATCCCACGGCCGTCCCCGCTCGCGCACCTCCAGACCGACGCGGATTCCGTCCAGGGTGCGGCCCGCCCCGCTCAGGGCGACGGCGAGACTCAGCAGCGCGTCCGCGGAACCGGCGGCGGCGGCCCTCATCGACAGGACGTGCGCGTCCGCGCCCTCGTCGAGTCCGGCCTCCTCCAGGAGCGCCAGCACCTCCATCTCCCCGGCGATCCACCCCGGATCGGGCGGCGGCGGACCTTGCGCAAGGCCCGAACCGAAACCCGGGCCGTTCTCTTCGGCCGCCAGGAACGCGTAGTACGACAGGGGGCTCTCCTCGCGGATCCGGGCCAGCAGCCGGGCCGCCTCCGCCGTGTCTCCCATCTCCAGAGCCATCCGCGCGCCCCAGTAGCCGGCCTCCTCCCAGCGTCTCCCGTAGGGGAACTCCGCCAGATATGCGCCGAAGATCTCCCGGGCGGCCGCCCATTCCCCGCGAGTCACATGGATCTGCGCCCAGCGCATCCGGGCGAGTCCAGCCCGGTTCGCCGCCGACGACATCGACACGACCCGCCCGTAGTGGTCGACCGCCCGGCCGAATCGCCCGGCGTCGTGGTGGTCGTCGCCGCGGAGGAAGATCACGTCCAGCGCCTCCGGGCGGGCGGGGAACCGGTCCACCAGCCGGTCCAGCAGGGTTCGCGCGTCCCCGTGGCGGCCCTGGCGGGTTCGTATGTTCGCCCAGGCCTCGAGAGCGGGCGCCGCGACGGAAGGGTCCGGGGACGACGCGAGCGCACGGTAGACCCGCACCGCACCGTCGCGGTCGCCGCTCCCGTTGTACGCCCGGGCCAGCGCGGACCGCTCCCGGTCGCCGAGCACCGCGCCCCGCCGCTCCGCCAGCCTCCAGGCCCGCACCGCGGTACCGTATTCGCGGCCGTTCCCCAGCGCCGAGGCAACCCGGCGCAGGATCTCCGGACCGGATTCGGACGCCACCCTCCAGTGCGCCATCGCCGCCTCCAGGGCCGCCCGCCCGCGCGTCGTGCGCTCCAACAACTCCTCCATCGCCGCCACCGCCCCCGCCGAATCCCCGAGCGCCAGCCGGAAGCGCCACCGGAGCGCCAGGACTTCGGTGCGCGAGGCGGACCCGCTCTCCTCCGGTTCGAGTCCCTCCGGCTTCTCCAGCGCTTCCAGCGCCCGCGCCGTGTCCCCGGCCTCCGCCCAGGCATCCGCCCCCAACCGCCACCCCCGCTCGCGAACGCCCGGGTCCTCGATCAGGGACAACATCCGCCGCACCGCCTCCGCCTCCCCCGATCCGGCCAGCGTCCGCGCCGCCCCGAGCGCCGTCCATCCCCCCAGCTTCGGCGACAGCGCGCCGAGCGCCTCCGCCGCCTCCAGCGCCCGCCCGGCGTCGCCCGAGACCGCCAGAACGCGGGCCAGGCGCGACCGCGCCGCCAGCGCCTCCCCGGAATCCCCCGGAGCGGCCTCCACGCAGCGGGCCAGCGCGGCCGCGGCGCCGTCCAGCTCCTCCGCCGCCTCGAGCGCCGTCCCCAGCAGGTACCAGAAGCGCCGAGGCGCGCCGGCCGTGTCGATCCCCTCCCCGGAGAGCGCCGCCGCCGCCCCCTCCCAGTTCCTCCATCCGGCCTCCGCCTCCGCCAGCGCCATCCGGTCCTCCAGCGAGGCCGAGCCGATCGGATCGAGGTGCACCCGCAACGCCCCGGCGGCCTTCCAGAAGCGCCCGTCGGCGAGGTCCCGCCGCACGGAATCCGGAATGGACGAACGGGGACCGGAGGCCGCCCCCGGCTGGGCCGCCGCCGGCGCGCCGACGGCGGAAAGCCCGGCGACGACCAGGAACGACGCCGGGAATCCCCCTAGCAGTCCGTGGATAAAGCCGCCCGAGCACCGAGAGCGGCGAGGCGCCGGGCTGGCAAGGCGCGACGAAGGGGGAATAGCAGCGCTATTCGCCCGAGGAGCAACGCAGAGCGCAGCGATCCAGCGCGGATGCGTCGCCGTTCGAATGCCGGGGGGATT
>JAPPNM010000100.1:9001-10609 GCA_028873825.1 Gemmatimonadota bacterium | reverse complement strand
TTCGTCAGCTACTCGCCTCTGACGATCCAGTGTGGGCGAACGGGGTAACTCTGCCACCTCGAAGAGACGTTGAACCGCCTTCCTGCGGATCGCTGGTTCGGGAGGTTGACCCCTGGTCGGCAGGACTGTAGGTCAGAGCCGCGACGGCGAGCACCCCGACCTCCAGGAAGCGGTCCTGCAGGGCCCGGGGCTGATCACCGACGCTCCGGCACCGGGAGAACTCTTGGGAATCCGGGCCGGGACGAGTGGTTTTCGGTCGGCGCATCGCCGGGCGGACAGGCTACATCCTGACCGAGTATACGTGGCGACCGGCCACCTCTTGACGACGGGGGTGAGATCGACGCCCGGCAAGAGGCTCTAACTGCTGCGCGCCGAAGCGCCGTTAGCGTATTCGTACACCTCCACCCGCTCGACGCCAAGGTCGTCGCTGGATACGACCGTCAGCCTCCCATCGCCGATGTGATGAATGCGAAAGGTGGCGGGACTGCGGACTTGGCCGAGATGGCTGCCCTCCGCACCGAATACGTCCCAGCGGACTGTCTCGGCACCTTGAATAGCGAAACGCCGCGCCCAAGTCTCGCCGCTATCCGTGACGAGTAGCGTGTTCCAACCGGGGAGTCGTTCGGGCATGGACATCTCCTCGTAGTGGCGCATGGCGGCCTCGACCTCGGCATCGTCTGGAGACTCTCGGCCACCGGCGGAGCCCCGCGCCCAAGCTTCGACGTGCGCGTCGGTGCGGACGGGAGGCACTTCGGCTAGGCGCACGATGCGCACAAGGTCACCATCGGGACCGTGGAGGGAGAATCCGTAGGACCGACCGGCGGTTACCGCCACGCGCCCTTCCGGGGACGCGGTCGCGGCAGGTTCGGGCGAAAATGGAACCTGCCTGATCTGTATCGACATGTTGGTGCCAGCACCTTGGAGAGAAGTCACGGTGGCTACACCAGGAACCTGCGTGACAGTGTCAATCAAGTTTCCCGCCAAGTCGTGCCGGACCAAATGCTCCACTCTGCTTCCGAGAGGATCCGACATAGATTCGATGATGCCCTTCAAGCCTGTGTTGTCCTGTGGCGAGAGGGGGTTCAGGGACTGCATCCAGCTCAGAAACGCACTCGTGCCCGCCATTCGGATCGGGCGGATCGTGGGTGCCTGGTCTGTCCCCTTGAGGGTTGCTGTTGCCAGCAGTTCGCCGTCCAGGCCGAAGCGGGTGATGCGGTCGAGACGCGTGTCCACCGCGACGATCACGCCCTCCGCTGCGGGCCATGCGCCCGCAAGTCTCCGAAACTCGCCCGGCCCCTCTCCCTCGCTCCCATAGGTCTGGAGGTGGACGCCGTTGGCGTCGAAGATTCAACGACGCCCGGGACAACGATGTGTGCGAGAACGGGGGCAAGGATTTCGACCTTGAGTGGGATGAAGACGAGGAGATGTGGCACGTCCACTGCCCCAAGGACTAGCTCCCTGCCCGGTCGTCTCAGGCAAGAAGCGGGGGGGGGGCCCAAAGCCCCCCCCCCCCCCAAACCCCGCGGGGGGGCCCCCCGGCCCCCCCCAGGGGCAACAGTGCCCCCCCCAGGGGCGCGAGCCCCCCCCGCGCGCCCCCCCGGCGCCCGG
>JAPPNM010000100.1:0-8991 GCA_028873825.1 Gemmatimonadota bacterium | reverse complement strand
TTTTTCCCACGTGTTGGGGTATAACCCCCGGTTTGGGGCCCCCCCCCCCGCCCCGGGGCCCCCCCCCCCGCCCGGCGCGCCCCCGCCCCCCGGGGGGGGGGCCCCCCGCCCCCCCCCCCGCTTCCATTTGCCGATTCGGCCATTCCGGAACTCCCGAAGGAGCAAGAGTCCCGCACAGAGCGAAGCTCGCCACGCCGGCGAACCGGCGATGCGCAGGCCCCTGTGCCATTGCTCAGAACCCACAACCGCTTCCCGCTTCCACGTCCGGCGGAGGACCATGCAGGCTGATCTCGTCTTTCAGCGCGGATCAACGGTGCGGCCCACCGCATTCCAACTCTTCAGAGTGTCGGATTCGCACGTCTTTGGCGTCGTAACCGATGACATGGACTTGCAGCGGGTCGCGAGCATTCCGCTCCCGCAGTCCCTTCGGCCCTTCGTGAGGGATGGACGCCTGACGGATTCTCGGCGTTGAATCGGCGGGTTTCCCTTGACAGCTTCCGGTGGCGGGCGTCTTGTGGGTGAGCACAGGACGACACCGGGATCCGCCCGTCTCCACGGGATCATCCCGGTCGATCCAAGCCACGGACCGGAGCCCGATCTGCTCAAGCAAGACGACTACACGGCGGTGTTCGAGGCATCGCCGGACGCGATGCTGGTCGTGGACCGGGAGGGGGTGATCCGGGACCTCAACCGGCAGGCCGTCGCGATGTTCAGGTGGAGACGCGAGGAGATCCCCTCCGCAAGGACGGCGCGACGATTCCGGTCGAGGTCAGTCTGGCCCCCTCGAATCTGGCCGCGCGGGACGGGGACACGTGATCTGCGCTGTCCGCGACATCTCCGCCTGGCAGTGGATGCGGAAGCTGTCGAGCATGTTGGTCGCGGCGGCCGAGAACGAGCGGAAGCACCTGTCGCGCGAGCTGCCCGACGAGTTCCTGCAAACACTGGTCACGCTGAAGATCCGGATGAAGCTGCTCGCCGACGAGCGCGACGACGGCGAGCGGGAGCAGGCGCGCGAGCGGATCACCGACGCCATCGCTGGAGTGAAGCGGATGATCCGCGGCCTCCTGCCCGCAGTCCTGGAACCATTCGGGTCTGGCTTCCGCGCTGCGCTCGATGTTCCGGGACGTCGAGGACGTGTACGGGTTCAGGATCGACGGCGAACTGGAGCGGGTGGAGGACGAATTGGACGCGGGGGCGACGCTGACGCTCTACAGGATCGTACGGGAAGCCGTGACCAACGCGGTGCCGCTCTCGGGAGCGGGTGAAGCCGTGGTGACGCTCCGAACCGCGAAAGGACGGGTGAGCGCCACCATCCGGGACGAGGGACGCGGATTCGAGTGGACGGAAGGCGAGGCGATGGACAGCGACGGCCACATTGGCCTGACGGGAATGCACGAGCGGGCCGCGCATGTGGGAGGAACCGTCGCCGTGCGAAGCGCTCCCGGCGAGGGAACCACCATTCAAGCCTCCGTGCCCGTTAACAATCCGGACTGGACCGACGAACGAGGTAACGAGCGTTGACCAGGGTGCTGCTAGTCGATGACCACGCCGTCGTGCGGGCCGGGCTCCGGGCGCTGCTCGAAGCAAGCGGATGGGTCGAGATCGTGGGCGTGGCCTCCTCGGGAGAGGAAGCGGTCAGGAAAACCCGGTCTCTTGAGCCTGACATCGTGGTCATGGACTTGGCGATGCCCGAAATGGACGGAGTCCAGGCAACCCGGCGCATCGCCGCGCTCGACCTCGGCACCAAGGTGCTGGTGCTCACGATCCACGACGAGGACGAATTCCTCGTGCCCGCCATGGAGGCTGGAGCGGCGGGCTTTCTGAACAAGTCGGCAGCCGACACCGATCTCTTGGGCGCGTTGGAGGCCGTCGCACGAGGACACTCGTACCTGCCCCGCCGCGCCGCCGCTCTGATCGCCCGCCGCAAGGCCGTCGAGGCGTCGCGCAAAGCGAAGGGAATCGAGGCGCTCTCGGAGCGTGAGCGCACGGCGGTTGAGTTGTACGCCAAGGGCTTCTCGGCCCGGGAGGCGGCGAGCGAGATGCTCGTCAGTCCCAAGACTGTCGAGGGCTACATCGCACGCGCCAAGGCCAAGCTGAGCCTCGACAACCGGCGCGACATCGTGCGCTTCGCCCTCGAAAACGGGTTGCTCCAGACGGAGGAGTGAAGAACTTGGGCCGCCGAAAACCAGCATCCGCCAACGGGTATACAACCCCACGGCCAGACACTTCCAGGTTCCCGCCAATCCACACGACGTTCACGGCTTTCCGGTCAGACTCGACCAGATGCGAGCCTCGCGGCAAGAGTGGCAGATCGTGCAGTCCCAGTTAGACTTACGTGATCTCCTGCCGGGATTCGCGCTTCAGCTGCTCTGTCGGGCCGGCAGCGCTAACCCGCCCCCGACATCCGGTCCAGAAACGCCCGTTCGTCCGTCGTTAGCGCCCTGGCCCCCGATTCGTTCGCCTTCCTCACGAGCTTGTCCACTTCTTCGCGGTTGATCTCGTGGAGCCGTTCCCGCGGGATCGTTTTCCACCGCTCCAAAGCCTCGAGATCCCCGACTACGGACACCCTGCGCCGCCGCGCCGGTCCCTTCGCCACCCTCCGCCGGCGCCGCCGCTCCCACGCCCGCAGGTAGATCCAGCCGGCGACCAGACCGCCCAGATGCGCGAAGTGGGCGATCCCGTCCTGGGTTCCCGCGAAACCGGCCACGAGGCTGGACACGACCATGAAGATGGCCAGCACCCGCGCCTGTACGGGCAGCACGCCCCAGATGTAGATCTCCTCGCGGGGCCAGTAGCGGGCGAAACCGACCACCACGCCGAAGATCGCTCCCGACGCCCCCACGATCATCGAAAACGGCGTCGCGAAGGACAGAACCGCACCGCCGACGCCGCAGGTCAGATAGAACCGGATGAAGGTCCTGCTCCCCAGCCGCTCTTCCAGCCTCGGGCCGAAGAAGAAGAGCATGAGCATGTTGAAGAAGACGTGCATGAAGCCGCCGTGGAGGAACATGTAGGTGACCAGCGTCCACGGACGGAACAGGATCGCCAGGGGAACGAGGGCGAAGTCCTGAATGAGCGCCGGGAACGCCTTCGAGAACAGGAAGACGACCACGTTCGCCAGCAGCAGCCGCTGAACCCATGGCGTCATGATCACTGTTTCTCTCCCCGAGGCGGTCCCTCGCGCGGGTCGCCCGAGCTGCAAGACCCTGGCTTCATCTACGGGAATCTACCGACTTCGGCCCTGTGCCGCGCGCATCCTCACCCCGGCAGTCCGCGGGCCCCCAGCCCCCCCGCCACCTCCCCCAGCACCGCCACCGCCTCGTCCAGCTGCCGGTCGGTCACGTACGGCGCCGGTCCGAGGCGCAGCACCCGGCCCCGGAAGTCGGCAAAGACGCCGCGCCCCCGCAACTTGCAGCAGATCTCTCCGGCAAAGGGCGTGTCCATGGTCAGAAAACCGCCCCTCCGCGAAAGCCGAACACCGCGATCCCGGCGCAGCACCCGCGGATCCGGGTCCAGCGCGTCCACTCCCGCCGCCAGCCGCCGCACCTGGCCCAGACTCACCTCCCGCAACGTCGCCGCGTCCAGCCCCCGCTCCCGGAAGAACCCGAACACCGCCGCCGCCCGGTAGTGACTGACCGGATCGTACGTCGCCCCCGCGAAGCGCGAATGCCCCTCTCCGTACCGGACGCGGCTCCGGCCCTCGCCGCCACCCTCCTCCGCCAGCGCCCCGAACTCCGCGAACCACCCCGTCGACACCGGCCTCAGCCGGCAGTCCGGCGGAAACCTCAGAAAGCTGTTCCCCTCCCCCAACTGGCAGTACTTGTACCCGCCCCCCACCACGAACGCCCCCTCCAGCCCCATCTCCGCCACCGAGAACGGCACCGCGTTGAGCGAGTGGTAGGCGTCCACCAGCAGCTCGGCCCCCGCGCGGTCGCACGCGCGCGCCACCTCGTCCAGCCCCTCCACGATCGTCGCGTCGCGGAAGAGCACCGACGACACGAGCGCCGCCGACGTGCGGTCGTCCACCTCCCCGGCGATCCGCTCCGCGATCGTCCCGCCCGCTCCCGCGACGCCGTCCGGCGCCGGCGCCGCGCCCCCCTCCCCCTCCGTCCCCACCCGCACCACCTCGACCCCCTCCTCCTCCAGCCGGTCCAGCTGCCGCCGGATCGAATGGAACTCCCCGTCGGTCGTCACCAGCTTGGGCCGCTCGCGCAACGGCAGCGCCGACAGAAACCGGGTCACCAGCTCGTGCGTGTTCTGCCCCAGCGCGATGTGCCCGTCCGGATCGTCCAGGAGGCGCCGGTACCCGGCCCGCACCTCGTCCGCGACCTCGAAGGCGCGGTCCCACTTGTCGTCCAGCATCCCGGCGGCGTCGAGCCACGCCTGTCGTTGCGCCGCGAAGGCCACGTCGGGCCACGCTTGGTGGGAGTGCCCGGTGAGCAGCACCCGCTCCGAGACGCGGAAACGCCCGTAGTGCCGGGCGAACCGCGCCGGATCGAAGCCGGCCTTCGCCGGCGGGCCGGTCTGCCCGCGCGCCGCCGCAGCAGCATCCGGCGGGGCCCGGCCGCCGTCGCTCACAGCCGCGCCCGGATCTCCCACAGGTCGGGGAAGGCGTGCGAGCCCAGCGTCGACGCCAGGTACGCCGCCCCCGCCGTGCCGCCGGTCCCCCGCTTGGTCCCTATGGTGCGCTCCACCATCTTCACGTGGCGGTACCGCCACTCCTGCACCCCCTCGTCCAGGTCCACCAGCCGCTCGCAAAAGCCGGCCAGCTCGGGATCGGTCCGGTATATCCGGACCAGCGCGTCCTGCACCGCCGCATCGGGGGCGGCCGGCCGGGTCACGTCCCGCGCCAGCGCCTCCGCCGGGATCGCGCACCCCCTGCCCGCCAGAAACCGCATGAAGCCGTCCCAAAGAGTCGGCTCCGCCAGCCTCCGCTCCAGCCGGCGCCGTTCCCCCGAGTCCTCCGGGAACCGCGCGACCACGTCGCCCTGCTTGCGCCCCAGCACGAACTCGAGTTCCCGGAACTGCGCCGACTGAAAGCCGCTCGCCGACTCCAGGCGGTTCCGGAAGGACTCGAACTCGACCGGCATTATGGTCTCCAGGATGTCGAGCTGGGCCACCAGCACCTTGAAGACGGTGAGCACGCGCTTGAGGGTCGCCGCCGCCCGGGGCCCGTCGCCGGCCACGAACAGCTCGCGGACCCGGTCCAGCTCGTGCAGGACCACCTTGAACCACAGCTCGTAGACCTGGTGGATGACGATGAACAGGGTCTCGTCGTGTTCCTCGGGATCCGACAGGGGCGACTGCAGGGAGAGGAGTTCGGGAATCCTCAGGTAGCCCTGGTAGGTCAAGAAGTGTCGGTTTTCGGTCATCGCGTCGTTTCCGGTCCGAAGGCCTCGGCCGCCGCACCGAAGCGGGGCGTGTAGGCGTCAAGCGTCTCATACTGCGGAGGCCACGGCAAGGGATATCCCAGCGCGTGCGCGGCGTGCCTGGTCCAGTACGGATCCCAGAGGTGGGCGCGCGCCATGAGGCAGAGGTCGGCTCGCCCCGCGGCGACGATCCCGTTTACGTCCTCGAAGGAGGAGATGTTCCCAACCGCCATCGTGGCGATTCCCGCCTCGTGGCGAATCCGGTCGGCGAAGGGCGTCTGGAACTGCCGGCCGTAGCGCGGCCGCTGGTAGGGCACGGTCTGGCCGGACGACACGTCCACCACGTCGCAGCCGTGCGCCTTGAGCGCCTTCGCGATCGCCACCGCGTCCTCGGGCTGGTTGCCCCCGGGCCACCAGTCCACGGCCGACAGCCGCACCGAGAGCGGTCGCTCGTCCGGCCACAGGGAGCGCACCGCGCGCACGACCCTGAGCGGAAAGCGCAGCCGGTTCTCTAGGCTCCCGCCGTGCCGGTCGGTGCGAAGGTTGGTCAGGGGGGACAGGAAGCTGGCCAGAAGGTAGCCGTGCGCCATGTGGATCTCGACCATGTCGAAGCCGGCCGCGGCCGCCATCTCCGTCCCCCGCTCGAACTCGCCGACCAGCGCGTCCATCCCGGCCTCGTCCAGCTCGGCGGGCACCGGGCTGTGCTCGAAGTACCCGACCGGCGACGCCGACACGGTGGGCCAGCCGCCGTCCTCGAGGGGCTCGTTGGGGCCCTCCCAGTCCAGCCGCGTGGACCCCTTGCGCCCCGCGTGGCCGAGCTGGATGCCGATCCCGGAGCTTGTGAAACGTTTCACGAACCGGACGAGGCGCCCCCACGCGGCGACGTGTTCGTCGCGGTAGATGCCCGCGCACCCCGGCGAGATCCGCCCGTCCCGCCCGATCGCGGTCATCTCCGCCATGACCAGCCCCGCCCCTCCCACCGCGCGCGACCCCAGGTTGACCAGGTGCCAGTCGCCGACCGTGCCGTCCTCGGCGGAGTACTGGCACATCGCCGAAACGCCCACCCGGTTGGGCAGCACCACGTCGCGCAGCCGGAAGGGGGTGAAGAGGGGGGGCGGGGGGGGACGGAGGGACTCCGCGGCCCGGCCGGAGTCGCCCGCCGCTCGCGACTCGCTCGTCCGCGGGACCTCGCCGGTCTCCGTCCCCGCTGCTTCGCCGGTCTCCCTCGCGACCCCCAGCGAGGCCTCCATCTCGGCAACGGTCACCCCGGCCTGCTCCTCGGCCTTCCTCGCCACCCACCGGTCCACCGCGTCCACGAACTTAGGATCGCGCTCGCGCAGGTTCTCGTGCGAGATCCGCAGACTGCGGGTCAGCAGCGAAAACGCGAACTGGATGGGCTCCAGCCGGAAGTACCGCTCGGTGTCCTCGAACCACTGCAAGCTGGCCTGGGCCGCCCGCTGCAGCGACTCCACCGGCGGGCGGCGCTCGGCCTCGTAGGCCTCGAGAGCCCCGGCGAGGGTGTCGCACCCCCCGGCGGCGCCGGACCGGACCCCGGCCGTCCCCGAACCGGCCGCCCCCCTCCCCCGCACTCCCCGCATCGCCTCGGCCAGCGCGATCGCGTCCAGCATCGCCAGCCGCGTCCCCGACCCCACCGAGAAGTGCGCCGTGTGGGCCGCGTCGCCGACCAGCACGACGTTCCCCGCCGACCAGCGCGCGTTCGCGATCGTCGGGAACTGCCGCCACAGCGACCTGTTGAGCATCAGCGGGTGCCCCTCCAGCTCCTCCTCGAAGAGCCGCGCCAGGAAGCGCGCCGTCTCCTCCTCGCTCGCCGCGTCCATCCCCGCGCTCCGCCAGGTTTCCTCGGTGGCCTCCGCGATGAAGGTGGACTTCCCCGACCCGTCGTACTGGTAGGCGTGCACCCGCCACAGGCCGTGCTCGTCTTCGCGGAAATAGAAGGTGAAGGCCGGAAAGGGCCGCGTGGTCCCGAGCCACACGAAGCGGTTCGGCCGCAGGTCCACCGCCGGCTCGAACGCGTCGGCGAACCGGTCCCGCACCGTGCTGTTGATCCCGTCCCCCCCGATCACCAGGTCGGCGTCCAGGTACGGCGCCAGGTCGTCTATCTCGGCTTCGAAGCGGAGCCCCACCCCCGCGTCCCGGCAGCGCCGGTGGAGCAGCAGCAGCAGCTCCCTGCGCGACAGCCCCGCGAAACCGTGCCCCGTCGACCTGAGCAGCTCGCCACGGTAGTGGATGTGGATGTCGTCCCAGTGGTGGAACCGCTCCTCGATGGCGCGGAAGGTCTCAGGGTCGGCCCCGGCCACCTCCTCGAGCGTCGCGTCCGAAAAGACGACGCCGAAGCCGAAGGTGTCGTCGGGACGGTTGCGCTCGTAGACCTCGACGGTTCGCCCCGGGTCGTCCTTCGCGAGCAGCAGCGCGGCGAAGAGTCCGCCCGGCCCGCCTCCGATGACGTTGACCTTCACCCGGCCGCCCGCCGCCCCGCCGCCCGTCCCCGCGTCACAGCGCCGCCCCCCGCGCGAGCCCGCCTCCGACGATCAGGTGCTGGATCTCGGTCGTCCCCTCGTAGATCCTCAGCGCCCGCACGGCCCGGTACAGGAGGTCCACCGGGTGGCCCGCCAGCATCCCCCTGCCGCCCAGCACCTGCACCGCCCGGTCCACGATCCGCTGCGCCGCCTCGGTCGAAAACGCCTTCGCCATCGCCGCCTCCATCGTGATGCGCTCCGCTCCGCGGTCCTTCTCCCACCCGGCCCGGAACGCCAGAAGGCGCCCGGCGGTCAGCTCCATGGCGGAACGGGACAGCTTCTCCCGTACGAGCTGGAACGACGCCAGCGGCTTCCCGAACTGCTCCCGCACCCGCGCGTGCTCGATCGCCTCCCACAGCGCCCGCCCCGCCATGCCGTTCGCCGCGGCCGCCACCGTGGGGCGCAGCCGGTCCAGCGTGGCCATCCCCGTCGCGAAGCCGGTCCCCGGGTCCCCGAGCAGCATCTCGCCCGGTACGCGACAGTCGACGAGCCGCACCTCGCCCAGCGGATGCGGGGCGCTCATCACCAGCGGCCCGGCGAACTCGAAGCCGTCCGCGTCCGCCGGGACCACGAAACAGGAGATCCCCCTTGTCCCGGCGCCGGGGTCGGTCGACGCGAACACCACGTGGAAGTCCGCGATTCCCGCGTTGGAGATGAACGTCTTCCCCCCGTTCAGCCGGTACCCGGTTCCGTCCGGGACGGCGGCGGTCTTCATCGAGGCCACGTCCGACCCCGCCTCCCACTCGGTCATGGCGAACGCGCCCATCGCCTCGCCCGCCAGCGCCCGCTCCGTCCACCCGCCCGGATCGGCCCCGCACAGCAGGCCGGGCGTCGCGCTCAAACCCTGCAGCGCGAATACCGCGTCGGCCAGCGGCGACCACCACGCCAGCACCTCGCGCGCCACCAGGCAGCCGCGCACGTCCCCGTCCCGGATCGGCTCGAAGAGCCCCCCCCCCCCCCAACCCCCCCCCACCAACACCCCCCGCCCCCCCCCCACCCCCCCCGGGCCCGGGGGGCCCCCCGCCCCCCAAAAAAACCCCCCCAAAAAAACCCCCCCCCCCCCCGAAAACCCGGGCCCCCCCACC
>JAPPNM010000085.1 GCA_028873825.1 Gemmatimonadota bacterium | reverse complement strand
ACGTTCACGTGCGGCTTCGTTCGCTCGAAGGTCTCCTTCGCCATTCTTCCCCCGTCCTGCGTTTCAAGGGCCCCGCGCGGCGGAGCCCGTCGTTGTCGTTGAGTTGCCGTTCGCGCGCCAATCCGTTGCCGGGCGGGCGGTTCCGCCCAGCCAAGCTCTGGGCGGGGATCGAACCCGCGACCTCTTCCTTACCAAGGAAGCGCTCTACCACTGAGCTACCAGAGCACCTCGCGTCGCACCGGTCCGCCCCGAGGCAACCCGGACCGTACCGAGAGCGGGAGACCGGATTCGAACCGGCGACCCTCAGCTTGGAAGGCTGATGCTCTAGCCAACTGAGCTACTCCCGCGATCATCCGGGGGCTGTCGATCTCCCCCGTCAGGCCTGCCCATGGTGGGGGGAGGATTCGAACCTCCGTAGGCATTCGCCAGCAGATTTACAGTCTGCCCCGGTTGGCCGCTTCGGTACCCCACCAAAAAACACGTTCCCACCCCGCCCGCCAGGCTGGCAGCGCGCATCTCGGGCTCGGATGGAAACGAGCAAAGGAAGATAACTGTTCCGGTTGCGGGTATCAATGGGGGGGGGAAGCGTCGACGTTCGAACGCCCGAGATCCCGGGAGATGGCGCCGGGGGCGGAAGGCGCCGGGGCGCCGCAAGCTGACGCGGGGACTCGAACCCCGGACCTGCTGATTACAAATCAGCCGCTCTACCGCCTGAGCTACGCCAGCGGACCGGAAATTTCGCCGCGCGCGGTGACGCGCGGAAGGGCCGGGCCTTCGGTCGTCGGCTCCTCGCCGACTCACGGCGGCCCCCGCACCCTGGTCCAACGGGTGCCTTCGGAGGTGTCCTCCAGGCGGATGCCCCCGGCCGCCAGCTCCGCCCGGATCCGGTCGGCCGCGGCGAAGTCGCGGTTCGCGCGCGCCCTCTCGCGAGCCTCCACGAGGTCCCGCACCCGCTCGTCGTCGGCGTCGGGGGTCCTCCGGGACTCGGCCGCCAGATCGACGACGCCCAGCACCCCGTCCATCCCGGCCAGCGCCTCCAGCACGGCCTCGCGCTCCTCGCCGGCCATCCGCCCCCCCGCGCCGTCCAGCGCCGTGTTCACCTCCCGCACCAGCGTCCAGAGCACCGCCAGGGCGCGCGGCACGTTCAGATCGTCGTCCATAGCGGAGCCGAAGGCGGCCAGACGCTCCCGGGAGCGAATCGCGAGACCCGCTCCCGAACCGGGCGCCGCGGGACACTCCCGCACCCGGCGGCGAAAGTCGAGCAGCCGCTGCACGCTGGCGGTCGCGTCGTCGAGGCCGGCGCGAGTGAAGTTGAGTTCGCTGCGGTAGTGGGCGGCGAGAAGGGCCCAGCGGATCGCGGCGGGATCGTAGCCCTCGTCGAGGAGCTCGCGCACGGTGTGGAAGTTGCCCAGCGACTTGGACATCTTGCGCGCGTCCACCTTGAGGTGCCTGACGTGCAGCCAGAAGCGGGCGAAGGTGCGGCCCGTCGCCGCCTCCGACTGCGCGATCTCGTTTTCGTGGTGCGGGAAGAGGAGGTCCTCGCCGCCCAGGTGGATGTCGATGGTGTCGCCGAGCAGCGACCGGGCCATTGCCGAGCACTCCAGGTGCCAGCCGGGCCGCCCCGGGCCCCACGGCGACTCCCAGACCGCGCCCACCTGCTCGTCGACCGGCTGGGCCGCCTTCCAGAGCGCGAAGTCGCGGGGGTCGCGCTTGTCGAAGTCCCCCGCGCCGGTGCGGGAGCGGCCGGCTTCCGCGTCCTCGCGCTTTCCCGACAGCCGCCCGTAGTCCGCGAAGGAGGGCACCGAGTAGTAGACCGACCCGTCCGCTCCCCGGTAGGCGTGTCCTTTCTCCATGAGGTTCTCGACGAACGCCACCATGGCGGGGATGTGGGCGGTGGCGCGCGGGTGGGCGGAAAACGGCAGGAATCCCAGGGCCCCGGCGTCGTCCAGGAAGGCCCGGGCGTAGGGTTCGGTGTGCTCGCCCAGGAGACGGCCCGCGTCCGCCGCTCCCCGAATCGTCTTGTCGTCGACGTCGGTGAAGTTGACCACGAAGCCGACCTCGTGTCCGCGCCAGCGCAGGTGGCGGTGCAGCAGGTCGTAGACTACGAAGGTGCGGAAGTTGCCGATGTGCGCGAAGTCGTACACGGTGGGACCGCAACCGTAGACGGTGACCCGGCCGGGCCGGAGCGGCTCGAAGGGGCGGGTTTCGCGGCGGAGGAAGTCGTGGAGCTTCATGCTGGATCCGGGTTCCCGGGCGGAATCAAAGAATGAAGCGGGGCGATCACCGGGCGGTCAACGTCCCTCCGCGCCCGGTCGGCCTCGGCCGCGATCCCCGCGAAGGCCGCGGCCGGATCGGGGGCGCCGGTCACCGGGCGGCCGACGACGATGTGCGTGGCCCCGGCGGCAAAGGCCTCCCCGGCCGTGCGGACACGGCGCTGATCGTGGACCGGGCCGCCCGCCGGACGGATTCCCGGCGTCACGATGCGGCGCCCGGGCCCCACGGTTTCCCTCACCCTTGCCGCCTCGGCGGCCGAGCACACCACGCCTCCCAGCCCCGCATCCCTCACCATGCGGGCCAGACGGTCGGCCTCGGCTCCGGCGTCGTCCACCCGGCGCCCGAAGACCGCCTCGAGCCCGGCGGCGTCCAGCGACGTGAGGACCGTCACCCCGAGAAGCGTCATCGAGGCGGGCGCCGCAGCCGCAGCCGCAGCCAGCATGCCCCGTCCCCCGGCGGCGTGCACGGTGAGAAACTTCACCCCGAGTTCGCCTGCGCGGGCCACCGCCCCCGCCACCTGGCTGGGGATGTCGTGCAGCTTGCCGTCCAGGAACACATGTTTCCCCCGTTCCCTGAGCGAGGCCACCACCGACGGCCCCGCGGCCGTGAAGAGCTCGAGCCCGACCTTGTAGAAACCGCACGCCGGGCCGATGCGGTCGACGATGCCGAGCGCGCCCTTCGCGCGGGGCGCGTCCAGGGCGACGATGACGCGCCGGTTCACGCCGGTTCCCGGGCCGCCGGTCGCGCCCGCGGCGCCAAGTCTCTCGCCACCCGGGCCGCGCAGCGCGGATCGGCGAAGGAGCCCGTCCCGACCTGCACCAACGACGCCCCCGCGTGCAGATAGGCCCGCGCGTCCCGCCCGGCTAGGATCCCGCCCGTCCCGATCACCGGCACATCGACGGCCGACGCCACCTCCCGCACGGCCGCCAGCCCGGCCGGCAGGAGAGCGGGACCGCTCATTCCCCCAGTCCCCGCCCCGATCCGGCGCCTTCCGCCGCGCCCCGTGAGAAGTCCCGGCAGGGTGTTGATCGCGGTGATCCCGTCGGCGCCGCGGCCGGCCGCCAGCACCGCGGTCGCCGCGATGTCCGGGTCGTTTGGAGCCAGCTTGACGAGCAGGGGCCTGCCGGTGACGGGCCGCACCCGGTCCAGCACCCGGCCGAGCGCCTCCGGATCGAGGCAGAACGGCCGGCCGCCCAGATGCGAATCGTTGGGACACGACAGGTTGAGCTCGAAGCCCAGGAAGCCGTCCTCCGCCTCCAGACCGGCCACGACGGCGGCGTACTCCGCGGCGGTCGCCCCCGCAACCGAGACGAATACGGGCAGGCCTCCCAGGTTGCGGCTCATCCAGGGCAGCTTATCCTCGCGCACCGCCCTCAGTCCCGGGTTGGCGAGCCCGACCGAGTTCACCATTCCGCCCCGGAACTCGGCCACCCTCGGCGCCGGGTTCCCCCGGCGGGGGTCGGCCGTCACCGACTTGGTGACCAGCCCGCCGATCTCGCGCGGCGACATGAATTCGACCACCGGTTCCCCGAAGCCGCAGGTGCCGGCGGCCAACAGGACGGGGCTGGCGAACCGTTCCCCGAAGACTTCCGTCACCGCCGGCCGCCCCGGTCCTTCATGGCCCGCTCCGCCTCGCGCCGCATTGTCTTGCGCTTCAGTTCCTCCCTCCGGTCCCGGTGCTTCCTTCCGCGGCAGAGCCCCAGGGTCACCTTTGCCCTGCCCCTGCGAAAATACAGGTCGAGCGGCACGATGGTCAGCCCCTTCTCCTCGGCCCGCGAGCCGATGCGCCGAATCTCGTCGCCGTGCAGGAGGAGCTTGCGCGGCCGGAGCTCGTCGTGGTTCCACCGGTTCGCCGCCTCGTAGGGCGCGACGTGGAGGTTGTGCAACCACATCTCGCCCGCCTCGGCCCGCGCGTGCGCGTCCCGGAACGCCACCTTTCCCGCGCGAATGGACTTGACCTCGGTGCCCTTGAGCACGAGCCCCGCCTCCCAGCGGTCCAGAACCTCGTACTCGTGACGGGCCTTGCGGTTGCGGGCGACGACCCTGCGCGCCTCGCCGGCCGGCTGCGCGCCCATGCGGCGGGCTAGTCCTCGGCCGCCGGCGCCATGGCCGCTTCCCGGGCCCGCCAGTCGGAGAGGAAGGCGGCGTTGCCGCTCTCGGTGAGCGGGTGCCGCATCGCCTTCTCCAGCACGTCGAAGGGGCAGGTGGCGATGTGCGCACCGGCGAGGGCCGCCTCGATCACGTGGCGCGGGTGCCGGATAGACGCGGCCAGGATCCGGGTGCGGATGTCGGGATCCTGCTCGAAGACGGCGGCGATCTCTCGGATCAGCTCCATCCCGTCCTGGGAGATGTCGTCCAGCCGCCCGACGAACGGGGACACCGCGAAGGCGCCCGCCAGCGCCGCCATCAGCGCCTGGTTGGTGTTGAAGACGAGGGTGACGTTGCAGCGGATGCCCCTCCGGCCCAGGCGCGCGACCGCCTCCAGCCCGGCGGTGGTGCTCGGCACCTTGACGATCACGTTGGGGTGCCAGGCCGCGTATTCCACGCCCTCCGCGACCATCCCGTCGGCGTCCTCGGACACGGTTTCGGCGCTGATCGGTCCGTCGACCAGCCCCGCGATCGTCCGGATCGTGTCCTCGAAGCCGGCGCCCTCCTCGCGCGCCATGAGGCTGGGGTTGGTCGTCACGCCGCTCAGGACGCCCCAGCGGGCCGCCTCGGCGATCTCGGCCAGATTCGCCGTGTCAAGGTAGATCTTCATGGGACCCGAGTCCTCCTTGGGTTGTCGGGCGGGCGCCGCCGCTTCCCGTTCAGGAGCCGTCCGCCGGGGGGCCGTTCCCCCCGGAATCGGCGGGCTCCCGCCCGGACTCCTCGCGCTCCGCGTCAATGCCCGCCCTGTAGGCCGCCTTGGACCGCTCCAGCTTGTCCTCGAGCTCCGCACGGGCGTCAGCCGCGATCCGGCGCCCCCGGTCCACCACCCCCTTCGCGGATCCCACGCGCGAACCCAGGTCGTCCTTGAGCTCGCGCACCCTGTCTCCGGTCAGCTCCCTGATCTTCCTGGCCTGTTCGCGGATACGCTTCTGCGTGTCCGCGCCGGAGGCGGGCGCGAGGAGAAGCGCGAGCCCCGCTCCGATGACGGCGCCCATGAAGAAGGCCGCGATCTCCGGCCGGCGGTCCCTTTCCCTTTCCACGATCAGGGTGTGCTTGTCGTCCCCTGTGCTCATCCTCTCCTCCCTGCTCGGTTTCCGGTGATCGCCGCTAGCAGCCCGTGGAGGGCTGCGCCAAGCTATCAGTTCGCGGATGGATCCGCGACTACACGCGCCAACGGGGGTCGGGCGGGGGAATGCGGGGCGCCTCGTACCCCGTCCTGCCCATGAGTCCGCAGGTGAGCGCCTTGCCCAGTTCGACCCCCGGCTGGTCGAGGGGATCGACGCCGTACAGCGCTCCCGCGTAGACCACCGCGATCTGGAAGAGCATGAGGAGGGCGCCGAGCGAACGCGCGCCAACCCGGTCCACGGCGACGGTGAGGTTCATCCGCCCCTCCCGCCGCAGGGCTTCGGCGGTGGCGCGCCTCTCGCGGTCGAGCAGGCCCTGGAGGGTGTGGCCGCCCAGGTAGGCGAGAGCGGGCTTGTCTCCGAAGAGCCGGGGGATCGCGACGTCCTCGCCGCACGACTCGCGCGCGATGAAGACGACGACCTTGTCGCGCGGCCCCTCCATGAGCAGCTGTAGGATCGAGTGCTGGTCCGCCGGCCCGAGGGCGGGGAGGGGCGTGGGCCCGGTTTCGACGCGCCGCCCGTCGCGCGCCAGCGCCTTTCCCAGCGATTCGCCCCAGAGCTGCCGCACCCAGTACGCCATCCCCCGCAGGCGGTCGGCGTAGGGCATGAACACCTGGACGGACGCGCCCGCTTCGGTGTCCGCGACATGCAGCAGAGTGGCCAGCATCCCCGCCGGGTTCGCGGCCAGTTCGGGGGTCGCGCAACGGCCGGCCATCGCGGCGGCGCCGTCGAGCAGCGACCCGATGCCGATGCCGGCGACCGCGGCCGGCAGAAGGCCCGCGGGGGAAAGCACCGAAAACCGCCCGCCCACCGCCTCGGGCAGGGGAAGGACCGGGATGTCGCGCTCGGCGGCGATTTCCCGCAGCGCCCCGCTTGCCGGCGACGTGGTCAGAAGCAGACGGCTTCCCATCCTCTCGGCGCCGAGCGCGCTCTCCAGCCTCTGCCACACGACGAGGAACTGGGCCATGGTCTCGGCGGTCGTGCCCGACTTGGAGACCACGTTGAAGAGCGTGCGGGCCGGATCGAGACGCCCGAGGAGCGCCGACACCGTATCGGGATCGGGGTTGTCGAGGACGTAGAGGCGGGGGAAGCCGCCGCGGGCCCGCTCGCCGAGCTCGTTCCGGAGCGGGGGCAGCAGCGCGTCGCGGAGCGCCGCCGCGCCGAGAGCGGAGCCGCCGATGCCGATCACAACGAGCGCGTCGGCTCCGCGACGGCAGCGGCCGGCCGCGTCCCGCGTGGCCTCGGCCAGCTCGCGGTCTCCCGGAAGGTCGAAGAAGCCCATCTCGCCGGCCGCCCTTCTCGTCTCCACCTGGGCGTGCGCGTCCCGGAACCGTTCGGCCAGATCGCCCCGGAGCCGGTCCGGATCGATTCCGCCGCCCTCCAGCACCCCCGCGATCATGTTGCCGAAATCGATCGCGGGGGAGCGGCCGGGCCCGGTCACCGCCGCCCACCTCCGGTATCGCGTCCCGGACCGTTTCCGGCCATCGAGAAGCCGGGAGCGGAGGGGCTCCTATCCACGGGCCGCCAGTTCGATCGTGAGGCCGTCGTACGCGGGCTCGATCCCCGGCGGCAGGCCGCCGGCCAGCTCGCGGTACCCCACGAAGTGGGTCAGGTGGGTCAGGAAGGTGCGGCGGGCCCCGATCCGGCGCGCGGCCTCCACCGCCTCCTCCACGTTGAAGTGGGTCGGATGGGAACGTCCCCGCCAGAGCGCGTTCAGCACCAGCACTTCTACGCCGTCGAGGATGTCCCGCGCCGCCGCCGGGATGTCCTTCGCGTCGGTCACGTAGCCCAGCCCGCCCACGCGCAGGCCGAAGGCGTCGACCGGCCCGTGCGGCACGCGGAAGGGGATGACTTCGGCGCCGAGCACCTCGAGCGGAACCCCCTCCGCGTAGCTCCTGAGCGCGATTCGCGGCCTCGAGGTCTCCGCCGGCACCCGCGCTCGGGCGTCGAAGATGTACGGGAAGCGCGCCTTCATCTGCGCGACGAGCTCCCCGGGCAGGTAGGCGGGGACGGGCCCGCGGCCGCGGCTCGAGAAGACCCGCACGTCGTCGATGCCGTGTACGTGGTCGGCGTGCAGGTGCGTGTACCACACCGCGTCGACCCGGTCGACGCCCGCCGCCAGAAGTTGAAGCCGCAACTCGGGCGGCGTGTCGATGAGGAGGTTGCCGCCTTCGAGGCCGATGAGCGCTCCGTGGCGGGTCCGCCGGTCGCGGGGATCGGTCGAGGTGCAGTTCGCGCACGAACAGCCGATCACCGGAACGCCGAAGGAGGTGCCCGTGCCCAGAAAGATCAGGCGCAAAGCTACAACTGCTCCACTCGCATGGTGTTGGTCGAGCCGGGCTTGTGGAAGGGAAGCCCCGAGGTGACGATCACCGGGTCGCCCGTGCGGCCCATCCCCGAGCCCAGGACGACGCGCTTCCCGAAGTCGGTCAGGTTCTGGTAGGTGATGGCACCCTTGTCGGCCAGGACCGGACGCACTCCCCAGACGCCGCAGAGCTGCCGGTGGACCTTGGGGTCGGTGCAGACGGAGAAGATCGGGATCGGCGGACGGTAGGAGGCCACCAGGCGGGCCGAGAAGCCGCTGCGCGTGATGACGATGATCGCGGGGGCGTCGAGGTCCCGGGCGGAATGCACCGAGGAGGCGGCGACCGCGTGCTCGCGCGGCGAGGCCCCGCGCCGCTGCACGGGCCCCATCTGGTCCAGATAGTGGGGCCCCTTGTTCAGCACGCCGCTCTGCTCGATCTCCGCCGCGATGCGGACCATGACCTCGAGCGTCCGCACCGGGTGCCTGCCCACCGCGGTCTCGCCCGAGAGCATCACCGCGTCGGTCCCGTCCAGAATCGCGTTGGCGACGTCGGAGGTCTCCGCCCGGGTGGGGCTGAGGTAGGTGGTCATCGACTCGAGCATCTGGGTGGCGGTGATGACGGGGCAGGCGTACCCGTTCGCCGCCTGGATGATGCGCTTCTGCGCCAGCGGCACCGAGGCGAAGGGGAGCTCGACCCCGAGGTCGCCGCGAGCGACCATCACCGCGTCGCTGAAGGACAGGATCCCGTCCAGCTCCTGGAGCGCCGGGGCCTTCTCTATCTTGCTGACCAGCCACGCCCGCCCCCCGATGCGGTCCTTGAGCCCCAGGACGTCGTTCACGTTGCGCACGAATGAGAGGCCGACGTACTCGACGTCCATGTCGAGCGCCACCTCCAGGTCCCGCTCGTCCTTTTCGGTTATCGACGGCGTGTCGACGCCGATCCCGGGAAGGTTCATCCCCTTGCGGGACCGAACGATCCCTCCCCGCAGAACCCGGAACACCGCGCGGGCGCCGTCGGTGTTCACACACTCCAGCTCGAGCTGCCCGTCGTCGAGCAGTAGCCGGGTGCCGCGGGCGACCTCCTTGGCCAGACGGGGGTAGGATGTCGGGATTTCGTCGCCGGAGTGGTCGCCTTCGGGAGCGATGGTGACCGTGGCTCCGTCGTGGAGACGCACCGGGTTTTCGAGGCGTCCGAGCCGCAGCTTGGGCCCCTGAAGGTCGGCCAGGACGGCCACCGGGCGCCCCACCTCGGCCGCCGCCTCGCGCACCAGGCGAATCCCGCGGCGGTGGTGCTCGCTGTGTCCGTGCGACATGTTGATTCGCGCGATGTCCATCCCGGCCCGCACGAGATCGGTCACGACTTCCAGGGTGGAGGCGGCCGGACCCATCGTGGCGACCACCTTGGTTCTCATCATCGCTCTCGTTCCCTCCCGGTCTCTTTCGCGGAGAGGGACCGGCCGGCGTCGCAGCCGGGGCGGGCGTGCCTCCGCGCGCCGGGGTGAAGCTACCCAGGCCAGCCCGCCGGGACCATATTCGCGGAGATCCCCGGCGACCTCGCAACGGAACGGAAGAGTCTTGACCCAGCCCGTCACCTACATCGACACCGAGAAGGGCCTGGAACGCCTCGGGCGGTCCCTCGCCGACGGCGACATCGCGGTGGACTGCGAGGCGGCGGGCTACCACCGCTACTCGGACCGGCTCTGCCTCCTGCAGATCTCGACGCCCTCCGAGACCTTCGTCATCGACCCGTTGGCCGCCAGCCCGGCGGCGTCCGTCGGGCCGCACCTCGAAGATCCGGCCCGGCGGGTGCTCATGCACGGCGGCAGCTACGACCTGCGGCTCCTGCGCCGCGACATCGGCGTCGCGGTGGCCCGTCTGTTCGACACCCAGGTGGCCGCCAGCTTCGTCGGCGAGCCGGCGATCGGCCTGCAGGCGCTGCTCGAGAAGCACCTCGGAATCCGGGTGGCGAAGAAGTTCCAGCGGGCCGACTGGGCCCGGCGGCCCCTGCCGCGCGAGATGATCGCCTACGCCGCCGGAGACACCCGCCACCTGCACCGGTTGGCCGCGGTCCTCGAGGCGAGGCTCGGCGACCTGGGCCGGCTGCACTGGGCGGCGGAGGAGTGCCGGCGGCTGGTTCGGAGCGCGGCGGACGGAGGAGGAGACGCCCCCCCGCCGGACCCCGTCACCCGCGTCAGGGGAGCCAGGCGGCTCGGTCCCCGCGGCGTGACCGCGCTACGCGAGGCCATCGCGTGGCGGGACCGGATCGCCCGCTCGCGCGACCGCGCCCCGTTCCGGGTCGCCTCCGACGCGGCGCTCCTCGAGACCGTCGTCAAGCGGCCCGCGTCTGTGGAGGAGCTCACCCGCGTGCGGGGTTTTCCGCGGCGACTGGCCGCGACGGACGGGCGGTCGCTGCTGTCGGCGCTACGAAGAGTGGGGCGCATGGCGACCCGCAACCTCTCGCCGTACCCGGTGTCCGGGAAGGGGAGAGGCCGTCCCTCTCCCGAGGAGGACGCCGCCTTCGACCGGCTGAACGCGGTGCGCAACGAGGTGGCCGCGAAGCTGGGGCTCGAGCGGGGCCGGGTGATGGCAAACCACCTGCTGCGCGACGTGGCGGCGGCGGGCCCGGGCACCCTGGCCGAGCTGGGAGCCGTGCGGGACGTGCGCCGCTGGCAGGTGGAGGTTCTAGGTCGCGAACTCCTGGAGGCGCTCTAGCAGCCCGTGGACAAAATCCCCCCGGCATTCGAACGGCGATGCATCCGCGCTGGCCGCTTCGCCTCACCCGTCTACGCTGTAAAGCATACTTTACACTATGTAATGTCTGCTATACATATTGCCACTCCAAGGCTGCGCTCTGCGTTGCTC
>JAPPNM010000087.1 GCA_028873825.1 Gemmatimonadota bacterium | reverse complement strand
CAGTAGACCTTGGTGGATTACACTGGAAGATGTGTGCCGAGTTCGGGCGGGATCGGTCCCGTAAGCCGGTTTCCGCTGAGAGACAGCCGCACCAGGTTCCGCAGGTTGCCGAATTCGGGATGGATCGGTCCCGTAAGCTCGTTCCAGTGCAGCAGCAACCGCACGAGATCCTGTAGGTAGAGGAGTTCGAGAGGAATCGTGCCGGTGAGGGAGTTCTCACCCAGGTCCAGCTCGGTCACCTTCCCCTGGGAATCCGTTTTCACGCCGTACCACGTGTCGAGCGGTGCGTCGGTCGCCCAGTTCGTGTTGGTCCTCCAGCCGGTCCCGCCCGTCGCTTCGTAGAACTTAAGCAGCACGGCGCGATCGTCGTACTCGAAGTCCCTGAATTGGGTGACGGTGACGCTGTCGGGTGAGACGGTGACGGTCGTTGGCACCGGCGGCTCCCTCTCCCACCCGCCGACCAACGCGACAACCGCCAGCGGCAACGCGCATTGAAGGCTCCGGACGATACTCCGCTCGATCCGCGTCATCTCTCAACTCCCTTTCGTGCCGCCGACTCCGCCGCTGTCCGGTTCGATCCGCATCCTGCGCCGAGGAGGCTGTGTGGGTTGAATTCAATCCTAGCCTCTGACCCCCTCGACCTCCAACCGCGGTCTCGGACGGCTTCCAGCTCCGTACGCCTGCGGGACCATCCACGGACTGCTAGATTCATGCGGCTGCGAAGGTGGCCGATGACGAGGTGCCCGAACGCGGGTCTCCCGACAGGACCGGAGCGAAATCGAGATGAAGAACCGACGTTTTTTGGTGGGTCTGGTCGGCGTCGCGGCCGTCGTCGCCTACCTGATGTGGACCGGGATCAACGACAGCATGGTCTACTACCTGACCCCGGTCGAACTGATGGACCGGGTCGAGGCCGATCCGACCTTCCGCGAAGTCGGGGTGAAGGTGAGCGGCCGGGTCGTGGAGGGGTCCTGGTCGCGCGAGGACGGCACCCGCGGCGCTCATGAGTTCATGGTCGCGGATCTGGAGGACACCGGGGTGACCTTCGCCGTGCGCTACGAGGACATCGTTCCCGACACCTTCAACGACAGGGCCGAAGTCGTCGTCGAAGGCCGGTACGGACCCGACGGGGTCTTCCGCGCCCACACGGTCCTCACCAAGTGCGGCAGCCGCTTCGAGGCGGCCAAGGAGGAGTTGGCGGTCCGTGGATAAACCCCTCCCGGCATACGGACGGGGCAGCCCGCGGACAGACCCCCCCGGCATTCGTGCGGTGATGCATCCGCGCTGGATCGCCTCGCTCTGCGTTGCTCCTCGGGCGAATAGCGCTGCTATTCCCCTCTCGTCGCGCCTTGCCAGCCCGGCGCCTCACCGCTCTCGGTGCTCGGACGGCTCTATCCACGGACTGCCGGCAGCGTGACGATCCTGGGCGAAATCGCCCTCTGGATCGCCCTCCCCGTCGCGCTCTGGGGGACCGTCGTGTCCTTCGCCGGGGGCCGGTTCGGACGGAGCGACCTGGTGCTGAGCGGCGAACGCACGGTCCATATGGTTACCCTCCTGCTGGTCCTGGTGTCGGCGGGCATCATCGCTGCATTCGTGGGCAACCGGTACGAGTACTTCTACGTCGTCAACTACTCGAACCGCGAACTCGACACCTACTTCAAGGTCGCGGGTCTGTGGGCCGGGCAGCGGGGATCGCTGGTATTCTGGACCGTCCTGCTGTCGGCCTTCTCCTCGATCGCCGTCTTCCGCAACCGCCGCCGCAACCGCGAGTTCATGCCCTATGTGAGCGGCACCCTGCTGGGCATCCTTTCCTTCCTCCTGATCGTCCTCCTCTTCGCCGACGTCAACCCCTTCGAACGGCTGGGGTTCACGCGCGCCAACGGCCTGGGACTCAATCCGCAGCTCCAGAACTACTGGATGACGATCCACCCGCCTACGCTGTACCTGGGCTTCACGGCCTTCGCGGTACCCTTCGCCTTCGCGGTCTCGGCCCTGCTCACCGGCCGCCTGGACTCGCGCTGGATCGCGGTCACCCGGCGCTGGATTCTGCTCAGCTGGTTCTTTCTCACGATCGGGATCATCTTCGGCATGCGGTGGGCCTACGAGGAGCTGGGGTGGGGAGGCTACTGGTTCTGGGACCCCGTCGAGAACGCCTCGCTGCTCCCCTGGCTGACCGCCACCGCCTTCCTCCACTCGATCCAGATCCAGGAGAACCGGGGGATGCTCAAGGTGTGGAACATGGTGCTGGTGGTCCTCACCTTCCTGCTCACCATCTTCGCCACCTTCCTGACCCGCTCCGGGCTGATCGAGTCGGTCCACAGCTTCGCCGAGAATCTTCGCATCGCGTACATCTTCCTGGGCTTCATGGGCGGGATGGCCGTCGTCGCCGCGATCCTGATCATCCACCGGCTCCCGTCGCTCAGGTCCGAGAACCGCTTCCAGTCCTTTCTCTCGCGCGAGTCGGCCTTCCTCTTCAACAACCTGCTCCTCGTCGGCGTCGCCTTCGCCGTGGCGTGGGGCACGCTCTTCCCGCTCATCACCGAGGGATTCTTCGGCGAGACCAGGAACGTCGGCCCGCCCTATTTCAACCGCGTCAACATCCCCATCGGGCTGCTGCTACTGGCGCTCATGGGGATCGGCCCGGTCATCGCGTGGCGGCGCGCTTCGCGAAGTAACCTGCTCCGGAACTTCACCATCCCGCTGGCGGCGGGCGGGGTGACGCTGGGCGTTCTGCTGGCGCTGGGCATCCGGCACGGCTTCGCGCTGGCCACCTTCGCCATCGGCGTCTTCGTGATGACGGTCGTGGTCACGGAGTTCTGGAAGGGGACGAAGGCACGGGCGCGGATCGCGGGGGAGGGGTTCCTGAGCGCGCTCGGCAACCTGGTCGGACGGAACCGCCGCCGCTGGGGCGGCTACATCGTGCACGCGGGCGTCGTGGTGCTCTTCATGGGTCTGGCGGGTGCGGCCTTCGACCGGCGGGTGGTGCAGGAGCTGGTGCCGGGCGAGGCGATGACGGTGCGGTCGGCCCTGGGAGCGGAGTACCGCCTGGTGTACGAGAGCCTGTCCCACTCGCGCCCCCGGGCGGCCGAAGACATGGAGGAGAACGACTGGCGCTGGACGGCGCTCATGACGGCGTACCGGAACGGCGAACGGATCGGAATCCTGCGCCCGGAGCGGCGCTTCTACCCGGTCATGGACCAGGCCTCGACCGAGGTGGGGATATCGAGTTCGTTGCTGGAGGACCTGTACGTGATTCCCAGGGAGCTCGACAGCCAGTCCGACCGGGCGAGCTTCGAGGTGAAGCTGCTGCCCCTGGTCCCGTGGATCTGGTACGGGGGGATGGTGGTGGCGATCGGGACGCTCGTCGGGCTCTGGCCCCCCCGAACCGCTCCGGCGACCGCCGCCGCCCGGCGGAGGGCCGTGCGCGGAGCGGTCCCGGCGGGGGCGGCGGGCTGACCGCGCTCCGGACGGCGGGGCCGTGAGCGTCCTGATCGGCGGAGTTCTGCTGGCCGCGGGGGCGATGCTCTTCGTTCTGGAGCCCGTGTTCTCGGGGAGGGGTGCGCCCCTGTACGACGGCGACGACGACCACGACGAGGGTGCGGCGCGGCGCGGCGTGGCGCTGGCCGCGCTCAGGGACCTGGAGTACGACCGGGCCGCGGGCAAGCTGGACGAGCGCGACTACGGGCGGCTCAAAGCGGAGCTGTCGCGGGAGGCGCTCCGGCACCTGGAGGTGGACGAGGGGGAAGCCGGGGTCGGCGGCCCGCCGCCGGACCGGGCGTCGCGCGAGCTGGAGGAGGAGATCGCCCGGCTCCGCCGCGCCATCCGCCAGGGGATGCAGTGTTCCGCCTGCGAGCACGTCAACCGGCTCGGGGCGCGGTTCTGCGGGCGTTGCGGGGAGGGGCTGGGAGCCGGGGGCGGAGGGCCGGCGGTCCGTGGATGAATCCCCGCGGGACGCATCGCGGCTCCACGATTCCGCCTACCTCGATTCCACGGCCAGACTCCGCATCCGCATCGAGCCGACGAACCCGAACCCGTTCTCGATGTTCTGAACCGGGGGGACCGAAAGCCTCGACCCGCCCGTCCCCGAGGTCAGGTATGCATGAAGTTCCTCGCTGAGCGCGGCCACGTCGAGTCTGAGGGGACCGAATGCCTCCCGGATGGCGTATTCGGGGACCTCCACCGTTGCCGACGTGCCGTCCACTTCGGCGTACCATCCCCTCGGGTTTTCGTTGCGTGGAGATTTCCGCCGGAGAGAAACGAAATAGCGGTGGGCCCCGGCGCTCCCGGTCCACGACGCGTTCAGCAAGGCGGAGCTGCCGGTGCGGGTGAGCACGGCGGTTTTCACATCGAAGTCGCCGACCGCCAGGGTTCGGCCCCTCGCAGTGCGGTAGCCCTCCGCCGACGCTTCGATCATGTAGGCGGCGCCCGGGTCGAGCGGCGCGCCCGGAGCCAGGCAGTAGGTGTTGGAGTAGCCATAGAATCCCCTCCCCCAGCTGTACCCGAGGCATTTTCCCCCCGGCTCGGTGGCAGTGGCGACGAGGGTCCAGGAAACCTCCTCCGGCCGCGGATCGCGCCGGTACATCCTGACGGTTGCCGGCGGCGGCGGCGCCGTGGCGGACACCGGCCCCAGCCGCAGAAGGTGCGTTGCCCCGTCGGGGTTCAGCGGCGCCATCATAATCAGCCGGTCGTCCCGCGGCTCGGGATAGAAGAGGTCGCAAGCCGGGAGCGCCGCCGCCGCGGCGGCCACGACCAGAGAGCGCAGGGAGGCGGGCAGGCGTCGCATTTGGTCAGAACCGGAAATCCACCCCGACAAACGGAATCGGGGGGATCTGGTCTAAGGCAAGCAAGTGCAGGGGACTCTCGTCGGGGTCGGACGACCGAGAACGAGGGTCGTAGCCGTATGCGTTGGTCCGCCCGGTGACGTTGGGGACGGAAACGAACGGCGCAATCTTCCACAAACCCCAGTGAAACTCGTACCGGACCGAGAGATCGATGCGCTCGTAGTGGGGAACCCGGCCCTGCACGCTCGACAGGATCGTGAAGCGGTTCCCGTTCGGGCCCATCCCTCGCGGCGTGTCGTTCACGCTCTGGTTAGGGTCGTACCGAAGCCCGCCGTACCTTCCCAACGCAACCCAGAACGGCGTCCCGGTCGCGACGGTGGCGCGCAGAGAGACGCTCAACCCGCGCCACCCGGGCATCGTCACGACCCCGTCCACCTCGTGCCGCCGGTCCCACGCGGGCAGATATTCGGCGCCCTCGCCGTCGGTGAAGCGCACCCGCGCCCACTGGTAGGAGATCCAGCCGCGCAGGAACCCGGCGTGCCGTTGCACCGTCGCCTCCCACCCGCTGGCCTCGCCGTCGTGAAAGGCCATGTCCGAAACCACCCGCGACGCCCGGGGGCGCCAGGACGGAATGCCGCGGAAACGCCGTGTCCACCCGCCGACCGACCCCGTCCAGCGCTCGCCCCTCCATGCGTCCAAAGCCACGCTCGCCCCGTCCGCCACCGATACCGGCCTTCCCCGCTCCCGCACGAACCACATCGGCGCCCCCGGCACCGGGTACCGGTCGTCGTGGAGCACCGACAGGAACTGGTGGGTCCGGTCCAAGCTGGCGCTAACCGCCAGCGGGCCGGCGTGGAGACGCGCGGCCAGACGGGGCTCGAAGAACCTCCGCGAAGCGCTCCGCTCGACGCCGGCCCGGAAGCCGGGCGCCAGCCGCAGCGGACCGAGCCACTGCTCGAACTCGCCGAATACGGATAGCTGCGAATAGGAACCCGGCGCGTCTCCCTCCACGTACGCGCCCGGACCCGAGCCGCTCAGCGACACCGGACCTCCCTCGAACTCCAGACCCGCCCGCGCTCCCGTCCGCTCGCCGCGCAGCGTGACACCGGCGCGGAGGCCGCGCGCGGTGATCGCGTTGCGGGCGACCGGCGGCGGCGCTCCCGCCCCGATTCCGAGCTCTCCCTCGTACCGGCTCAGGTACGCCGCCACTTCGCCGGACACCCGGTTCCCGGGTACCCACGTCCAGGCCAGCGACGAAACCAGGTTCGACCACCGCGAATCCAGCCAGTCCCCGGCACCGAAGAACTCCCCCCAGGCGAAATAGTCGTTGGAGGCCAGCATCGAGAAGCCGATGCGGTGCTCTTCGCCCGGGTGGAGCCGCAGGCCCAGGTTCAGGTCGTAGAACGAATACGGCCCGCCCACCTGCACGGCATCCACTGTCGCCCGCCTCCCGGCCGCCAGCCACCGGGCTCCGCCCCACGGCAGCGAGCCGTCCGCCGCCGCGCGCACCCCCAGAAAACTCAACCCCCCGCTCGCGCGCACGCCCGAGGCGCCCCCCGTCCGCTGCCGCGCCGCCACGACCCCGGACAGCGAGCCTCCGTGGCGCGCCGGAATCGAGCCCTTGTACAGCTCCACCGTCTCCACGGCGTCCGGGTTGAACAACCCGAACATTCCGAACATGTGGTAGGGGCCGAACACGGGCGCGCCCTCCCACCTCACGCCCACCTGGTCCGAATTCCCGCCGCGCAGGTACATCCCGGCCTCGTAGTCGTTAACGCTCGTCACGCCCGCGAGACTCCGCAGGCTGCGAAAGACGTCCGGCTCGCCCACGGCCGGCATCGCCTTCACCTCCGCCTGCGTCATGCCCACCGCCCCGACCGCTACGTCGCGGTCGAACATGACCCGCGCCAGCTCGCGGGACCCGCCGCCCGCGCGGCCCACGGCCACAGTCAGGGCCGGAATCCCGACCGGCGCCCGCTCCAGCAGCAGGTCCACGGTCCCCCGCTCCACGGGGAAGGCCAGCACCGTGTCCACCAGCTCGTACCCCAACCGGTCCACGACGACCCGCAGCTGCGCGCCGGCGTCCGCGGGCACGGCCTCGGCGACGCCCAGACGGTCCGTCGCCCGCGTCACGCCGCTCTCCGGGAACGTCACCTCCGCGCCGGAGAGCGGCACTCCCAGCGACGCGTCCAGAACGCGCACCTGCCACGCCGGCTCCGCGCGGTCCTGCGCGACGCCCGGCGCCGGCGCGAGTCATGCGGCGGCCCACGCCACCAAGGCCGCGGCCCGCGCCGCGCCCGCGGGCCCGGTGACGCGAGCGCCCACCGTCCCGGAGTTAGCCGCAGGACCGGTCATGACCGCGTCCGAAATCGCCCCGCTTCCGGACTCGCCGCCTCCCTCACCAAGTTGCCTCATCCGGATCGTCCGCGATCCTGTGTTTCGTCGTCGTCATCCGGATCCTCATCCGTCTCCCACCCCAGCGTCAGCTCCATGGCAAGTTCACCCTTATGCAGGAAACGCATGATCTGCCCGTTGTCCCGTGGAGCGACATCCCGCGTTCCCAAGTCCTCGTCCGGGTTCGGCCACGGATCCATCTCCACCGCATGCACGAAAGCGGGCCAGCCGCCGCGTATGGGACTGTCGTGATGGAGCATCCACAAGGCAGGATCATAGCCGCCCAGATCGTCCAGATCAAGACCGTCCGGGTTGCGCCCCATTGCCTCTCCTTTCGGCAAATCGTAGTGCTCCCAGATATTGCGGGCAGCCTTCCGTTTCGTGACGGGGTTTTTGAACCACATCGTCAGCCTCAGCTCCATGTCGCCTTTTCCAACGTCCAAGTACTTCGTCATAAGGACACGGTCGACAAAGGTGCTGGGTTCTCCCCACGTAGGGGGGAGGGGATCACGACCGCCTCCCGGCGGCAACTCCCCGTCGCAATCGTCGTCATCGAGTTCGCAATCGCCGTCCCCGTCCGCCAGCGCGTCGGCGCCGGGAGTCCACGCACCGGTCCACACGCCCCTGGTCTCCATCGTCTCCGCAACCGCCGCATGAAACTCCGCCGTCGACCCGAACCGGCCGACATCGAAGGAAACCTCCTCGCCTCCGGCCACCCGCCACTTCAACACGACCGCCCGCTGGCCGTCGCCCGGATCCTGAATGACGGGCCCGGGCACGTCCGGCTGGCGGCCGATCCTGGTTCCGTCGGTCTCGCGAGGCCGGACCACGAACAGCGCCTCGTACGCATCGACGGACTTCCAATCCCTCTCGTTCAGCACTTCGAGCCGGTCGCCCGTCGGTTCGTACACCTGGAAGTCGAACACGTCGGAATTCCAGTGCGAGGCTACAGCGACCCTCGACGATCCCGTCCACCTGAGCCGGTGCCCGGTGACCGGCACCAGGAACTCAAGCTCGCCGATCCCCCGAACCAGGGCCACGAACTCGGGTCCGGTCACGCCCAGCGCATCCGCGCTCCGGGCGAGCAGTTCTTCGGCGCGAGGCTCAAGCAGGTAGTCGCCCAGAATCAGGCCGTGGTCGACCCGCGGCGACGACCTCATCGCCGCTAGGACATCCAGACGCACGCCGGCGGAGTTCATGGCCGACGCCATAGCACGGGCGACCTCGGATATTCGCTCTTGCGGGCCGGGCGCTTCCACGGGTCCGACCTGCGGCTTCGTCGTCGAGTCGCTGCAGGCCCACAGCGTCGAAAAGCTCACGGAAACGAGAAGGGCTAAGGCCCCTTGGAGGAACGGCCGTCCGGCTCTGGACGGCCCGGACCGCCGGTTGCGCGGCCGAGGGTGGAACACTTGGTGGACATGGCTTGCTCCTCTCGCTGGATTGCGGCGAGGCTCCAGAGTCCGTCCTAGCCGGATGCCTCGTCCTGGCGCGGGCAGCCGCTGGAACTCCCGCGGCGGCCCGGCACGGTCGTCACCCGTTGACGTTACATGCGATCACAGGACGGCCGTTACGGGGAAAACCCGGCAATTCCGTAGGGGAAAACCCCTTATGTCATGACGGGAATTTCCCGTCAGGGGACTCGTCTGCCGGGAGACCTTCGGAACGGGCGCTACGGGGCGGTCCGCCGCCGCCGGGTCGTCGTCGCAAACCTTCGCGCGAGCGAGCGCGAGCCTACCGCGCGTCGTCGGCCTTCAGGAGTCCCGTCTCAATGGCGAAGCGCACGACGTCGCGCCGGGTGCGCAGCCCCAGCTTCGTCTTGGCGCGGGCGAGGTAGCCCTCGACGGTCTTGGGGCTGAGAGACATCTCCTCGGCCGTATCCCTGGCCGAATAGCCGTTCGCGTACATCTCGACCACGCCACGCTCGCGCGAGGAGAGCGCCTCGGGCCCCGGCCTGCGCTTCGAGGCGCCCTGCGCCTTCCGGCGCGCGAGCAGGGCGGAGGCGCGGCGAGGCAGGTAGGAGTGTCCGCGCACGACCGCTTCGACGGCCCCCATGAGATCGGTGTCAGCGACGGACTTGTTCAGGAAGCCCGCCGCGCCGGCGTCGAGGGCGGGAACGAGGAACTCGTCCTCGTCGTGAATCGTGAGCACCAGGATCCTCGCTTCAAGTCCGAGCTCGGCGATGCGGCGGGTCGCCTCGACGCCGCCCATGCCGGGCATCGCCAGATCCATGATGACTAGGTCGGGCTCCAGCGTCCGCGCCTTCTCCACCGCCGCCTCCCCCGACGACGCCTCGCCCACGACGTCGACCCGCCCGGTCGATTCGAGCAACGCCTTCAGACCGGCGCGCACCACCCTGTGGTCGTCGACCACCAGCACCCTCGTCATCGTTTGCCGCCCGGACCCGCCATCGGAACGGCGGCCGTAACCGTGGTTCCCTCGCCCGGCGAGGTCCGTACGGTCAGGGTGCCCCCGACCAGCTCCGCTCTTTCGCGCATCCCGATGAGGCCGATGTGGCCGTCGCTCGGCACCCCTCCGGGATCGAACCCGCATCCTTCGTCACGTATCTCGGCGATGATCATCCCTGCCGCCGATCTGAGCGCCACGGCGACGTCGCTCACGCTTGCGTGCGTCGCCGCGTTCGTCACGGCCTCCTGTATGATGCGGTACACGGCCAGCACGGTCACCGGATCCAGTTCGTCGGCGGCCCAGTTGAGGCTGAGGCTGGCGCGGATCGTGACTCCGTGCACCTTTCGCGTATCGCGAAACAGGGTGGCGAGCGCGGAAACCAGCCCCTGCTGTTCGAGTTTCGGGGACCTCAGCCCCCGGATCAACCGCTTCAACCCCTGGATCGCGTTCAGAATCTCGTCGGCGATCACCGCCCACGCACGCTCTCTCGCCTCCCTGTCCGTCTCGCCCACCAGGAGCTTCCCCCTGATCTTGAACGCGACGAGGAACTGGAGGAACTCGTCGTGCAGCTCGCGGGAAAGGTGGTTTCGCTCGTGCTCCGCCGCCATCAGCTTCATTCGGGACAGCCACCGCATCCGCTCCGAGGACGAGATGTCGCGGATCGTGCAGATCACGTGTCCGGGCCCCGATCTCAGCTTGCCGGGGCTCAGGCTGATCTCCGCCGGGAAGGTCGTGCCGTCCTTGCGCAACGCCTGCAGCTCCAGCCCCTCCCCCATGGGTCGCGCTCGCGGCTCCTCGGCGTAGCTCAGGCGGTGCCGCTCGTGCCGGCTGCGGATGGCGGCCGGAACCAGACGTTCCACGCCGGAGCCCTCCATCTCCTCCCGGCTCCACCCGAACACCGAAAGAGCCTGCCGGTTGAGATCCCGGATCACGCCTTCGGAATCCACGACGAGCATCGCGTCCGGCGACGCTTCGAACACGGCCCGGTAGTCCCCGTCGGTCAGCAATCCGGGATTCCCTCGCTCCATGTTGTCATCTCCGCGGGCGGGCAAGCGACCGCCGGCCTCCGGCGGCGGGTTCGGTCGGTCGCGGGGCGCGCATCGCGGGAGAGCATCAACCAATATGCGGCGGGCCCCGCGGTGTTTCAAGTCATGTCGAACGGGCGCGCGGAAGAACGCCCCTGCCGGAACGTAGCAGTCCGTGGATAAAGCCGCCCGAGCACCGAGAGCGGCGAGGCGCCGGGCT
>JAPPNM010000076.1 GCA_028873825.1 Gemmatimonadota bacterium | reverse complement strand
ACGCAGAGCGCAGCCTTGGAGTGGCAAAATGTATAGCAAACATTACATAGTGTAATGTATACTTTACAGAGTGGACGGGTGAAGCGAAGCGGCCAGCTCGGATGCGTCGCCGTTCGAATGCCGGGGGGATTTTGTCCACGGGCTGCTAGGGCTCCCGGGCCGAGTCGGTCGGAATCGTTCCGGCGGGCCTCGCGCGCGACAGCCAGCAGGATGCCCACTGAGGCGAGCATCACCACGAGGTTGGTGCGCCCGAACGAGATGAACGGAAGCGACAGACCGGTCGCGGGAAACACCCCAAGACCGACGCCGATGTGGAGGAAGGCCTGCAGGCCGATCAGCGACGCGATGCCGGTCGCCAGCATCTCGCCGAACTGATCCCGGGCCTGGCGCGCGACCCGGAAACCCGTGAAGACCAGGATCAGGAAGCACAGGATCACGACCAGCGTGCCCGCAAAACCCCACTCCTCCCCGATCATCGCAAAGATGAAGTCGTTGTGCGCCTCCGGCAGGAACCCGAACTTCTGGCGTCCTTCCCCGAAGCCGACCCCGGTGACGCCGCCGGAGCCTATGGCCACGAGACTCTGGTAGCTCTGGAAGGCGGAACCGGCGGCGGGCGCGCCCGGATCGAGGAGGAGGGACTCCCACCGGGCCGCGCGGTAGCCGGAGACCAGCAGCGGCGCGGCCAACGGGAGGAGAATCAGGCCGAGCAGTATGAAGTGGCCGATGCGGGCCCCGCCGACGAAGACCATGATCGCCCCGCACGCCGCGATCAGACACGCGGTCGAGAAGTCCGGCTCGAGGGCGACCGGCAGAAGTATGCAGGCCCAGCCAACGAGGAACGGAGCCAGACCCCGGCGGAGACTGCCCAGCTGCTCCCGCTTGCGGACCAGCAGCGCGGCCGTCCAGACCACCACCGCGAGCTTGGCCGGATCCGAGGGTTGCAGGTTCACCCCCACCCTCAGCCATCTGCGCGCCCCGTTGACCTCCGGCGCGATCGCGTGCGTGAAGGGCAGAATGACGACGACGAGCAGGGCGGCCGAGCCGAGCATCATGTGGGGGGCGAAGCGCCGCCACCATTCCGTGGGGATGCGCGCGCAGACCAGCATGACCGCCACGCCGATGGCAAAGCCGAATCCCTGGCGCGCCACGTAGTGGTAGTGCGGAAGGTCGGCCTGCTGCGCCATCACGGAGCTGGCGCTGTGGAGGGTGAGGAGGCCGAACAGAAACAGGGCTCCGACGAGCCCGACGAGGATCGTCGGCTCCCAGCCGCGCCCGAGCCCGGACGCGGGGAGGGAGGGCCGGGCCTTCGGGGCCACGTCGAGAGCCCAGGCCACCGACCTCCCGGCGCGCCGGCCGCCCGCCGGGCCAACGAAGCCGCCGCCCGGGGCCCGCCGTCCCGGAATCACCGGCCGGCACCCCGGGCTAGGGCCCGGAAGGCGTCGCCCCGGGCCCGGAAGCCGGTGAACATGTCGAAGCTGGAGCACGCAGGCGCGAGCAGCACGGTGTCGCCCGGCCTCGCCGCCGCGCGTGACGCCTCCACGGCCTCGCCGAAGGGACCGGCCACCCGCTCGACCGCGATTCCGGCCTCGGCCGCCGCCGCCATCTCCGCCGCGATCCTGCCCCTCGCGGCTCCGTAGGCAATCACGGTCCGCACCCTCCCCCGCATCGCGGGAACGAGTCCGCGGAAGTCCTCCCCCTTGTCCGTGCCGCCCAGGAGCAACACGACCGGGCCGCCGACGCTGCCGAGCGCGCTCGCCGCGGCGGCCACGTTGGTCGCCTTCGAGTCGTTCACCCACAGCACTCCGCCGAAGGTCCCCACCGGTTCGAGCCGGTGCGGGAGCGGAGCGAATGAGCGGAGCGCGCCCCGCGCCGACTCCGGCGCGGCGCCCGAAGCGGCAGCGGCGAGCAGCGCGGCCAGCGCGTTGGCCAGGTTGTGGCGTCCCAGCAGCCGCACGTCGCGGGCGGCCGCCACCCGGCGCGGGCCCTGGACGCCGGCGGCCGGGTCGAGCACGAGGTCGCCCCCGGAGAGGTACGCCCCGGGCGACGGCGCCGTCTCCAGCGAGAAGGCGAGGTGCGTTCCCGGAACCCCCTCCGCCATCGCGAGCACGGCGCGATCGTCCCCGTTGACGACCCAGGTGGTGTTCTCGTCGCCGGCCTCGAAGAGGCGCCGCTTGTCGCGGTGATAGTCCGCCACCGTCGCGTAGCGGTCCATGTGGTCGACGCCCAGATTGGTCATCACGCCCACGTCCGGGGTCAGGTCCCTGGTGTCCGCGAGCTGAAACGACGACAGTTCCAGCACGATCCGGTCCGCCGCCGGGCAGGCGGCCGCGAGGGCCGAGGCGGGAGGGCCCAAACCTCCCCCGATGTTCCCGCCGAGCGCCGCTTCGACCCCCGCCTCGCGCAGGAGGTGGGCGCAGAGCGCCGCGGTGGTGGTCTTCCCGTTCGTGCCGGTCACGATCGTCAGTGGACTCGAGACGAACCGGCAGGCGAATTCGGGCTCCGATACCCAAGCGACGCCCCGCGCGCGAAGGGCGGCGAGCACCGGAGCGCCGGACGGGATTCCCGGACTGACGACGACGGTGTCGGCCGCCGCGATCTTCTCCACGTCGTGTCCGCCCAGCCGGACTTCGGCTCCGAGATCCCGCAGGACGGCTCCACGGGCTGCAATTGGGGTCTCGCTGTTCGCGTCCGTGACATGAACCTTCGCTCCTTTCAGCAGGGCCAGCCGGGCCGCGGCGTCTCCGCTGGCGCCCAACCCGATCACGGCGACTGTTTCTCTCTTCTCTCTCACTCCGTTTCGCTCCCGGCTGCGGGCCCCGCGAAGTACGGCACGCGCCGCCTCCTCACCGCAGCTTGAGCGTGGCGAACCCGACCAACGCGCAGAGGATTCCCAGGATCCAGAACCGGACTACGACCTGCTCGTTCTTCCATCCGGCCATCTGGAAGTGGTGGTGGATGGGGGCACATCTGAAGACGCGCCGGCCTTCGCCGTAGCGCCGTTTCGTGTACTTGAAGTACCGCCGCTGGATGATCACCGACGCCGCCTCGGCCACGAAGACGCCGCCGACGGCCAGCAGCAGCAGTTCGGCCTTCAGCAGCACGGCCATCGCGCCCAGGGCGCCGCCGAGGGCGAGCGACCCGGTGTCGCCCATGATGACCTGGGCGGGTTGTGCGTTGTACCACAGGAACCCCAGGGCCGCTCCCGTTATGGCCGCGGCGAAGACCGCCAGCTCCCCGGCCCCCGGCAGATAGAACAGCCCGAGGTACGCCGACGTGTCCACGCGGCCGATCACGTAGGCGAAAACACCGAAGGTGCCCGTGGCGATCGCCACAAGGCCGGGGGCCAGTCCGTCGAGCCCGTCGGTCATGTTCACGCCGTGGGTGGAGCCGGCGAGCACCACCGTGACCCAGACCAGGTAGGCCGGCGCGGTGAACACCAGCTGCCATTCGTCGAAGAGGGGAAGGTTGGTGGTCGTGGCGCCGACCGCGGATTCGGGGCCTCGCAGAACCAGGAACAGTCCCAGTCCCAGTCCCAGCGCGAGCGACCCGGCCCACTTGTAGCGCTCGACCAGTCCCTTGGGCGTGCGGCGCACGACCTTGAGATAGTCGTCCAGGAAACCCAGCGAACCCATCCACAGCATGACCACCAGCGCGATGACCGTGTAGGGATTCGCCAGTTCGGCCCACAGCAGCGTCGCGATGGTGGCCACCGACACGATGAGCAGTCCGCCCATGTTGGCCTTGGCACCGTTCCCGCGTCCGTCGTGAAGACCGTTCCTGCCCCCGACGTCCACGATCCCGCGGCGTTTGAGCCAGGCGATGGCCCGGCGTCCGAACAGCAGGATCAGCACCAGCGAGGTCGTCATCGCTCCGGCCGACCGGACCGTCAGGTAGTTGAAGAGGTTGAAGACGATGTGGAGGTCCTCGAGGCGGGGGAGTAGGTGGTAGAGCATCAGACCTCCGCTCCCGCGAATCGCGCCTCGAGCCCCGGTATCACCCGTTCGAGACGGACGCCGCGGGACGCCTTGAGCAGCACGTTGTCGCCGGGGCCCACCATTCCGGGAAGACGCCGGGCCAGCTCCTCCAGCTCCTCGACCGTCTCGATCCGGTCGTCCGCGAAGTGCCTGGCGGCGCGCGCGAACTCCCCGGTCAGGACGTACCGGTCCACATGCGGCTTCAGAATCGCCGCGAGCGTCTTCCGGTGGATCGCGGCGGACCGCTCGCCGAGCTCCCGCATGGTGCCCAGCACGACCACCCGGCGGCCCCGGTCCCCAATCCCCAGCAGGGTGGAGACGGCGGCAAGGACGCCCGCCGCGTTGGCGTTGTAGCAGTCGACGAGGAGGGTGAGGTCGCCCAGCTTCCGGACTTCGCCCCGCATGGCGCCCGGCCGCACGGCCGAGACGCCCGCCGCCGCTTCGTTCGCGGGAACCGCGAGCGCGAGCGCGATGGCGAGCGCCAGCAGCGCGTTGCCGACGTTGTGCACGCCCGGAACCCGCAGCTCCACCGTGTGCCCCCTCCAGCCGAAGGCGAAGGTGCCGTCCCCGCGCCCGCACGCTTCGGCGGGGCGCAGCCCGGGGTCCGCGCGGTCGGTCGATCCGCACACCGCGACATCGGGGCGAATCCCGCGGGCCTCGTCCGCCAGCTCGGCGGGTTCGTCTCCGACGATGGCCGCGCCCGCCCGGCCCAGCGCGCGGATCAGGTCGAGCTTCTCGGCCAGCACGCCTCGCAGATCCCCGAGCCCCTCGACGTGCGTCTCCGAGACGGTGGTAACCGCACCCGCCGTGGGGCGCGCGATCCGGGCCAGCTCGGCGATCTCGCCGGGCTTGCTGGCTCCCATCTCCAATACCAGCGCGGTAGCGGGTTCCGGCATCGACAGGATTGTGAGGGGCACGCCCACCCGGTTGTTCTCGTTTCCTCTCGTGCCGTGCACGTCGTAGCTCCGCGAGAGGGCGCTCACGGTCATGTCCTTGACGGTCGTCTTGCCCGACGAGCCGGTGATTCCCACGACCGGGATCTTCGCCCGCTCGCGCCGGTGCAGCGCCAGGTCGCCAAGCGCGGTCAGCGTGTCGGGGACGCGGTATACGGGAACCGCGCAGTCCCCGAACTCGCGGCGGGAGACGATTGCGGCGCACCCCGCCGCGACCGCCCGCCCGACGAACGCGTGACCGTCGAAGCGGGTTCCCTCGAGAGCGACGAAGACGTCGCCGGGCCCCAGGGTCCGGGTGTCGGTGGAGATGTCCCGGTAGAGGCGCGCGGGGTCCCCGCCGGCGAGACCCAGCGCCCGCCGCACCGAAGCGTCGCTCCAGCGGAAGGCGTTCTCCGTCACCGGCATCCTCCCGCGGCCGGATGGTCCATGACGATGCGCCGCTCGTCGAACGGCCGTTTCTCCGTACCCACGATCTGGTATGTCTCGTGACCCTTGCCCGCGAGCAGCACGGCGTCGCCGGGCGAAGCGGCCTCCAGGGCGTGGTGGATGGCCGCCCGCCGGTCCACTATCCGGGCCGCGTCGCACCCGGACACCCCCGCCGCCACCTGCGCCACGATGCCGGCGGGGTCCTCGGTGCGGGGGTTGTCGGAGGTGACTACGGCGAGGTCGGAGTACCGGGACACCGCGGCGCCCATCGCGGGACGCTTGGCCGGGTCCCGGTCTCCTCCGGCGCCGAAAACGACGATCAGCCGGCCGGACACCAGCGGGCGCAACGCGCGGAGCACCTGCTCCAGGGCGTCGGGGGTGTGGGCGAAGTCGATGAGGACCTGGAAGGGCTTCCGCGTCACGACTTCCATCCGGCCCGGGACGGGGGCCGCCGATCCGAGGCCGGCCGCGACCTCTTCGAGCGACCGGCCCAGTGCAAGCGCGCACCCCGCCGCGCAGAGGGCGTTTGAGACGTTGAAGCCTCCCGGCAGCGGCAGCGTCACGCGGCGCACTTGCCCTCTCCACGCGAGGTCGAAGCCGGATTCCCGCGAGGTCAGGCGCACGCGGGCGGCCCGCAGCATCGTCCCCGGCCGGAGTCCGTACGTGATCTCCGGACCGCGCGGCCGGAGGTCTCTCCACGCGGGGTCGTCGGCGTTGATCACCGCCGTGGCCCCCTCCTTGCCGAGCTCGAGCAGGCGGGCTTTCGCGGCCAGGTATCTCTCGCGGCTGCCGTGGTAGTCCAGATGGTCGCGAGTGAGGTTGGTGAAGGCCGTGACATCGAAGCGGATCCCGTCGAGGCGGAACTGGTCCAGGGCGTGCGACGAGCTCTCGATCACCACGTCGGTCACGCCCGAGCGCGCCAACGAAGACAGATGGCCGGCCAACCGGACGGGATCCGGGGTGGTGAGTCCCTCGGTTCCGTTCCGGACGCGGCCGTCCGCACCGACGACGCCCAGCGTGCCGATCGCCGCGGCGGGCGCCCTCCTCCCCAGCAGCCCGCGCAGCAGGAGGGCCACCGTGGTCTTGCCGTTGGTACCCGTGACCCCGGCCGTGCGCAGCGTCCGCCACGGGAAGCCCGCCACGAATCCGGAGGCGACGGCCGCCGCGAGGCGGGCGTTGTCGACCTGGATCTGGGGGAGCTCCGCGCCGGGGACGGGGCGCTCCACGATCGCGGCTGCGGCGCCGGAAGCGGCTGCGGCGGCCACGTAGTCGTGCGCGTCGTGCACGGCGCCGGACCAAGCCACGAAGAGGTCGCCGGGCCCGACCCGGCGGGAGTCCTGCTGCACCCCGCAAACCCTCGCCCGGCCCGCGGCGGCGTCCACCGGGACGAGGGGTCCGACGGCGACTCCCGCGCTCTCGAGCGCGGACACTATTCCCGAGACGGACACGGTCACCATCCCCGCCCGGGCGGGTCGCGGACCTCCGCGAGCGCGCGCTCGCGCGCGACGACGCGAACGGTGTCCCCGGCGGCTATTGCGTCGCCCGCCCCGGGAACGGTGGCGTGGACAACCCCGCCGCCCTCGAGTAGGACCCGAAGTCCCATCTTGTGGAGCCTGCGCAGGGCGACCCGGACCGACGCGCCTTCCAGAACCGGGACGATCATCGGTGCAGGGCGGCCGCTATTCGGCGAGGGGGCGGCGGCAACGGGCCACGAATCCGCCGCCCCGTCGTCGTTCGAAACGGCGAAGCGCACGATGGGCTTGGCGCCGGGAGGGGGCGCGGCGCGGCGCGCCGCGAGCGCCAGAGCTTCGCGGTCGACCGGCGCCTGCCGAGCCGAAAGGAGGGTCTCGACGGTGCCCAGGGTCACCGGAGCCGCGATTTCGCCGCCGAAGTAGGCTTCCCGCGGGCGCTCCAGCCTCACGAAGAAGAGCAGTTGCGGATCGTCCGCGGGGAAGTAGGCCCCGAACGAAGCGTGGTACGCGCCCTGCTCGTAGCCGCCGCCCCGCCCCGTGGCCCGGGTGGTCCCGCTCTTCCCGGCCACCCGGAAGGTGGACATGCGTGCGCGGGCTCCGGTCCCTTCCTCCACGGCGTCCACCAGAACGGGAGTGAGAGTCTCCGCCACATGCGATGGAACCGCCCGGCGGATCGCGCGCGGCCTGCCCAGGAGAACGGGCTCTCCGTCGTGGTCGCGCACCTCTCTGACGAGCTGCGGCTCCATGAGCCATCCGCCGTTGGCCAGGGCTCCGAAAGCCATCGCCATCTGCAGCGCCGTGACGGAGAGCTCGTAACCGAAGGACAGCGAGTGGGTCGAAAGCAGGCTCCACTCCTCCGGCCTTCGCAGAACCCCCGAAGCCTCGCTCGGGAGCGCCACTCCGGTCAGGGTCCCGAAGCCGAAGTCGCGGAGGCTCGTGTACTGCTGGCCCCGGGAAAGCAGCGTGGCCAGCTTCGCGATCCCCACGTTCGACGACCGCTTGACCACCTCGTGCAGGGTCAGCCAGCCCCCTTCGCCGATGTCGGTGATCCGCCGGCCGTGGACGTCCCACGTTCCGTCCCCCGTGTCGACGGAGTCCGACAGCGCCGCAACCCGGTGACTCAGGAGCGCGGCCGTCGTGAACGGTTTGATCGTCGAGCCCGGTTCGTACGTCGTGTGCACCGCCGACAGGGCGGCGTTCGACCCGTCGGCCACGGAGGTCATGGCGAGGATCTCTCCGGTCGCCGGATCCGTAACCACGAGATCGCCGCCCCCCGCCCCCGCTGAATCGATGGCGGCGGCGAGCATCTCCTCGGCGATGGCCTGCAGGTCCCGATCTATCGTCAGGATCACGTCCCGTCCGGCGACGGGCGGCTGCACCACCGCCACCTGCCCGGGGACCTCCCGGCCGCGGCTGTCGCGCACGACGATCTCCCGTCCGGACCTTCCGGCCAACATCGAATCCATGGACTGCTCGATTCCTCCCCGGCCAACGCCTTCCCGCACCACTCCAAGCAATCCCCGGGCCAGCCCTTCGCGCGGATACGACCGCCTGAGCTCTCCCTCCGCGTACACTCCCCTCAGTCCCCGTAGCCCTTGCACTTGCGTCATCGAGTAGCGGCCCGGGACGACATTCCACGCACCCGTCCTAGCGGACACGTCCCGCGCCGCCGCGGCGCTCAACCCGAGATGCTCCACCAGCGCGGCGGCAACTTCGTCCCGGTCCCCGACCTCGCGCGGCGAGATCCCCACCGTGGCCCTCCAGTGGCTCACGGCCAGCTCGACCCCGTTGCGGTCGAGAATGCGGCCCCGCGCGCCCGGCACGACCCTGCTCGTCTCGTGTTGCGCCAACGCCTCCGCCATCCACGCGGTCCGCTCGACCACCTGGACCTCGGTGGCGCGCGCGATCATGACCGACGCGACGCAGAGCCAGCACAGCAGCGTCAGCCGCCGCCGGACCTGCGCGGTTCGCCCGGGACCGGGAGGCGTGCGCGGGCCGCTCACCGAGACCCTCCCGAGGCGATCACGACCTCCTTTTCGCTCGGGGGGCGCAGGCCGAGGCGCCGGTAGGCCTCCGCCGCGACCCAGCGACGCTCTTCGAGATCGAGCAACTCCCGGGCAAGTTCCTCCCGCAGGTCGGAGGCGACGGCCAACTCCCGCGAGAGTCGGTTGATCTCCCCCATCGTCTCCCGCGTCGTGGACTGGCGCCACGCAACCGCCGTCAGCGCGGCCGCGTACGCCAACAGGGCGAGGGCCGCCCGCCCCGCTCCGGCCTTGCGGTTCATGCGGCGCGCCTCCAGGCCCTGAGCCTCGCCGGCCGCGCCCTCGGATTGACGGCTATTTCCGCCTCTCCCGGGGTCACCGGTCTTCTGGTCAGCACCGAACCGAGGACACGCGTCTCCGCGGCGCGCACGGGCAGGCGGGGCGGCAACCCGCGGGACGGATCGCTCCACCGCCGGAACGCCCCCTTCACCAGACGGTCCTCGACCGAGTGGTACGATATGACCACGAAGGCGGCGCCAGGCCGGAGCGCGTCGCGGATCGCGGGAAGCCCCTCCCGCAGCGCTTCGATCTCGCCGTTCACGCGGATTCGAACCGCCTGGAAGAGCCGAGCCTTCTCCGCGTGGCCAGCCCGGCGGCCGAGCACCGATTCGAGCACTGCGACCAAGTCGTCGCTGCTCCGCGGGGGCCGGGCCCGGCGGCGGCGCACTATGCTCGCGGCCAGCGCCGGCGCCCGGGGCGCCTCCCCCGCCCGCAGGGCCTGCAACAGCTCGGCCCGGGACGCCGAGGAGAGGAATCCGGCCGCCGTGAGGCTCTCGTCCGCGTTCATCCTCATGTCCAGGGCAACGCCGCGGCGGAAGGTGAACCCGCGGGCGTCGCTGTCCAGCTGGCGGGAGCTCACGCCCAGGTCGAGCAGTGCTCCCGCGAGCCCCCCGGCGCACAGTTCCGGGTCGTCTCCCACGTGCCGGAAGGAGAGGTGCGCGAAGCGAACGCGGCTCGCGAACGGGGCGAGCCGCGCGCGGGCGGCGGCGAGCGCTTCGCGGTCGCGGTCGACGGCAAGCAGACGGCACTCGGGACAGCGCGCCAGCAGCGCCGCGCCGTGCCCGCCACCACCGACGGTGCCGTCCAGGTAGAGACCGCTCTCGCCCAGGAGGTATTCCATGACCTCGGCGACCAGAACCGGACTGTGGTACTCGGAAACGCTCACGGAAGGTCCCCGTCCGCTCTCGGCGCTCGCGCGGGTGGCTTCATCCACGGACTTTCTAGGCGAAGATCTGCGCCGCGAAGCGGTCTTCTTCCGCATCCGGCGCGCGCAGGTGTTCGTCGAAGCGGTCGGGGTTCCACAGCTCGATGCGGTCCAGCGCCCCGACGAATAGCACGGTGTCGCCCAGCCCGGCCCTCTCCAGCAGCCAGAGCGGAACGCGGATCCGGCCGTGCTTGTCGGGCTCCACCTCGACGGCGCTGGAGGTGATCCGCCGCAGGTAGGCGCCCCCGTCTCTTTGCGCCTTGCGGTGGCTCAGCAGGTTCTTCCTGATCTCCGACCAGGTCTCCTCGGGGAACAGGTCGAGATGGCTCTCCTGCCACTGCAGCAGCACCAGGGGTCTTCCGGACACGGCTCGACGGAATGCGGAGGGCAGGCTGGCGCGGCCCTTCGCATCGATCTGGTATTCGTGGCGGCCGAGAAGTCCGGACATGATTCAGTATCCCATTTTATCCCACTTTGTCCCACTTTAACACACCACACCCCACAGCGCAACCCGCGAGGCCACCTGGAGCGCTGTTGGCGGGGACGTGAGACCGACCGGGAGGCGAAGCGGGGGCGTGTCCGCCAAAGCGGGGGGGCGCGTCCGCCGAAGCGGGCGCGGCGGTCCGGGGGAGGAACCGGGTGCGGGCCACGAAAGCGGCAACAAGAAAGGGGCGCCACGGGACGAAATCCCGTGGCGCCCCCCCCCCCGCCCGCCGGCGGCCGCGCCCGGCGGGGAGTCCCCCATAATTATTATGGCCCGTTTAATATAGAAGTTATTGACCACCGCCA
>JAPPNM010000112.1 GCA_028873825.1 Gemmatimonadota bacterium | reverse complement strand
CTGGTATGCGGCAAACTGACCTTCAACCTGCCCACCTGAAACAGCGAGGAGGCAGAATTGGGCGCCATGACGATCTGTCAGTTGGCGTACGATCTCCCGGAGGCGTGGATTCTGCCGATCCTTGTGGGAGTAGGAAAGAAAGACAGCTCGGGGGTCTTTTTCAGTCATCTCAGCCAAAACGCCTCCCAAGGTGTCCGACAAGATGAGCGTGACCCCGACACGGAGTCCACCCCAGCCACCTACACCACCGCAAGCTGACGCCTGATCTGCGCAGGAAGCAGTGGGCCGGTTCTGCTCTCCCGCGCGATTGACGCAAGATTCCTCCACGTTTGCTTGCGAATCTCCCCCCGAGTGAGACAGTGGGCCTCCGCGAGTGCAGCCTCCACGTGTCCGACATCCCCCGGCCTTTGAAGCCCACGGCCCTTGTTGCCAAACGGATGATCCGTTTCCGGCAGCACACGATCCAGCGGAATCCGTGAGAGAAGCTCCGTCCGGCGAGCTGATGAACGATTGACTGAGAAGTAGCAGCCGAGTTCAACAGCACGATCCGTCTCACTCTCAGTACCCAGCCACCAGTGGAGGATCAGCCCGGGCTGTGGATACTCGGCTATCGTGCTTAGGATCTGACTCGTCGCCTTGTAACTGTGCAGCGATGTGATGCGTGGAACCCTTTGGAGCACGCTGAGTGCACTCGCGAGCGTCTGTCGTTGCAGGTTCATAGGCACTCGTGACGCGCCATCGAGCCCGATCTCTCCCACATAGGGAGTCGCCTCGGAAAGCGCCCGGAAACGCTTCGGATCGAAAGCCTTTTGAACGCCGACCAAGCCTGGGTGACACCCGACGCCCCAGACAGTGGTCCGGTCCTGCCGTTTGAGAGCCTGCTCGGCTTCGTCGAGTGAACGAGTGACCGCGAACACGATGGCTCGCAGCGCGACCAGTTCGGTAGCCTCTATTCCAGTGTCGACGTGGGCGTGCAGGTCGAGTGGTGGAAGGAATCTCATGACACGAGCGTCCGCAGCTCCTCCAGCCCACGTTCGCAAACCCTGCGGGCATCCCTGAGCGCATAGTCGTGCGGCAGGCTCATCGAGAGAAGATCCCGGTGGGTCACGCCTCCCCGAACGAAGCGTCGCACATCTGGAAGGACTGATTTACCCTGAAGCCACTTGGCAAGACCAGCAGAGTGGCTTACATCGGCGTACGGAGTCACGTCAGGCAACTCCGCGGCCGCAAAGGCGGCGCGGCGAACCACGCAGCCGAAACAGACCCCGCACTGAGTCTTTGTGGAAAGTCCCCATGCCCGCTGACCTGTGTGGCCACAAGAATGCGTGGCGCCGAGATACTCGCCAACCTCGGCCTCACCGAACCGGCTGACACCTTCACGGAACATCTCCCCTTTGGTCATCCTCGCAAACGGGTTCAGGATGGTCGAGTGAGCTCCGACATACTCAAGGATCCGCGACAGTTGGTGTAGGACCGCGGGATGAGTGCTACGAGTAGATAGGCTTCCCCGTCGATTCGCAGCTAAGGGAGGATTGAGCGAAGTGAACCCGTTGTCGGGAATCCAAACCGGCACCTTGTGGATGGACGCATACGCGAGTGCGAGCGCCAAGAAGAGGAACGAACGCGATCGAGAAGATGTCTCGCTCTTGAACTCTGAGCCGTCCACCTGCTTCTTTCGTCGGAGCACCCGGATCTGCTTGACCGACTGGCCCGGCCCGGGAACGATATCCGATGCGCGTTCTGCGACACCACACTGGATTGGAGCCAGCATCGTGAGGCCGTAGTGCGAGACGAGCAGGTGCGACTCGGTTGGGGCGAGTTGACGTCGGGATTCAAGCACACCGAGGGCGGAGTCGGCACCTCCGCTCATCAGAACCACACGAGAAGGCCGTTGCAGGTCGGATTCCTCGACTGTCTGCTCCTCGGGCGGCGTCGAGTTCCTGAAGCCAATGGCCCAGGTGTCCCCGGTCAGGAATGCTAGCATGCCACCCAGTTCCTCCGAGACCGCGTCCCACACCCGCGCATCGGACACTGGTACCGTTAGCGAGAAGTTCCGGCTCGACCAGTTGGTAGTGCCGACGCTCCGAATTGTCGAGCGGTCCGCAGCGAACACCAGAACCGCTATGCGCACCAGGTCGACATTGAGCGGAGGCACCGCCCCCACGGCGCCAAGGCGGGGGCCAAATGGCGCGGCGATGCTCGATGGGCCTTCTGCCGGCCAATAGATCGTTGCCAGCGGATCGTCCGCACTGTGTTCTGGACGAGGCCTAAGCTTCAACTCATAGCGGAAGCTCACGATCCACCTCCGTAGATCTCTCGGAGCTTCTCGATCCCTTCCTCGATAGCATTGGTCAACTCTTCCGCCGTCGGTCCCGAAGCATTGAACTCCGCTTGCCCTGCAAGGACCATCGCGGCCTCGCGCAACTCCTCCTCAGGGTCGGCAACCATCTCCGGGTGATCGTGCAGTATCGCGCCGAGTTCCGATGAAAGGACCTCAGTGACAATCGCAGCTATCGCGTACCGAGCGATGTCGTCCACATCGGGCGACTCCCCACGCTCACTCGTTGCTAGCAACCAATCGGCTACAGAAGCTGCGACGTACCGCTCTTCGCTCTCTTCCAAAGTGCCATTGGTCTGGTGGCCGCAGACTGCATCGACGATTCGACGTGTCACCTCAATGGGATCGTCTAGCTCTTGCAGCTCATCGTAGTCGAGACCCAGCAACCGCAATCCTGCTGCATCCCCGTGCAGGAACGCATAGGCACCTGCTGCAGCCCGACCGCCGACGCCGACGAGGCGGTGTGCTGATCGACCGGAGCCCGTCCGAGTACGACCACTCCCACCGGTTGCGACACTCCCACCGGTTGCGACTCCGCCTCCACCGGAACCGCTGGGCCCGAGCAACCCCACCAGACCCTTCACGACCTTTCGAGGAAGCCGTGCAACGGGCTTCTTGGTCCCCTCCGATTCTGGCCCGCCATCTCCGCCGCTCGAACCGCTTGGCAAACTACCGAGCCATTCGCCTAGGCCCTCGCTAGTCTCTTTGCCTGCCTTTCCGCCGGCGCCGGTGTATCCGCCACTCGTGCCCATCAATTCACCGCCTGTGACTTGAGTTGAACACCGACGGCCTTCGCAACGCGTCGATCATCTGTCCCGACCTGCCATCCCTGAAGCAAATCCTGGTAGGTTACCGCATCGTGGCCGGTGAATAGCAGAACCACCGGCACCTTGATCTCCTTTACTGGGATCGTCTTCAGCGCGGCCGCGGCAACCTGTGCGGCATTCGCAACTCGCGCCACACGCAAGATTCCATCGACGCCCGCTATGAGATCACGGGGCCGATCCCGAGCCATTCTGCCGAGGTGCTCGATCAACGCTTGGACATCACCCAGGTTGAGGCTGGCGATATCCGCATCGGTAACCGATTTCTGCGAGGCGCGACTAGACGACAGCAGGTTGGAGGCGACATCCCTGAGTCGCTCTGGCAACCCCGAGTCGATGAGGGGAGTCCCGGCAAAGGATGCTGCTAGGTGCAAATAGGGACTCAGGTCTATGCCCTCAAGGGATGGTGGAAGCTTCGCCCATCGAATGAGGTTATCCGAAAAGCCCTGGCTCTCGACGGTCTCGTCCTCGGTCGTGTCCGGCGACGCTCTGCCAGGCTTCGCGCGAGTATTCTTATTCGTGCGAGTACTCTTGTTCGTGCGAGTACTCTTGGATGTACTCTCTGGGGGCTCTCGATTCTCGGACCCGCCGAGCCTTCTTGTCGTGACCGTCCGGCCCGCAATCTCGTCGAGTCTGGCAAGCTGACGCCGGAGTTCGCCCCGGGCGAGCCACCGGAGAACCGTCTCGAACTCTTTAGGAAGCAGTAGCTCCAGCACCATGAGCTTCGCGACCACCGAGACATTCAGTTCAATCCCCCGGCGTCGAGCGATGGACGAACGAACGTTGAGATCGTTTAAGAACCGCTTCACTCGCCGCGGACTCCCCAGCAGCTTCTCATAGAGGATCGGTGTGAGGCGAGCAGCAAACTGCATCTCCTTCGCGATGTCGAGGCCCTCTGGAATCCGGAGCGAATCCATGGCCCCGCCGGAGATGCGCAGTTCCGCGCAGCCCCCCACGATCTGGTTGAAGTGAGCGTCGGCCAGATCCGCCTCCGTCCGCCGCTGTAGGAGGAGGAGCAGCAGATACGCTTCCGTGTCGAACCGGCTTAGAGCGGGAAGGCGAAGGGTCGTCTGCACTATCTTGTGCAAGTAGAGGCGAGCGGGTGCTTCTGTCTCTCCAGCCGATCCGTCGGCCTCCGGATAGCGATCCCGAAGGGCATCCGCCACGCGATCTTCGTCGGCTGCGATGACGAAAGACATCTTCGGGACCGACAGAAACAGCCTCATCGTCTCTAGGGTGTCCACGACCGTGTCCGGCAGACATCGGTCGAGGTCATCGACCAGCACCACGACTCGTCGCAAATGACGGAGATGTTCGTCTGCTAGCAGCTCTGCGAAGTCGCGCCGAAACTCATCTAGGTTCCGCGGCTCAGCGGGCTCGTCTACGTCGCCTTCGCTCACAAGACTGGTCAACTCATCGATTCCAGGGAGTTGCAGTGTGATCGAGGTGCGAGCCGCAAGCTTGAGTGCCTTCACCCAGTTCACCCGCTCGGTCAACTTCGTCAGAGCCCCCTTGACTTCCCCCAGCCCGCCGTCGCGTCCTTCAAGTTCGGTCTTCAGGGCGTTGAGAACCTCAAGTATGAGCGTTCCCTTCGCTCCTACATCCGGGTCATACCTCCAAGGGTCGGTCTCTACTACAAGAATCCGCTGGTCCAGATTGGCCTCGTCCTCCTCCCCCGCGTCTCGTGATTCCAGTTCGGCTTTGATCAGCTTGAGCACCGTGCTCTTGCCGCTTCCCCAAGGCCCAGAAACGCCGAGGGCGATCGGGTCAAGCGTGTCGTCTAGCACCGCCTCAACGGCGGTCTCGGCGACGGCGCCAAACGCCAGGAGATCGGTCGACGCTGGCTCGTCTGACCAGAGTTGGACGGTGTTGTCGTTCACCAAATGCGCTCCACATCGATCCGGGGGCCACCGCGTGAGGCTGTTGAAGAGTCGCTCCGATCAAGCCTAGTCTTCGGGTTTCGTGAAGTGATCCCGCCGTCCTGCCGACAACCGGGCGCCCGGGCATCTCGGTTAGGCGGGCCTGCCACCTCGCCAATCCACGAGCCGAGACCGGGTCCTCTCGGTCCGAAACGTGTCGGCTCGGGCAACCGCCGGAGCGGGATGCTCGGCTTCCGGGGTTCGTCGGTGCAGGCCGATCCTGGCTGCCCGCCGCACGACCCTGGTCGCACGAACAGAAGCGACCGCCGAGCGTGCTCAGACAGGGCCAACTAGACGTGCCCTCGGTAGCTCCGTGGTAGAGCAAGCACCTCCCACGCGGAGGGTCTTCGGTTCCAGAGTTCGCCCGGGATTGCTAGTCTCCTCGCGAACCCGCTTCGCCGTCTCGATCTTCTCGCGCCAGTCCGGATCGATGCCCGGAGGCGGCGGGAGCGCGGGCGAAAAGCTCCCTGCATGCCGGGTCGCGGCGTGGCGGGTGTTCGAATCTGACATCTTGGGCGTGCTCCTCCGTTGAGAGATCACCTGAACATGGTCAATCCGGGAGCCGGCGTCCACTTCCCCTCCCCTACACCGACCCTCGCGCCACCACCCACTCCATCGCCTGGCCCGTGACTGCGGCGATTCGGTCGAAGTCGGCGTCGTAGTGGAGCAGGACCATTCCGGCGCGCTCGGCCGCCGCCGCGATGATCAGGTCCGGAATCGGCACGCGGTGCTGGCCGCGCATCGCCAGCAGGCCCTGAACCTCGATTGCGCGCTGGAAGGTCGCCTCGGCCAGCTCGACATGGCGGTACGCGAGGGTGCGCCGACGGCGGGTGCGGGCGTGGTCGCACGCGTTGCGCGTCGAGTAGAGGACTTCCAGATCGATCACGGCGCAGGTGGCCGCCTCGCCGGCTTCGAGAATCGGCACGAGCCTGGCCTGCACCGACGGGTGCGGCATGCGGGCCAGCGCGCTCTTGTCGATCAGGTAGGGCATGTGGTTCGTCCCGTCGTGGGCTAGTAGCGCCACGTCTTCGACATGACCGCCGGATCGCGCAGGTCGAGTCCGTCCATCTCGATCAACGCCCGGATCTCACGGCGCCTCGCCTCGCCTCGCTCCACTTCCCGCAGCGCCTCGTCAATGGTCTCCCTGATGGACGAGGTCCCGAGCAGGATGCGCACCCTGTCGACGAGCTCGCCGTCGATCACCACGCTGGTCTTCCTCATCGTTGTCCCCTTCGGTGTCGGCAGGTCGCACGATATCCGAATGGCAATCTAGTGGATATCCTACGGCGATCAAGCCATATATACTCAGAGGGCCCCATTGACAGGAATGGCGATTTGCCCCAATTTGACGTGCCTCATTGCCACAGGAGGGTGGAATGACAGCTCAGGCGGTCGCCGAACATCTCGGCGGAAGACCGGCCCTGGGTCGCGACATCCGTTCCGACTTCGACCTTGACGACGCGGTCCGCAACGGAGTGCCGGTGAAGGCGGTCGAGTGCGTGGTGAATGCAGGTACGCTCCGGGCGCCCGAAGTGCATGCGCTGGTCGTTCCGCGCCGTACGCTGGCCCATAGGAAGCGCTCGCACGGGCGGCTGAGTGCGGCGCAGTCCGATCGTCTGATCCGCGTCGTGCGCTTGGCCGGGCGGGCCGAAGAGGCCATCGGAGACGTCGACAAGGCGAGGAGCTGGCTGCGCAAGCCCAATCGCGCGCTTCGGGGCCGACGTCCTCTGGATCTTCTCGCGAGCGACGTGGGAGCCCGTCTGGTCGAGCAGGTGCTCGGGCGCATCGAGCATGGTCTGGGTGCGTAGTCCTCCATAGAGCGCTGAACCACCTTGCGGCTCTGGCGGATCGTCCGGCGGAACCACGCCGGACTCGACGGCGAGGGCGCTCGCCTGTACGGCGCCCGCTGGAACTCGCCCGGGACCGCCGTGGTATACGCCGCCTCCCACCTGTCGCTGGCCGCCCTGGAGTACCTGGTGCATGTCGATCCGGATGACGCGCCCGACGATCTGGTCGCCCTTCGCCTGGACACTCCGGAATGGGCAACCGCCTTGATCCTCGCGTCCCCATCGCTGCCCGCAGGGTGGCAGCGCACGCCGTCGCCGCCGGAATGCCAGGAAATCGGGGACCGTTGGGCCAGAAACGGGGAACACCTGCTGCTTCAGGTCCCGTCGGTCCTAGTCCCGGAAGAGAGCAACCTGCTGGTCAATCCGATGCATCGCGACGCACCCCTCGTTCATGTCTCGGGATCCCGCCCCTTCTCTTTCGACCCGCGCCTCCTGGGATGACTTCGCGTGGCCTCCGGCCGTCGCCCAGGGGATACTGCGGACCCCTACACCGGCCCCCACACCACCACCCGCTCCATCGCCTGGCCCGCGACTGCGGCGATTCGGTAGAAGTCGGCGTCGTTGTGGAGCAGGAGCATTCCGGCGGGCTCGGCGGCCGCCGCGATGATCAGGTCCGGAATCGGCACGCTGTGCTGGCCGCGCAGGGCCAACAGTCCCTGAACCTCGATGACGGGCTGCTCGGCGCCGTGTTCCCCAGTCTGGGCCGGCGACGCATCCGCGCTGGCCGCTTCGCTTCAGCTGCCCACGGCTGTAAAGCACACATTACATTATGTAATGTCCGCTATACATTTTTCGCGATGGCTAGCCCGCAAGCAGGCTAGTTCACCCGCAGCCGGACCACGACCGGAACGTCGGTCGCAGGTTTCTAGCTATTTTTGATGACAGCCCTCTCAATAAGAACCCGCAGCCGGACCACGACCGGAACGTCGGTCGCAGGGGCCAGCCGGGTGGCGAGGACGGTGCCGTCTTCGCACAGGAACCAGGGAACGTACGCGACGTCGACGCGGTCTTCCGCCACCAGCGCCCCGGACTCGAACACCTGCCAGACGGAGTACCCGTCGTCGTTGTAGACCACCACGTTCAGGATCCCGCTGTCCGGCAGCTCGAAGACGGCACGGGACTGCGGGAAGTAGGGATGGAAGGTCCGGGACCAGTCGTCACCTTCGCCCAACTCCACGATCACCCCGTCGCCGGGGTGGACGAGCATGCCGGGCAGTTCGGCCAGCACGCGCCCTTCACGCGGGTCGTCCGGCCCGTAGCCGTATCCGACGATCCGGTGGGGCGCCGACTGCGAGTACAGCAGGCCGTCCCCGCCGGCGTACAGTGCCCCGCCGCTACCCACGATCCTCTCCCTGAGCCCCAGCGCCGGGGACTGGTCGCCCCAGCTGCGGACGAGCCCGCCTTGGGCGTCGAACTCGTGGATGGCGGCGCCGATGGAGAAGATGCCGCCCGAGATCGCGAAGCCGCCGGACGGGAGCGCGGCGAACCCCTTGGGCCATGCCACCTCGACGGGCAGCCGGATGCGCCGCACGGATTCGCCTCCGGCGGTGTACACCTCGACCTTCGACATGTCGAAGACCGCCATGTTCCCGTCCGGCATGACCGCGATGCGATCAGGGGCCTCAACCTCTCCCGGCCCCTCCCCTCTGCGGGCAACCAGCGTGACCGCCCCTTCATCGGGGTCGATGGCGAACACGGACACAGCCATGGGATCGGAAACCCATATCGCTCCGCCCGGTGCCTCGGCCACCCCGTCGACGGACGCGAGGACCATGTCCGGGGGAGACGACCACACCTCGAACACGTCCAGACGGTCCTGAGCGCTGGCGGGGCTTGCAGCGAAGGCCACGGCCAGTCCGGCCGCAGCCTTCGCCCCGCCCAAGCGAATCCCGCAACGGGTCCTTCTCATGATCCTGCCTCCTGTGGGGAGTGGGCTGGGGCTCATCCAATGGCAGCCCTCGCATCCGGCTCGTCGCGGACGAACACCAAGGGTGCCGGCCGAAGGTGAGTCCGTATTCCTCCCAACGCAATCAGTCCCATCCACCCATCCCACCGCCCCTCGTGCGGGTCCACCTTTACGCCCCCCACCGAAGGACACACCGGTCCGGCGACCGTGGACCGGTCAACATCCCTTCGCAGCACGAAGGGGCCACCCCAAAAACGGTGCCCGAGACACCCGACCAACCCACCCGGCCCGTCAGGCCCAAGCACGACGCCGCCTACAAGAGCCTCTTCGGCCGAAGGCGCACCGTGGAGGACACCCTGCGCGTCCTCCACGCCGCCACCGGCACCGGCGATGCCGGGAAGGCGCGTGGTCGTGAACTCGACCTGGGCCGCCGTCTCGACTTCGCCGCACTCGAACGCATGCCCGCCAGCTTCGTCACCGAGCACCTCGGCCGACGGCACGCCGACATGCTCTGGAGGATTCGGACCGTCGACGAGACCTGGCTCCACCTGCTGGTGCTCTTCGAGTTCCAGTCCACCGTCGACCGCCGCATGGCGTTGCGCATGATGAACTACGCGGGCGGCATCTGGACGGGCCTCGGCTCCGACCACCTCGGGCCCGGACGGGTCTTTCCGCTCGTCCTCCCCGTCGTCGTCTACAGCGGCCGGCAGCGCTGGACCGCGCCCAGGGACATCCGCGACCTCCTGGCGCCGGCGCCGCGCGAGCTCCTTGGACCCCGCCCGCGGCATGGGTATCTTCTCATTGACCTGCAGCGGCTCGATCCGGCGTCGCTGCCGGAGGACAACGTGCTCTCGATGATCGCGGCGCTGGAGCGGGCCCGGTCGCCGGAGCGACTCGAGGGGCTGGCGCTGTCGCTCAGGGAATGGACGGAGCGCGCGGGGGCGCAGGAGCTGCTGGACATCTTCAGGGAGTGGATCTCGCAGGTGCTGGTCATCCGGCACGGTCCCGGGGGCAGGGAACTTGAGCTCAGGATCAGGAAACAGGAGGAGGCACGGATGTCGATGTTGATCGAACGGGCGCGGCAGTGGGGCGAGGAGCTCAATAGGGAGTGGCTCGAGAAGGGGATGGAGAAGGGGATGGAGAAGGGGATGGAGAAGGGGATCGAGAAGGGGCTCGAGAAGGGCCGCCGGGAGGGCCGTCTGGAAGGGGAACGGGAGCTGGTCCGCCTACTCGTCGCTCGCAGGTTCGGTCGGGGGGCCGCGGAGGACTTCGTTCCCGTGCTCGCGGGCATCTCGGATTCGGATCGCCTGGCCGCGATCGCCGCCGAGGTGTTCACATGCGAGACGGCTGCCGAACTGGCCGAACGGGCACGCGGGGATGGGACGGCGGAGTGATCTCCCGGACCAAGTGGCGCGAACCCGAACCCCCAAGTCCCGTGCGCACATAGGGCCCTACCTTGGCCGAACACCTCCCGCCCTCTGGCCAGCCTCAACCACATGATATATCATGATTCATGACCAACTATCATGAGTCACGATCTTCTCGGCGCGTCGCGGAGCCGGTTCAGGTCTACCTGCGCCCGGCCGAGAAGGAGTGCCTGGACCGGCTGACGGCGAGGCTGGAGACCACCAAGTCCGATGTCCTCAGGCGGGGCCTCGAGGCGCTCGAGCGCCAGATCTCGGACCCGGATCACCATCCCGCGCTGCGCATCATCGGGATCGTTTCCGTGGCCGACGACCCCAAAGTCGATGTCGCGCGGGATCACGACGATGTGCTCGCCGAATGCGAGGTCTGGGATTCGCGACGCCCTGACGCTGGACCGTCACTTCGCGGTGGCGGGTTTCGTTATGCTGCCGCTACAGTCCCAGCACCAGCCTTAGCCCGTTCTCGACCTGCCCCATGAATCTCCGGGAAACCTGCCCGGTCCGGTCGGCGAGGTAGTTATCGTCAATCGTCAATCGTCAACAGCTGGGTGACGTTCGCGACCGAGTCCCTGGGCAGGCCCGTGCTAGGAGTCTGCGCCGCAGAAAGTCGCGACCGCTATCTTTAGGGGAGTCGAAGG
>JAPPNM010000022.1 GCA_028873825.1 Gemmatimonadota bacterium | reverse complement strand
TTCCGGGCGGAGCGGAGCGCACGAAGGGGGCCGAGAGCCGCTTGTGGGGATGGCGGCCCCTGGGCTTGCCTCGCGGGCGTTTCACGGGGGTTCTGTTCACATTATCCATCCCCTAATCGTAACCGGGATGGAGCGGGATAGCAAGGGTCGTCGCTGGACGGACAAGGTAGGACGAATCCTACCTAAAGCGTTGTGAATAAAGAATGTTACGAACGACTATGGACGATGCCGGACATCATGAGATTCTGAGCGTCCGACTTGCAGCGCTATTCGCCCGAGGAGCAACGCAGAGCGCAGCCTTAGAGTCGCAAAATGTATAGCAGACATTACATAGTGTAATGTATGCTTTACAGCGTGGACTGGCGAAGGGAAGCGGCCAACGCGGATGCATCGCCGTTCGAATGCCGGGGGGATTTTGTCCACGGGCTGCTAGCGAACCGTAGGAACTGTTTTCGGCTGAGCTTGCACTGGCCCGCCATATCTGAAATGAGGTTGTTGTCCAGGTCGATAAGCTGCGAAGACCGCGAGATTAGGGTAAAGACACTTGTTTCCGCGCCACCAAGACAGTAGATGTAAATGTCGTGCTTCGTCCTTTTTCTTTTCTTGAACCTTTTCTTTATATATTTTTTCTGTGAGGCGTCTGCTGACAGTTGCCATTTACGCCATCTTCCTGTCTCGGACTACGCGGCGAAGATATTCTCTCAGCGCTTGGCCACCTGAATCCAGAGCCGGGTCAGCCTCACCTAGAACTGTCGACCACTTCTGGTCCCCTTGGGCTCGTTCCCGCGAGCGACGGTCGGAGGCCGACGTGCGTGCTTCCGCGACGATCTGTGGGCAGCGACGCGTGGTACTCGTTCAGCGCTCGACGGTCTCTACTACGGCCTCCACTCGCAGGGCGCGCCTCACGGTACCGCCGCGTCTGGCCCGGCCGCCGAATCCGCGACGGCGGAATCGGCTTCACCGGACTCTTCGACCGGGTCGCGACGTGCTCCAAGGATCACCGGGATTCTCGCCTACAGGAGCGCTCGGTTCAAGACGACCGGGGCGGCGCTGCCGCGGTTGCTCTCTCGATCCGGACTCGGAGTGGGTTGCGGCCAGGGTCTGCGAATCGCACTATCACATCGTCGAGACATCCACGAGCAAGTGGTCACTGGAGAAGCGATCGAGGAGTGGAAATGACGCCGGATCTCGCCGGAATCCAGGGTAGCCGGACTCCCGGGCGGGCGTTTCTGGTCTTCCCGGGAATCACGTCCAGTCCACGAATCGAACGCCGGCTGCGGGCAGCCGGTTTCGAGGAGCCGAAACATCATGCGAAGGGCGGGCCGTGCTCGCATCCTTCGACCCGCCCGTCGCCGACTATTTCGGGCGGGCAGCGCGTTGGGCCCGCCTGGTGCCGCCTTCACGCATACCCTTGGCGCAAGGACAGGAAATGCTGAGATCGTTGATCTGGTCGGCGGTCCGGATTGCGGCGGCCGTCACCCTCGTCGTCGCGACCTTTGGCTACGCGATTACCGGCATGCACTCCGATGTCCTGATGGCGGCGGGCTGCGGGATCGCGATCGGTGTGGGCGTCGGCCTCCGGGGCGGCTCGCGGAGCGGGCTTTGGACCGGGATCCTGATCGGCTCGATCATCGGGATGGCCGTGGCACTTGTTGCCGGCGGGATTTCCGGCAACCGGTGGGGACTCATCACCCCGCCGGTGCTCGCTCTTGCCGTCGGCCTGATCGACGGGCTCGATCGTTCGTCTCTCTCGGACTATCGGGAAATGAGCCGGGAGACGTTGATCGTGGCCGTTCTCCTGACCCTGGGGTTCTTTCCCGCTCACGTGGCGGAGGGCGTCCTCCTCGGGCTGCGAGCTCCGGACAGCTTCCTGTTGGTTTCGATACTGCTGGTGCTTCCTCTACTGCTGGTGCCCTGGACCGCTCTGATGGCCGGCCTCCTCACGCACCGCCGCCAAGGGTGGCGCGACGCCAGGGCTCCCCGTCCGCTGATCCTGGGTGCGGCCGTACCGGTCGCCCTGTTCGCATTCCTGATGGCGACAGGGACGCTCGAAGACGGCCGTGGGCTGACGGGCCTCGACCTGGTCCTGGGAATCGCCTTGGGATTGGCATTCACCGGGGTGGCCATTCCGGCCTGCGCGTTCCTTCTGGGGCGCGCCGCCACCGCCTGGCTTCGGCCGCGGCTTCAGGTGTACGGCCGGCTTGCCGAATACCTCCGTGCCATGTGGGTCCCGATCGGCGGCTTTGCAGTCGGGTACCTTACCATCATCGTCCTTTTCGGCGGGTTCTACGGCACGCTGGAGCGCTTCAGCCCCGGAGCGTTCGCCGGAGTGGAGGCCGGATCCGGAATCGCCGATTGGCTGTCCTTCTCATTCTTTGCGGCCCTCGGCCAGGATTTCCTGGCCATGGCGCCGAGTTCCGTCGGCGCGAGGCTGCTCGTCGGCGTCCACCTGATCTTCTCGGCGGGATGGGCGGTCGTGCTCTTCGCGGCGGTGATGTCGTCGATCGGGCCGAAGCTGGACCGGATCGCGCGGCGCCACGCGGAGGAACGGGGCGACTGACGGGACGACCGGCAGCGCTGGGAGTACCGCAACTGAGCTATCCGCTCCGCGGTCGCGGCCGGCCACTCGGAGCTTCCACGCCGCCCTCCAGAGCGTGAACTGTGGTCGCGGGCGCCGGGTTCGAGGAGCCGAACGAGGAGCGTAGCGGGCCGATCCTGCCACCACAAGCTTGACACGCCCCGGGCCCGTGCGATGTTCCCTATTGGCTGGCGTGCGACCGACCAGGACCAGGCATGACGGAACCTGACGAAGGAGTGAGACCGATGGACACAATCACCGTTGCCGTGGATGCGGATGTGGCGCAGGCCTACCGGACGGTTTCGGCGCGTGACCGGCGGAAGCTCGACCTCCTCGTCAACCTCCGGTTACGGGAAGCGACCAAGAGCAGCAAGTCCCTCCGCGAAATCATGGAAGAGATCGGCCGCGGCGCGCAGGAACGCGGCCTGACCCCGGAGATCCTGCGGTCGATCCTCGATGATCGATGACCCGGTATGTGTTCGATACCAACGTCCTCGTCAGCGCCATCCTCTTCCAAGCCTCCCGGCCCGGCCTGGCTTTCGACCGGGCGCTCGATTGCGGGACGATCCTGACGTCTGCGGGGTGCATCGGGGAACTCAACGATGTCCTGTCGCGCGCCAAGTTCAGTCGATACGTCGATCCTGGCCAGCGCGCGGCATTCCCATTATGACCCCGGCGGAGTTCCTGCGGGACATGGGTTGACGCTCTCTTGCGCCGCGTGATCTTGGCGCGCCTGAATGCCTCGATCGCCATCGCCACGAACGTGGCATGGACCCTCGCTTCTCCGTTTGCCTCGTCCGGTTCGTCCCGCGCCCGGCCCTCAGTCCTCCCGCTCCGCCGCCTCCGCCACGATCTTCTCCACCCTCATCGGCGGAACCAGGTCGTACCCCAGCAGCTTCCTCCGGTGGAACCCCCGCCCCTGGGTGATCGACCGCAGCACCGACGCGTACCTGTGCAGCTCCGCCTCGGCCACCTGGGCCATGATCGCCGTCTTCCCGCCCAGCGGCTCCATCCCCAGCACCCGCGCCGAACGGCCGTTCAGGTCTCCCATGATGTCGCCCACGTACTCGTCCGGCGCCGTCACCGTAATCTCGATGACCGGCTCCAGGAGCGCCGGCTTCGCCTTCTCGGCCACGTTCCTGAATGCGTACGACCCGGCCACCTTGAAGGCGATGTCCGACGAGTCCACCGAATGGTACGAGCCGTCGTAGCACTCGGCCTCGAAGTCGACCACGGGGTAGCCCGCGACCACGCCCTTCGTCGCCGCCTCCTGGATGCCCCGGTCCACCGACGGCACGTACTTGGTGGGGATTACCCCGCCCTTGATCGAGCTGACGAACTCGTAGCCCTCGCCCCGGTCGCGCGGCCGCAGCCGCACCCAGCAGTCGCCGAACTGGCCTCTGCCGCCAGTCTGCCTCTTGAAGCGCCCCTGCCCCTCGGCCTCGGCGGTGATCGTCTCGCGATAGGCGATCCGGGGCGGCTCGGTTTCTATCGAAACCCCATACTTCCTCTTCATCCTCTCAAACTGCACATCCAGGTGCAGCTCGCCCATGCCACGCGCGATCGTCTGGCGGATCTCGGGGTTGAACCCGGCTGCGAAGGTCGGATCCTCCTCCTGCAGCTTGGCCAGCGCCTCGCCCAGCTTGTCCTCGTCGGAGCGCGCGACCCCGCGCACCGCGATCGAGATGTCCGGCTGCGGGAAGTCGACGCCCTCCAGCGTCACGGGGTTGGCCGGCGCGCTCAGGGTGTCGTTGGTACGTGTGGACTTGAGCTTCGCCACGACCCCGATGTCGCCCGCATGAAGCGCCTCCACCTCCACGCGCTCCTTCCCCTGCGGGATGGCCAGGTGGTTGATTCGCTCGCTCGCCTCCCGGCCGGCGTTCCGCAGCTCGGTCCCGTTGGCCACCATCCCCGAATAGACGCGGAAGAGCGAGAGCTCGCCGACGTGAGGTTCGGCGCTCGTCTTGAAGACGAGGGCGCTCACGCTCTCGTCGTCGGCGGCGCGCAGGCTCGTTTCGGATCCGCCGCCGCCGGTGGCCTCCACCCGGCCCGCCCGCCCCGGGTGCGGCGCCAGCGACACCAGCCGCTCCGTGAACTCGCGCACCCCGAAGGACAGTTCCGCCGCACCGCAGAAGACGGGCACGACCTCGCCGTCCGCGACCGCCCCGGCGAGCGCCGCAAGCTGCTCCTCGACGGAGATCTCCTCCCCTTCCAGGTAGCGGTCCAGGAGATCCTCGTCGGTGGTCGCGAGCGTCTCCATGAGCTCGGTCCGCCAGGTCTCGACGTCGCCCGCGACCTCGTCAGGGACCGGGGCTTCGTCGTATTCGCCGGTCGTTCCGCCGGCCCTGTGGAGGTGGGCCCTGTTGGTGAAGAGGTCCACCACCCCGCGGAAGCCGCCCGCGGCCCCGATCGGGATCTGCACGGGGATGGCGCCCGGCGCCAGGCCGTCCCTCAGCTCGCCGAGCACCTTGCCGAAGTTCGCGTGCATCTTGTCCATCATCGACACGAAGATCATCCGGGGGAGCGCCCGCTCCTCGCAGAGCTGCCAGACCATCTCGGTTCCCACCTCCACCCCCGAGGCGGCGCCCACCGTGACGACCGCGGCGTCGGCGACGCGCACCGCCGCCGCGGCCTCTCCGGCGAAGTCCATGTACCCGGGCGTGTCGAGCAGGTTGATCTTGGTCCCGTTCCGGACGGCGTGCGCCACCGTCAGCTGCATCGACATGCCGTGGCCGGTCTCTTCGGGCGTCGTCATCGTGAGCGCGGTCCCCGCGTTCACGTTCCCCTTGCGTCTCGAGGTACCGGAGGCGAAGCACACCGCGTCGATGAGCGTCGTCTTCCCCGATCCTCCGTGCCCGAGGACCGCCACGTTGCGGATGTTCTCCGTTCTGAAAGACCTGGCCGCGGCCATGCCACCTCCTTGTTCGCTGTCTGCGGGTAGCCCGTTCGCTCGACCGGGAGCGCGTCGGCGGCGGCGTTGCGCCGGACGGTCGCGCCGGCTCCGGGGGAACGGACGGCGGGAAGGGGATTCTAGAAACCCCGTGACGGGCGGGTCAAGGCGACCGATTTGCGGGGGCCCGTCGGCCCGAGGCGCGGCAGCGGGATTCCGGCGGGACGATTGCGGCGGCGGCGACGGCGGGCCCCTTCCCCGGCCGGGCGGCCACTCTCTCGTCAGTTCAGCTGGGTCTGCCTCGAGACCCGGTCCAGCAGCTCGCGCTCCTCGGCGGTGAGCGAGTTGATCCCGCGGGCGGAGATCTTGTCCAGCACCTCGTCGACCCGGTCCAGCTCCCGGCGCGCCCGCCTTTCCGCCATGTGCTCCCGGATGGCCTTCATGGCGGCCTCGTCCGCGGGGCCTTCGACCGGCCGCCGCCCCGCGCTCGGCTCTTGCCGCCGCTCCTTCCACAGGCTCGGTCCCGAAGCCCTCGGGCGAACCAGCCGGCGCCAGCCGACGCCCCGTCCACCGCGTCTCCTCCGCGCCGCCCGCCCCCGCACGCCGCCGCCCCCCGCCCCCGGACCCCAACCGCCCGGCACCGCGGCGCCGCTCCCGAACGCCGGCAGCCACTCGCTCTTCACCAGCAGCAGGCCCGCGACCGCCCCGCCGAGGTGCGCCAAGTGAGCCACGCCGTCGCGGCTCGGGCTGATCGCGCTCACGAAGCTCATGGCCACCAGGAAGGCGACGAGCCACTTCACGCGCACGGGCACCAGCGCCCAGATGTACACGGTCTGGTTCGGCCAGGCCATCGCAAAGGCGAGCATGATCCCGTAGCAGGACGCCGACGCCCCCACGATGCCCGCGTCGGAGAAGGCGAAGCTGAGCAGGACGCCTCCCAGCCCGCAGATCAGGTAGAACTTGATGAAGCGGTCGGAGCCCCAGCGCGCCTCGAGCGGCGGCCCGAAGAAGAAGATGAACAGGAGGTTCATGAGCAGGTGCCACAGGCCGGCGTGTATGAACATGTACGTGAGCATGCCCCAGGGCCGCGCGAGCATCCGTCCGGGCGAGAAGGCGAAGAGGTCGAACATCCGCTCCGGGCCCACGGCGACGGTGACCAGGAAGACCGCCGCGTTCGCGGCGAGCAGAATCCTCACCCACGGCGTAACGCGCATTCGCGGCGCGGGGCCGCCGTAGGCGGGAGGCCGGTTCGGATATGTCATGTCGCTCCTCGCTTCTGAAGTCCGCCGCACCCTTCTACACTATACCGACGGGTCCGGGTCCCGAAACGTTCGGAGCCCCGGAGCCGCGTGGAACCGGACGGGCGTCGGCTGCGAGGTCACGACCGAACTGGTCGAGGCATTGGTCATCGCCCTTGAGCGGGAGTACCGGCTTGGCAGTCCAAACGGGGCGTTGAATTTAGGAGCCCGCGACTGCAAATTTACCCGAACCGGGAGAAACGAGGGCGAGATTAGGTTCGGACCACCGGAGGGCTAGGTGCGGCTGCGGTCCGCGAGCGCCGCCGGGGGCAGCTACCATAGCAACTCGGTATCGTCGATTGCGAGGTCGAGGCCGCACATGCGGCCCCGGAAGTCCCCCTTGAATCCCTGGTCCCCATCGAATTCGGTGCTCTCGAACGTCAGATCGACGGAGCAGGTGTCGGTATCGCCGTTCTGCCTCCGCCACGTCACGGCGCCCCCGAACACAGCCCTGGCTGCGCCCCTCACAACTTCGGAATCGGCGTCGAATGCGGCCCAAGCCTCTACTGTGTACCGGACATTGGGTTTTCCGTTCAGAATCAGCGTGTCGCTGACTACGTTCGCCTCGCAGTCGGTCGGGATGATCGTCCAGAGGCCGTTGAACCGTGCCGTGTCTCCGTTCTGGCGGTCGTAGGCCAATTCGGTTACCGTGGCCTGTCCGCCAACGGAGCAATCCACCGTGCTGGAGTCTCCGCCCGCATCCTCCATCAGTAGGAAGATTTCACGCAGGAGGGCAACCGTTTCGGGCTCGGTGAGGGGGTTTGCCGGCTTCGTCGAATCACAGGAAGCGACGCCGGTGGCGAGTAGAACGAGCACGAATAGCGGGGCATACCTCATGGCGCCTGTCTCCTTTGGTCGAGTGCCGTGCTGGGTTCGGAAGACTGACTACCCCTCCGCCTCCAGCGGCTCCGGATCCGTCTGGGGCTGCCACACCTGCACCGCCGGGAAGGTCGCCAGGAACCACCGCACGGCCATGAGGAACAGTCCCAGGAACATCAGTCCGATCAGCGGCGTCGCCGCCGAGAAGGCTGGGTCTCCTTCGTGGTGCAGCGACGGGAAGATGAGCATGTAGTGCCACAGCCAGAGCCCCGCTAGCACCACCAGGGCGAAGACCTGCAGGACCCGCGGCGTTCGCTTCGGCCGCACCCCCAGCAGGCCCGCGAAGGGGACCACGAAGCACAACACGATCACCGCCGCCGAGAAGCCGCCCCAGGGCTCCCCCACGCGGGTGTTTATCCACGCCTGCTCCCACTGCAGCTTGCCGTACCAGATGACCAGGTACTGCGACCAGAACAGGTACGTCCAGAAGACCGCGAAGGCGAAGGTCAGCTTGCCCAGGTCCCACAGCTGCGACTGTCCCACGTGCTCGTCGAAGACCGGATCGCGCCCCTTCAGCCACACCGCGACGACCGCCGTGGCCGCGAAGCCGCCCCAGAACGCCCCCATGAAGAACCAGCCGCCGAAGAGGGTGGAAAACCAGTGCGGCTCGAGCGACATCGCCCAGTCGAAGGCGAGAATCGACATCACGGCCGCGTAGACCAGGACCATGAGCGGAGCCATGCGCGTCATGCGGTGGTAGCTCTGGTCCTCCTCCCAGGCCCGCCCGACCCATCCCCGGGTGAAGCGCTCGCGCCACCGGATACGTCCCCTCTCGGCTCGCTCCTCCGCCGTCCGCGCCCGTCCGATCCGCCCCAGGTCCGGCCTGAGCGCCAGGTAGACGAAACCGCAGGCCATGCCGAAGAGCGCAAGGACGCCCACGAGGTTGCGGCTGACCAGGAACGGAATGTTGAGGTAGGCCGCCTTCTTTTGCACGATCGGATCGTGGGCCATCATCTCGATCCACGGGAAGTAATCCTCCCGGAGCGAGATCAGCATCGGGATGAAGAGGACGAAGGCGATCGGCAGGTAGGCCGCGAACGACTGGTGGACGCGGCGCAGCGGCCAGTTCCACTTCGCCTTCACGATCCACGTCACCGCCGCGACCATCACGCCGCCCATGGCGATCGACGCGAAGTAGTTCCAGTTGACCACGTACGACTTCCAGGCGAGCGCCGGATCCCTCCAGAGGGTGGCGAAGAACGCCACCGCCCCGATCGCCGCCATTACGCGCAGGACCGCCGTTCCGGTGGCGCTCCGGTTCAGGTACCTGACCGGGATCTCGCGCGGGATCGAATGGCGGGCCATCGCTCAGTTCGCCCCCGCGCCGCCGTCCGCGTCCTCGGTTCCCCCGCCGTCGTCCGTCCCCGCGCCGCCCCCCTCCGCCCCGCCTTCGTCCTCCGCCTCGAGCAGCCCCTGCAGCCGGCGCACGTAGTTGACTATGTGCCAGCGGTCGTAGTGGCCGATCTGGTGCCCGTAGGCCGGCATCATGACCCGGCCGACGCGGACTATCCCGTAGATGTAGCCGTCGCTGCGCTCCAGCGCCGTCCCGCCGTTCAGCGGGTGCGCCTGCATGGCCGGATGCACCTCGAAGATGTAGCCGGTCGTCCCCGCGCCGTCGGGGCCGTGGCACACGACGCAGACCCGCTCGTACAGCTGCTCGCCCCTCGAGAGAGACTCGGCCGTCGGCGCCACCGGATTGATCAGCGCGTCCACGACCTCGGGACGCCTGGCCATGTCGTCCTGCGTGAACGGCGGGGGGACGTCCGGGCTCCCCTCCGGCTGCCCGACGTTCACCTGGTAGGGACCCGCGGCGTAGTTGCCGGCGGCGAAGGGCACCGAACCCTCCGGCGGCGGCAGCGGGTTCTCGTAGGGGTCGAAGGACCGCTGGTCCCGCATGCTGCGGCCGAACAGGTCGCCCATGAGGTCGTCGAGGGGCACGCACGCGCCCGAAGCCGCCGCCGCAACGGCCAACGTCGCCAGCGCCCGCAGCCGCGGCAACCCTCTCGCAACCCGCGGCGACGAGCGGCGTTGCGCAGTGGGCCGGGGCCTGGCAGCGGCGCCTCGCCGCCCTCGGTGCTCGGGCGGCTTTGTCCACGGACTGCTAAACATCGAACCCCTCCGGATCCTCGCGCACTTCGGCGGGCTCGTGCCGCGACAGGATCTCCCTCACCTCGGCGGCGCGGACGGGCGGGGCGGTCACGTACACGCCGAAGCTCCCGTTCGAGCACTCGGGGTGGTACGCCACCATGGGCCTGAAGTTCGGCAGCCCCGCGTTGACGAAGAGCCCGATTACGGTGGAGAGCGCCCCGAAGAGGATGGCGCATTCGAAGGCGATCACCACGTAAGCCGGAATCGACAGGATCGGCTTGCCCCCGGTCACCAGAGGCCAGTCCATGGAGGTCCACGAGGTGAAGGCGAAGCCGGTGGCGGCGCCGGTGAGCCCGCCCGCCAGGGTGAAGACCCGCACCGGGCTGTGCTCGAGCGCCAGGCCCTCCTCGAGCAGCTCGTGCTCCGGCAGCGGGGCGTAGGCGCGGAAGCCCCTGTGACCCGCCGCCCGCAGCTCCTTGCATGCGTCCACGGTCGAGTCGAGGTGCTCGAAGAGGGCGAAGAAGCCCCGGTGTCCGTGCCGCCGCTTCGCTCCGAAGATCATGACCCGGTCTCCTTCGCGCGGCCGCCGTGGGGGTGGGCGCTCCGGTCCCTCGTCAGGCCGTTCACGACGACGCCCCCGTTCGCGCCGGGCTGCCAGGCGCGCGAATCCCTCGGCCGCCCCATCGTCACGCCGCCTTCCCCCGCCTCGGCGGCGGCACCACTTCCTTCATCTCCGCGATCGCCACCGGAGGCAGCAGCCGGGTGAAGAGCAGGAACCAGAAGCCGAACCACGCGAAGCTGCCCAGCAGGATCCCCATCTCCACGACCGACGGACGGTACAGGCCCCACGCCCACGGCTCGTACTCGTGCGACAGCGAGGTCACGATGATGACGAAGCGCTCGAACCACATCCCGATGTTGATGAAGATCGAGATCGCGAAGAGCGCGGCGATCGATCTTCGCACCCGCCGGAACCAGAGCATGAGCGGCACCAGACCGTTGCAGGTCAGCATGATCCAGTTGGCCCACCAGTAGTGCCCGAAGACCCGGTTCCAGAACGACCCCCGCTCGGGCGGCTCGCCCGAATACCACGCCAGGAAGTACTCGACCATGTAGGCGTACAGCACGATCAGGCTGGTGAGCATGCACAGCTTGGCCATCGCCTC
>JAPPNM010000137.1 GCA_028873825.1 Gemmatimonadota bacterium | reverse complement strand
GCGTGGACAGGTGAAGCGAAGCGGCCAGCGCGGATGCATCGCCGTTCGAATGCCGAGGGGATTTTGTCCACGGGCTGCCAGCCCGGAGAAACCCGCGACGCCGCGAAGCGGCTCGTCCGATGGGTTGCACGGAACATCCTGCCTCCTGTCCGCCGAGAAGCTCCGGCCGGTCCGAGTGGTCGGGGAACGGCCAACCGGCATCGCCAGAGGCCGGCTCCGCACGGACAGCGCCGGACCCGGGCGGGGCCGAACGACCGGGGAACGGCCAACCGGCTCGCCCCTTCGCCACAAACCGTACGTGCAGCGTCTCGCGACATTACGGTGGGCGGGGCGGTTTGGCAATATGGCCCGGGGTCTACGTCCGCGGGCCGCTGCGCAGCCTAAGGCTCCTGAGCCTGCTCAGAGCCGCTGCCACATCCTGCACGCGCGGACTCGCGAGGTCCCCCGTTCGCCTGTGATCGAGGACGTTCGGTCCGTGAAGGCGGAGCGACTCGCCGAGCGCCGCCAGAACGTCCTCCATGGCCGCCCCGTCGCCCATGAAGGTGCGTGCATGGTCGATCGCCAGCGCCACCGCGCGGGCTTGGGCGCGCGACACGATCTGCCTGACGCCCGCGAGGTCGATCCGTTCCCGGCCGAAGTCCACCGCGGCGAGGCTCCTGACCTTTATGAAGCGCTCCCGGCGGCCCCGGCGGGCCGAGATCGAGCGCGGGTCGGGGAACCGGTGCCGGGATGGCCAGCTCACGGAGCCGGCCCGGGTCAGGCGGCCGGTGGGGTGCGCCGCCGCGACCTCCCGGGCGGCCGAGGTCAGGTCGGCCGGTCTGTAGCGCGCCATGCCGACGACCCGGTCGGCGACGTCCAGGTAGTCGCCCGAACCGCCAATCACGAGTACGGTGCTGGCGCCCGCGTCGGCGTGGAGGCTTCGCACCCGGTCGATGAAGGCGGTGATTGGCTCGTCGGCGCCTGTGACCAGGGCCTGCATGCGGCGGTCGCGGATCATGAAGTTGGTAGCGGCCGTGTCCTCGTCGATCAGCAGCAGCCGGGATCCGGACTCGAGCGCCTCGATGATCGCCGCGGCCTGGCTGGTCGACCCGGAGGCGTTGGGCGTGGAGAAGGCCGCCGTGCCGCGCCCTCCGGGGAGCGTGCCGATGAAGGGCGAGATGTCGACGCCCGCCACGGAACGGCCGTCTTCGGCCTGGATCTTCATGGCGGTCGGATCGGTGACCACACCTTCCCGGCCGTCGCCGGGCCGGTGGTTGTAGACGCCCCGGGCCAGCGCGTCCAGAACCGTCGACTTGCCGTGGTAGCCGCCCCCCACCAACAGCGTCACGCCCCGCGGGATCCCCATGCCCGCCAGCGGCGGGCCGTTGGCGCGGTCGAGGGTCACGCGAAGGCTGGACGGGGACTCGAAGAGGGTGGCGCGGTCGACGCCCAGCGGACGATCGTCGATGCCGCTCCGTCGCGGAAGGAGCGACCCGTCGGCGATGAACGCGACCAGGCCGCGCCCCTCCAGCTGGGCGCGCATGAGATCGGCGTCTTCGTTGACTTCGGCGTGCAGGGCGACCGTGGCGGGCGGGTGGGCGCGGGCGGGCAGCGTGGACTCCACCAGCGCGGGGAGGGTGCGCAGGAGCAGCCGCTCGGCTTGGCGGCCCAGTACGCGTCGGCCGGCGGCGGGCAGGCCAACCGCGAAGCGAACCTCGACTCGGCCGTCCGCGCCTACGAGCACGGCGGTGTTGGCGAGGACGACCTGCCCCGGATCGGCGATCGCGATCTCGCCGCTCCTGCCGCTCCCGCCGCCGCGCGGGCAGCGCCGGGCGGCCGCCGCGAAGGCGCGGGCGAGGAGGCAGGAGAGACCGACGCGGCGGGAGGGCGTGGCCAGGGTGGCGGCGTCGTAGCCCGCCCGTTCGGGTTTCAGGACGGCCGCGACCCGGGTGGGAGCCGCGAAGGGGTCTCTCTGGACCCGCCGCACCTCGAGGGTGCAGGACTGGAGCTGCCAGGAGCCCCCGATTTCCCGGTAGGCCGGATAGCCGCGCCCGTCGATGCGGCGCAGAACCCTTGCCAGATCCTCTCCCGCTCCGCTCACGGGCTCCCGGTCCGGTCCGCGGGAACCGCGCTCATGCTCCGGCGCTTCAGCCGATCGGGTAGCTCAGCGCCGCCCTCAGGGTCAGCGCCCGGTGTTTCAGGGCCGGCGGTATGTCCTCATCCCGGGGCTGGTCGACGTGTGAGAGGCCGATGCCATACATGAAGCTCGCGGTGACCCCCAGCGCGCCGGTAAGCGCGAATTCCAGGCCGCTCCCTACGGCGATGCCGTGATCCCGGTTCCGAAAATCTCCATCCTTGCAGGCGCTGCTCGTTGCGGGACGGTCGTCGGAAGCCGGGAAGTTGCGCTGACAGGTGCGCAGCCAAGCCAGAGTGGGCCCGATCAGGAAGTGGATGAAGACCCCGTTCACGATCGAGGCGAATCTCATGTCGGCCAGCAGCGCCACTTCCAGGTAATCCATCTGGTAGTCGACGCGGCTCTCGCCCTTGCCCAGCCAGGCTCCCTTCTCGGAATACGTTCCGGCCAACTGGGCCGAGAGGGTATGCAGCGCATCCTCCGGCGACAACATGAACGAAGCCGCAAGCCCCAGATTCGTTCCGGTCGTCCGCTGGAACCCCACCGGATAGCGGTCGTCGGTCGACTGGTTCGCGATTACGGTCAGGTTGATGCCGCCCAGGAGGGAAACGGTGTGCTGGGCGGAAACGTCCGCCGCCGGGAGGAGAAGCGCGGTGGCCAGCAGTCCGTGGACAAGGCCGCCCGAGCACCGGGAGCGGCGAGGCGCCGGGCCGGGGGGATTTTGTCCACGGACTGCCAGACAGGTGATCCGGAGGCGCTTCAAGGGGAGCTCCTTCTCGCGGTGGTCGATGGACGATCTCGGGGAGGCGGAGCGGGAGCCCCGAAGGGAGTCGACTTCCTCATGCAAGGTATCGGCGCATCTAGCCGGCGCGAAAGAGCAGCCCGGCCTGAACCGTCGTGGCCCGGTTGTGGGATGTCCGGTCAAGCTCACCATCGTAGATCGACCGAATCCCGTAGGTGTAGACGATGTCCAGCGACAGCCCCACCCGTCCCGTTACGGCCACCTCGGCGCCCGCGCCCGCGGCCAGCGCGAAGTCCACGGGCTTGCTCGGCGTGTTGAGCTCCTCGTCGTCGCACGGCCTCTTCTCCGTTTCCCGCTGCAACACCAGAGTGACGGTGGCCTCGCAGGTCGTCTCCAGCGCAATCACCGGGCCGGCGAGCAGATACAGGAAGCTCCGCGAGCCGCCCACGGGAAGGGTCGCCCTCCCTAGGGCCGAGATCTGCACGTAGTCGATCGCGTATTCGACATCGCCCAGCTGAAGCAGCGAGAGCGTCGCCCCCCTCTCCACCAACGAGCCCTCGACCTGCAGGCCGAGGGCTCCCGAAACCGGCAGCGCGAGAGACGCGCCCGCGACGATTCCCCTGCGCGCTTCGCGCTCGTTGATTTCGACCCCCGTGAAGACCAGATCCGACAGGCTCGCGCCGACCTTGGCGCCGAGCGTGACCTGACCGGCTGCGGGGCTGGCCGCGAGCCCCGCGAACAGGGCGCTCAGGTGAAGGACGCGAAAACGGGTCATGGGGCCTCCGGCGGAAGGTTGGCGGATGCCACACCGTACCTCCGCGGCGCCTCCGGAGTTCCCTCGGCCGGACTCCGAGGCTGCCCGATACGTCCCAGGCGCGTCACCGGCGATCAGAGCGTCCCGGCCACCATCGCGCCGAGCAGCAGCGGGTGGTAGAACAGCGATCCGAGGAACACCCTGCTGCAGCGCCGTTTCGTGGGCTCGCGCAGGAAGGCGAGGGTGAGCGCCAGCATGCCCGCGCCCAGGACGAGGGCCCCCGCTAGGTAGAGGCTTCCCGTCATTCCCAGCATGCCGGGCAGGATGCTCAGCGGCAGCAGTGCCGCGGCGTGTCCGACCATGAGTCCCGAAATCAGCCGGTCGGAGCCGGGGGGAATGAGCTGGAAGCCGGCGCGCTCGTAGTCCTGGCGCAGATTCCAGCCCAGCGCCAGGACGTGGATGAGCTGCCACAGGAAGACAATCCCGAACAGCGTCATGGCGCGGGCGTCGACGGTGCCCGCGTGTGCCGTCCAGCCGACGAGCGCCGGGAGCGCGCCGGGTACCGCTCCCACGGGGGTGGCCAGGGGGGAGCGGAGCTTGAGCGGCGTGTAGACGCCGTCGTAAAGGAGGGCGGCGGTCGCGGTGATGGCGGCGGGGACCCATCCCAGCCAGTACCAGAGATGGCCGGTTCCGGCCGCCAACAGCAGCCAGCCGAAGAGCCGCGCGCGGTTCGCGGGAACCCGCCCCGAGGGTACCGGGCGCCCGCGGGTTCGCAGCATTACGCCGTCCGGCCGGCGCTCGAGGTACTGGTTGAGCGCCAGGGAGCCCGCGGTGCCGAGGGCGATGCCGACGACCAGGTGGAAGAGCGCGGGGAGGAGGACCGCGGGCCGCGACGCCATGACGTATCCCGCAGCCGCCGTGACCGCGACGAATACGGTGATCCCCGGTTTGGTCAGCTCCAGATAGGCGCCGGCCCGCCCGGTCCGCCCGGTCCGAATCCGCTCCTCGACGCTCACCGGAGCCCGCTCCCGGAGCGCGCGGCCCGGGGACGGGTCACGCTAGCACGTGGACAAAATCCCCCCGGCCCGGCGCCTCGCCGCTTCCGGTGCTTGCGGGGCCTTGTCCGCGGACTGCTATCTTTCATTCCGAGATCCACGGACGTTCTCCTTTGGGGCCTAGGCGGGGCAGCCGCTCGAAGGCTAGCCTCCTGCGGGGTTCCGGCCCTCCCCCGGGGCCGGAAGCCCCGCGGGCCGAAAGGTGCTCCCGGCCCGGCGGCCCGGCAAGTCGCGCCGGTGCGCGCAGTCGGCCCGGCCCGGCTTCATGGCCGGAACACCTTGCCGGGTGCGAAGGTAGAATGCACGTTGGCGGATCGGGACGCCGACCGCGGCGCGACCGGGTGGAGACCGATGAGAGATTTCAACGTCAGAGGCCGGCGCCGAAAGGAAAGGAAGATCTGGGGGAACGCCCTGCTGGCGTCGCTCCTCCTGCACGTTCTGGTATTCGTCATAAGCGGCCGGCGTCCGGTTCCGGCGCTTGCCGCGGCGGCGGCCGGTCCGGCGGCGGCGGACCCTCGCGCCGCGCGCGGCAGCATGGAGGCGATGAGCATCTCCTTCCCCCCGCCCCTTCCGCTCGTCCCGCCCGCCGTTCCCATCCCGGCGGAAATCGAAATCGAAGAGGTGGAGCTGGACGCGGAGGCGGACTTTGACCTGGCCGCGTTGCTCGGGGAACCCGATCTGCCCGCCCCGCCGGGGCTGGCGGGGGATGGCGGCGGCGACGGGGGTTCGGCTTCGGAGGGACTTGGCGGCTTCGTTGGGCCGGAGGTCCGGGGCTGGATCTTGCCGCCCGTCCACAAGGAGCTCAAGAAGGGTCTGGTCACTGTCTGGGTGTTCGTCGACGAATCCGGCCGGGTGGTGGCCGACTCGACCTACCTCGACCCTCCGACCGGGAGCGGGAAACTCAACCGGCAGCTGATAAGCGAAGCCGCGGACGTTCGCTTCCACCCGGCGACCCGCTACGGCAAGCCGGTCGCGGCGTGGGATTCCTACACCATCGACATGCGGTAGCGTGGCCGGACTCCCGGACCGTGACGACCGACCGCGATTCCCCGCCACCCGCTAACTTCACGACCATGCAGCGCGCGGCCAAGCGAATCCTCTGGGTGGACGACGAGATCGATCTCCTCCGTCCCCACCTCCTCTTCCTGCAGCAGCGGGGCTACCACGTCGACGCCATCACGAACGGCGACGACGCGCTGGCGCTCCTGGGGGACCACGCCTACGACCTGATCCTCCTCGACGAGCGGATGCCGGGGCGGCGCGGTCTGGAGGTTCTCCGGATCATCCGCCGCGACGACCCGCACGCGCGGGTCGTGATGGTGACGAAGTCGGAGGAGGACCGCACCATGACCGAGGCGATCGGGCGCCAGGTGGAGGCCTACCTGGTGAAGCCCGCCAGCCCGCGCCAGGTCCTCTCGGCGGTGACCCGGATCCTGGAGGGTTCCTCGATCCAGCAGCAGCGGGCCGCGCAGGACTTCGCCGCGCGGTGGCCGGTGCTGGCGCGCATGCGGGAGGAGGCGTCCACGGCCCCGGCCTTCGCGGACCTCCACCGGGAACTCGTCGACTGGCACCTCCGTCTCGAGCGGGCCGGCGAGACCGGTCTGCTGGCGACGGTCGAGTCCCTCCAACAGGATCTGCGCCGCGACTTCGGTCCCTGGATCGTGCGGGAGTACCCGCGCTGGATGCGCGGAGGCCCGGGGGCTCCCACCCTGTCGGTCGACGTCGTCGAGCGGTATCTGCTGCCGCTCTTGGACACGGATCCGGCGCTCCTCGTGATTCTCGACTGCATGAGGTTCGACCAGTGGCGCGCCATCGCCCCGCTGCTGGGAAGGCACTTCGACATCGAGGAGAGCTGCCACTACTCGATCCTGCCTACGGCGACGCCCTATGCCCGCAACGCCATCTTCTCGGGTCTCTATCCGGACCAGATCGCGGCCGAGCGGCCCGGGTGGTGGGACGCCTCCGGCGACGAAGGATCGCTCAACACCTTCGAGGACGCACTGCTGCGCGACCAGCTGCGGCGGCTTACGGGGCGGGACGTTCCCGTCCACTACGAGAAGGTCTTCACCGACCGGGACGGGACGCAGGTGCGCGGGCGCCTCCTCTCGGCGCTGAAGACCCGGGGGTCCGTCGTCGCGATGGTGTTCAACTTCGTGGACCTGATGACCCACGGGCGCTCCGAGTCCCCCATACTCATGGAGGTGGCCAAGGACGAGTCCGCGCTCAGGCAGCTAACCCGGTCGTGGTTCGAGCGCTCCACCGCGTTCTCGGTGCTCAAGGAGGCCGCCGCGCGGGGGCACCGGGTGGTGTTCACCACGGATCACGGCTCCATTCACTGTCGGCGCCCCGCCACCATCTACGCGCGGCGCGACGCCACAGCCAGCCTGCGCTACAAGTTCGGGAGCAACATGCGGCCGCGCGACCGGCGCGCCGCCTTCACGCCGAAGAGCTTCTCGTCGCTGCGCCTCCCGAAGGGTCCCGCCGGCACGAACTGCCTGGTCGCGCTCGACGACCACTTCTTCGTCTACCCCACCAAGCTGCGCGAGTACCAGCGACGCTACCGCAACTCGTTCCTGCACGGGGGGATCTCGCCGGAGGAGATGATCGTCCCCGTCGCGTCGCTCAGTCCGCGGCCGGTGTGACCGTGCCTTACAGCGTGACCACATGGACGCGTTGATCCGCCGCGGATGCGCCGCCCCGCGGGGATTCCGGCGGGTTGCCGGGCGCTGACCGTGGGTGGATGGCGAAGGGTACTCTCCTACCTGGGGCCGCACCGGGGGATGCTGGCCCTGGCGGCGTTGGCGAGCGTGGCCTACGCGGCCCTCGACGCCTTCTCGATCGTGGTGCTCATCCCGTTTCTGGGCACGGTCTTCGGGGAAAGGGAAGGAACCGGCACCCCCGTGGAGCCCAGCCAGGTGGACCGGGCGCTGGACTTCACCGTCGGCCGGTTCGTCGACCTCGGCGGGGATCCGCAGACGGTAGTGGTGGGCATCATCGCCTTCATATTCGGCCTCGTCGTCCTCAAGAACGCGGCGGACTTCGCGCGTGCCTACCTCGCGGCGAGGGTCGAGCAGGGGGTCACGCGCGACCTGCGCAACCAGGTGTACGGGCACCTGCTGGAAATGGACCTCTCCTTCTTCGGGCGGGTCCGGACGGGCCAGGTCGTGTCGCGCCTCACCCACGACGTCGAGCAGCTCCGCACGCTCGTCACTGCCGAGCTCGTCAGGTCGCTCTCACTGGTCCTGGTCTTCGCGGCAACGCTGTACTGGATGCTGGTGGTTTCCGTGCGCCTGACGGCGGCCGCCTTCATCGTCGTTCCGCTGACGATGGTGATCTGGGGGCCGCTGATCCGGCGCCTGAGGCGCGGGGACCGACAGGTCCTCAACATCGCGGGGGAGGTCGGCTCCCACATCCAGGAGACGTTGTCCGGGATCCGCATGGTGAAATCGGCCTCCGCGGAGGCGCTGGAACGAAAGCGCTTCCGCAAACTCACGACGGGCTACTTCGACACCTTCCTGCGGACGATGCGGCTGCGCGCGCTGGCCGGCCCGATCACGGAGGTGTTCATCGCGCTGGGCACCGCGATCCTCCTCTGGTACGGCGTCCGCATGGTGGTGGTGGAAGGTTCGCTGACGGGCGGGGAGTTCGTGGGGTTCATCTTCCTGAGCACGAAGCTCTACGCGCCGGTGAGGTACCTGAGCAAGCTCCCCACGGTGATCCAGCCGGGCTTGGTCGGCGCCGAGCGGATCTTCGAGTTCCTGGACGCGCCGGCGGAGATCCGGGACCGGGAGGGCGCCCGCCCGTTCACGGGCGTGGGGGAGGGGATCCGCTACCGGGGCGTGCGCATGGAATACCGTCCGGGCGATCCGGTGCTGCGGGACGTGGACTTCTTCGTTCCGGCCGGCACGGTGGTGGCGCTGGTGGGGCCCAGCGGCGCGGGCAAGACGACGGTCGTGGACCTGCTGTCGCGCTTCTACGAACCCACCGCCGGGGCGGTCGAGATCGGCGGCACGGACATCCGCGACCTCGAGCTCGCCTCGCTGAGGGGCGCCATGGGGGTGGTGTCCCAAGACACGGTGCTCTTCCACGACACGGTGCGGGCCAACATCGCCTACGGGATGGAGGACGCCCCGCTCGGCCGGGTCGAGGCGGCGGCGCGCGCGGCCTACGCCCACGAGTTCGTGACGAGGCTCCCCGAAGGCTACGAGACCGTTGTGGGCGAGCGCGGGACCGCTCTGTCGGGCGGCCAGCGCCAGCGGATCGCGATCGCGCGGGCCGTGCTTCGCGACCCCCCCGTGCTGGTGCTGGACGAGGCGACGAGCGCGCTCGACGCCGAGTCGGAGAAGCTCGTGCAGGAGGCGATGGAGGGACTGCTGGCGGGACGCACGGTGTTCGTCATCGCGCACCGGCTCTCGACGATTCGGCGCGCCGACCGCATCGTGGTGCTGGACGAAGGGAGGGTCGTGCAGCAGGGCACTCACGCCGCGCTGATGGAGAAGGGGGGGCTGTACCGCCGGCTCCGGGAGATGCAGTTCCGGTGAGCGCGATTTCGGGGTCGAAGCGCGTCCGGCACGGGGTGGAGTACGCGGTGCTGCGTGCGGTGACAGCCGTCTGCCGGGCCTTGCCCGGGGTCGTCGCGGACCGGGTGGGAGCCGCGCTGGGCGGAGTGGCGGGCCGGTTGTGGCGGCCCCGCTGGGACGTGGCGATGAAGCAGTTGCGCATGGCTTTCCCCGACGCGGACGAAGCGTGGCGGCGGGGGGTCGTGCGCCGCTCGTACGTGCATTTCGGCGCGGAGGCGGTGGCGGCGTTCCGCCTGGCGGGAGCTCGCAGCGGCGAGATCCTGAAGCGGACCCGCATGGTCGGCGGGGAGGTGCTGGAGGAGGCGGCGCGCGCCGGGCGGGGCGTGGTGTTGGTGAGCGGCCACTTGGGCAACTGGGAGGTGGGGACGGCGGGCGTGGTGGCGCGCGGGTTCCCCACGGAGATCGTGGCGGCCCCGCAGCGCAACGTCCTCTTCGACCGGTATCTGACGCGGTCGCGCGAAAGGCTGGGCATGAAGGTGATCCCGCGCCGGGAGGCCCGTTCCGGGGTGGTGGCCGCGCTCAAGGCGGGCCGCGTGGTCGGGATCATGGGGGACCAGGACGCGCGGCGGGCGGGGATCTTCGTCGACTACTTCGGCCGTCCGGCGTCCACGGCGCGCGGCCCCGCCCTGCTTGCCATGAGGGCGGGGGCGACGATCGCGACGTTCTACACCATCCGTAAGCCGGGAGGGAAGCCGGCGTATGAAATCCACATCACGCCCCTGGACGCCGAGAAGGCCGGCCGGAGCCGCGCGGAGAGGGTTGCCGCGCTCACGCAGGCCTTCACCCGAAGGCTGGAGGAGTTCGTAAGCGAGCACCCCGAGCAATACCTGTGGCATCACCGGCGCTGGAAGACGTCGCCGCCCGACGAAAGGCGGCCGCGGCCCGCGGCCACGCTCCCCGGCGAGAAACCGGTCGCGTCGGCGGGGGAACCGCGACCGGAAGAGTATGTATAGATTCAATGACCTGCCACCAGCGAGGGACACAAGGCTCCATGATCCACATCTGCATTCCCTGCCGGGACGAGGAGCGCACCATCGGCGTGCTGCTCTGGAAGATCCGCGAGGTCATGCTGGAGCTGGGCCGCGACTTCCGGGTTCTGGTGCTCGACGACGGGTCCGGCGACGGGACGGGGGCGCAGCTCGCGAAGTACGAGCGGGTCCTGCCCCTTGCGGTGTTGTCCGAGCGGTCGCCCATCGGGTACGGCCGCGCCCTCGACAAACTGCTCAGGGCCGCCGCCGCGGGGACGCGGTATCCCAAGCGTGACGCGATAGTCACGATGCAGGCGGACTTCACGGAGCACCCCGGGCACCTGCGCGCCCTGATCCGCACCTTCGAGGGGGGCGCGGACATCGTGGCCTGCGAGGCCGGGCCGGAAACCGGGAAGCCTCCGTTTGCCGTGCGGTTCGCCCGCCGGCTGGGCGTGCAGGCGCTTTGGCGCCCGGCGCCGGGCGGTCCGGCGGTCGATCCCATGGTCGCCTTTCGGGCGTATCGCGCCGTGGTGGTGAAGAGGGCGCTGCGGGCTGCCGGGGACGGTCCCCTGGTTACCGCGGACGGCTGGGCCGCCAACGCCGATCTCATGAGGGTGCTAGCGCCCCTCGCCCGCCGGGTGGCCTGGATGCCGCTGGGGCTGCGGTACGATATCCGCCGCCGGCGAACGCGCCTGCGGGTGCTCGCCGCCGTGCGCGAGATCCTGCGGGTCCGGAGCATCCCGCGCCTGGATCCGAAGGGCCATGCCGCGGGCTGAGGCGATGCAGGGCTCCGCGGGTCCTGTGCGGCGTGCCGTCCGGGCGGCTGCCAGCAGTCCGTGGATAGAGCCGCCCGAGCACCGAGAGCGGCGAGGCGCCGGGCTGG
>JAPPNM010000116.1 GCA_028873825.1 Gemmatimonadota bacterium | reverse complement strand
GGCGCCTCGCCGCTCTCGGTGCTCGGGCGGCTTTATCCACGGACTGCTAGCGAATTCCTTCCCGACATGCGCGTCGCAACGTGGAACGTGAACTCGGTCAAGGCGCGGCGGGCGCGCCTGCTCCGGTGGCTTCGCGACCACCGCCCCGATGTGCTCTGTCTGCAGGAGATCAAGACCCTCGACGAAGCGTACCCGGCGGAGGAGGTGCGAGGGGAGGGGTACGACTCCGCAGTGTTTGGCCAGCGGGCCTACAACGGCGTCGCGCTGCTCAGCCCCCACCCGGTTGCCGGCGTGCGGAGGGGAACCGGGGACGACGATCCGCAGGCGCGGCTGATCGGGGGCACCGTAAAGGGCGTGACGGTGTATTCGGCGTATTTCCCGAACGGGCGCACCGTGGGATCGGAGTCCTACGCGTACAAGCTGGCCTGGATGGGACGTCTTCTCGAGTTGCTGGAGACGCGCCACGACCCACGCGACCCGCTGGTCCTCGCGGGCGACTTCAACGTGGCCCCCGACGATCGGGACGCCGAGAACCCGGAGCGCTGGTCCGAAAGCGTCCTCTGTCACGCCGACGCCCGGCGGGCCCTTGAGCGGATCCGCGCCTGGGGCCTCGTGGACGTGGTGCGCAAGCACAACCCGCTGGGCGGCGTCTACAGCTGGTGGGACTACCGCAGGCTCGCCTTTCCGAGGAACGACGGCTTGCGGATCGACCATGTCTTCGCCACCGTTCCGGTGGCCGAGGCATCGACCGCCGCGTGGGTGGACCGAAACCAACGCAAGGGCGGAAAGACCGACATTCCCTCCGACCACGCGCCGGTGGTGGCGGACTTCCGGCTGTGAGGCCGGGAGCCGGGGCGCATGCGGACTCGTACCCGAATCGGCGGCGGTGCGATCCGCCCCCGCGGGAAGCGCCGGACGGGAACACCCGAGCGGCAACCCCTGTATAGATTTTTGCGGTTCGTTGCGTTGCGGCGGTATTCGGGAGGGCCGGTGAACACACGGAGGATCCGGGAAAAACGGCATCGAATGGTGCTGGGAGCATGCTTGGTCGTGTCGCTGGCGCTGCACGGCCTGCTGTTCGGGGCACTCAGCTTGCAGAGGCCGGAGCCGGCCGCCGGGCTGCCCGACCGTCTGGCGGAGCCGCCCGTCTTCGAGGTACCCTCGATCAGGTTGGTGCGGATCGAAGTACCCCCCGAGCAGGTCGTCCTGGAACCCGTCGTCGCCGATGCGCCGATCATGCCGACCGCGCCTGCCTCGGAGGAAGTGCCGGACCCCAAAGCGGGCGACGCGCCGGTCGCGGCGGCGGGGGAGACCGTCGCTTCGGCCGCCGGGGCGACGGGTGGGGCGGAAGCGGCGTACGACCCGTTCCCGGCCGGGATGGCGTCCGCGGAAGCCGGAATCCCGTCCAGGCTGCCGCCCTCCATGAAGCTTCGCTTCGGGATTCAGCGGAAGATGCTGGAGTCGACGCGCAAACCGATCAATGCACTGGATCCGCTCGCGGCCGCCGACCGCGCGGAGGGAGAGGGCGAGGAGGAAGTGAGTTGGTGGAGGCGCCTGGGCGCGAAATTCGGTTTCGGAGACGGCGGCAAGATATGCGTTCCCCGGCCGGAGGTGATCGCCGCCTACCCGGACGAGGTCGCGGAGAAGTAGTACGCTCGGGCGGCTTTATCCACCGACTGCTAGTCTCCCTTTTTCGGTCTCCTCAGAGCTTCCAGTTCCTCGACGCTTCGCGGCCAGTCGCGCCGAAGCAGTCTGGAAAGAGCCCGATCGGCGAGCAGCCGTCCGCCCGTCTGACAGGTCGGGCAGTAGTTCGTTTCGCGGGTCGCGTAGACGATGCGCTGAATCGGCGTCCCGCACCTGCGGCACGGTTCACGGTACCTGCCGTGCGCGGCCATGGCGGGGTGAAAGGCCGTGACCTTCGCGGGGAAATCGTCGCCCGCCTCCCGGATCAGCCGTGCCGATCACTCGGCGAGCGACGACCGCGTCGCCGCGCGGAGGCGCTCGACCTCCCCGTCGCCGAGTCGCCGGGTCAGCTGCACGGGGGACAGCCGGGCCCGCAGCAGGATCTCGTCCGAGTGGGCGTTGCCGATGCCCGAGACGATGCGCGGGTCCGTCAGCGCCCGCTTCAGGGTGCGGTTCTCGCGCCGGATCGCGGCCGCGAAGGCTTCCGCAGTGGCCTCGAGCGGCTCGATCCCTCCCGGATCGTGCTCTCGCAGGGCCGCCTCCCCCCTGACCAGATGCAGGGACGCGCGCTTGCGGGTGGAGGCCTCGGTGATCAGCAGCGTGCCGCGGCGAAAGTCGAAGGCCGCGTGGCCGCGCTTGCGGGGGACCGGCACGCCGGGTTTTCGCCACTGGAAACGCCCGGCGATCATGAGGTGGACGACGGCGAAGAGGCCGCCTTCCGTCCCCAACACGATGCGCTTGCCCAGCCGCGCCAGCGTCTCCACGACCCTTCCGTGCAGCTCGGCGGGGGCGGGATCGAAGGTCTTGAGGAGCGAAGGAGACGGAATCCTCGTCCGCTCGATCCTCTCGCCGAGGATCCGAGGGCGCAGCGCGTGCAGGTAGAGGTTGACCTCGGGAAGCTCCGGCACCGCTCTTCACCTCGTGTGTCCATGCGTTAGCATTACTGGACGCCCTTGGCGGCACCGGCCCTCGCCCGCCCGGGCCGGTCCGCGGGGCGCCCACCCAGGATGAACCCCCCACACGCCGTCACACAACGATGATCATTCGCCCAAGAGTTCGCGGTTTCGTCTGCGTGACGTCCCACCCCGCCGGATGCGCCCGCAACGTGGAGACCGGGATCGAGCACGCCCGGGCCCGCCCGATCGCAAATCCGCCGCGATCGGTGCTGGTCCTCGGCTCTTCCACCAGCTACGGGCTGGGGTCGCGGATCGCGCTCGCCTTCGGGGGCGGTGCCGCCACCTTCGGCGTCTTCTTCGACCGCGCACCCACGGCGCGGCGTCCCGGCACGGCGGGCTGGTACAACACCGCGGCCTTCGAGGAAGCCGCCGCGCGGGCCGGGCTACGGTCCGCGTGCTACAACGGCGACGCCTTCTCGCACAAGGCGAAGGCCCGGGTCGTGGCGGCGCTGAAGCGGGACTTCCCTCCGGTCGATTGCGTGGTAAACTCGGTGGCCGCACCCCGCCGCATCCACCCCGACACGGACGAACGCTTCACATCGGTGCTCAAGCCGATCGGGGAGCCCTACCGGTCGAAGACGCTGAACACCGACCGGGCCGAGGTGACCGGCGTGGAGCTGCCGCCGGCCACGGCCGAGGAGGTGAGCGCCACCGTGGCGGTGATGGGGGGCGAGGACTGGCGCCTGTGGATGGACGCGCTTCGCGACGGGGGCGTGCTGGCCCCCGGTTGCCGAACCTTCGCCTACAGCTACATCGGGCCGGAACTGACCTGGCCCATCTACCGGGACGGCGCGATCGGACGCGCCAAGGCCGATCTGCACCGCACCGCCGGGGAGCTCGACGCGGAGCTGGCCGCGACGGGGGGCGGAGCCCACATCGCGATCATGAAGGCGGTGGTCACGCAGGCGAGCGCGGCGATCCCGGTCGTGCCGCTCTACCTGTCGATCCTCTACGGGATCATGAAGGAGAAGGGGGACCACGAGGGCCCCGTGGAACAGGCCCGGCGCCTCTACGGCGAAAAGGTCTACGGCCACGGGGGCGTTCATGCGGACGCGGGAGGCTTCATCCGTCTCGACGACCTCGAGATGAAACCGGAGACGCAGGCCGAAGTGCTGCACGTCTGGGAGTCGGTATCCAGCGAGAACCTGCGAACAGTTTCCGACTTCGACGGGTATCGCTCCGCCTTTCTCCAGCTCTTCGGCTTCGAGGTGCCGGGGGTCGACTACGGCGCCGACATGGATCCGCTGGTCGGGATCCCGGCCCTCGTCGGCGACTGAAGCGCGCCGGGCAAGCCGTGATAGCAACAGCCGACGCGCCGGGCCGGCGGAGCGTCGCCACCGAGGACTCGCCGTGAAGCCGACCGCCGCGCAACTGGGCGAACTTGCCGCCCGCGACCCGTTGTTGGGAGGCGCGATGCAGCGGGTCCCCCCGTTTCCGGGATTCCCGGCCGGGCCGCTGGCGCGGGGGTCGCATTTCCAGGCCATCGCCCGTTCGATCGCCTACCAGCAGCTGGCCGGAACCGCGGCCCGCACGATCTACGGCCGCGTCTGTGCGCTGACGCCCGGGCCGCGGTTCCCGACGGTGGAGGAGTGTCTGTCGCTGCCGGACGAGAGCTTCCGCGGCGCCGGGTTCTCCGCCGGCAAAACCCGGGCGGTCAAGGATCTGGCCGCGAAGTGCGCGGCCGGCTCGGTACGCCTTCGCAACGTGGCCCGCATGGCGGACGAGGAAGTGGTCGCAATGCTGTCTTCGGTGTGGGGAATCGGGGAGTGGACCGCGCAGATGTTCCTGATGTTCCGGCTCGGACGCCTCGACGTGATGCCCGCGGGCGACCTCGGGGTCCGCGAGGGCGTACGCATTCTCGACGGGCGCGGGGAGCGCCCGGGGCCGAAGGCGGTCCTAGAACGCGCCGAGTCCTGGCGGCCGCTCCGCTCGGTGGCGACGTGGGTCCTGTACCGGCTGTGCGACGCGGCGAACGCCGGATGAGAGACAATGGCGCTGCCGCGTCCGGCAGATGGTGAACGTCCAGATCTCCCTAGGTCGAACCACAGTGGCATTCCACCGAATCGTGCCGCCGCCCTGGACTTCCGCCATGATCTGGATGCGAGGAAGGCCCCAATCCAGCTTGAACTCCGCCACGCTGTTCCCCTCCACGACGCCGAGACGCCTGTTCCCGAATTGCGGGGTGGTGTAGATGGTGGCGCGTTCCCACCTGTCGTTTTCCACGACGATGACGATCTCCCCGGTCTCCCCAGGCTGCTCGCTCGTTGTCGCACACCCCGCAGCCGCAAGGAGAACCGCCAGCGCGATTGCCAGATTTCTCGAACGGCAAGCCGACATGGCACCTCCTTCGATCAACGTCATCGCAATACTACGCGCGAATTCCCCCTGCCGCCACTCGGCCGCCCCGCGCGCGCCGCGCTCGCATCCTCGATGATGGTGAACCGTCCCGCCCCCGTCACCACGACCTCCCTCGACACCCCCCTCGGCCCCATGCTGGCCGGCGCCACGCGCTGCGGAATATGTCTCCTCGAATTCGCCGACCGTCCCCTGCTCCCGATCCGACTCCGGAGCCTGGAAGCCGGGTTCGGCAACCCGCCCGCGCCCGGGAACCACCCCCTCCTCGACCGCCTGGCCGACCAGCTGACCGAGTACTTCGCCGGCACGCGGCAAGACTTCGAGATCCCTCTGGCTCTGGCCGGAACCGCCTTTCAGGAGCACGTCTGGCGCCGACTCCTTCGGATCCCCTACGGCCGGACGGTCAGTTACGCCGAACTGGCGCGCCGGGCCGGATCGCCGGGCGGATCCCGCGCGGTCGGGCGGGCCAACGGAGACAACCGGATCGCGATCGTCGTGCCTTGCCACCGGGTCATCCGCGCCAACGGCGATCTCGGGGGCTACGGCGGCGGACTCGGCCGAAAGCGGCAGCTCCTGGAACTGGAGGGCGGGCTGGCCCAGGCGCCTTTGTTCTGACGTCGGCGCACCAGCATCGCCCGGGATCGCGAGTCCGGCCCGGGCCGCCGCCGGAAGACTTCGAAAGGGAAACATGCCGCGGGCGAGCTTGCTCGCGACCCCGCTGGCAGGTGGCGACGTGGGTCCTGTACCGGCTGTGCGACGCGGCAAAGGCCGGATGAGAGACTATGGCGCCGCCGCTCCCGGCACTACCGCGCCAGGATGGTGAACGTCCAGATCTCCCCAGGTCGAACCACAGTGGGATTCCACCGAATCGTGCCGCCGCCCTGAACTTCCGCCATGATCTGGATGCGAGGAAGGCCCCAATCCAGCTTGAACTCCGCCACGCTGTTCCCCTCCACGACGCCGAGACGCCTGTTCCCGAATTGCGGGGTGGTGTAGATGGTGGCGCGTTCCCACCTGTCGTTTTCCACGACGATGACGATCTCCCCGGTCTCCCCAGGCTGCTCGCTCGTTGTCGCACACCCCGCAGCCGCAAGGAGAACCGCCAGCGCGATTGCCAGATTTTTCGAACGGCAAGCCGACATGGCGCCTCCCACGATCAATGTCATCGCAATACTACGCGCGAATTCCCCCTGCCGCCACTCCGCCGCCATCGCGGCGGCCCCGCGCGCGCCGCGGCTGGCATCCTCGATGATGAGGAACCGGCCCGCCCCCGTCACCACCCCCTCCCTCGACACCCCCCTCGGCCCCATGCTGGCCGGCGCCACCCGCTGCGGGATATGTCTCCTCGAATTCGCCGACCGTCCCCTGCTCCCGATCCGACTCCGGAGCCTGGAAGCCGGGTTCGGCAACCCGCCCGCACCCGGGAACCACCCCCTCCTCGACCGCCTGGCCGACCGGCTGACCGAGTACTTCGCCGGCACGCGGCAGGACTGCCACCGGGTCATCCGCGCCAACGGCGATCTCGGGGGCTACGGCAGCGGACTCGGCCGGAAGCGGCAGCTCCTGGAACTGGAGGGCGGGCTGGCCCAGGCGCCTTTGTTCTGACCGGCGGCGCTCACGCGTCCATGATTGAGCGCGGCTCCGCCGTGGCCGCCAGTCCGGCGCCCGGCGCCGCCGCCACCACCGCCGCCCCCAGGAACAGCGCCCCGACCGCCCCGAAGACGGGCGCGTCGAAGTTGTCCACGCCCGGCGGAGCCAGCACGCCAACCACCAGGGTGGCGCCCCACAACCCCGCCCCCACCCCCACCGCCCCTATCCGCAGCGCCTCGCCCGCAACAAGCCGCAGCAACGTCCTCGGCGCGGCCCCGATCGCCGCCCGGATGCCCATGTCGCGCAACCGGGACCGCACGTGAGCGCGCATCGCCCCCACCAGTCCGAAGACGGCCGCCAGGGCCCCCAACGCACCTGCCCCCCGGGCCCCGCCTCCCAACCAGGCCGCCGTCCCGTACACCCGTTCCACCTCTTCGCGGGCGGGTCTCAGCGCGGTTACCGACAATCGTCCCCCGGACAGTCCGCCCAACACTTCGCGCGCGATGTCCACCGAGTCGTCCTCGTCCGCCGCGGCGTGCGGAGGCACCGAGGCCACGACCTCGATCTCGGCGGGGGGATGCTCAAGTGCGGAGAAGTACGCCGCGTACGGAGATCCGGAAGCGCCGAGACCCCGGCCGCCGCCTCCCCCGACCACACCCACCACCACGTGTCGTTCCCCGTTGTAGCCGCCGAGAGCCACCCACCGACCCACCGCCGGCGGCTCCAGAAAGTGCGCACGGGCGTACGCCCGGTTGACGACCGCCTCCCGCGCCTTCTCCTCCCCCGGTCCACCGGTCCCGAAACCGCGCCCGGCCACGAACGACAGTCCCCGTGCGGCGAAGAACCCGGGCATGACGGAATGGCGTCTGACGCGGGCCAGACGGACCGGAACCGGCATGCCCCCTTCCGAGCAGGCCCCGCACTCGTTTGCGGCCAGAACCTCGGGACCGCGCCCGATCCAGGCCCCCGGGGTTCCGAGCGACCCGGCCACGAGCTCGGGCGCATCGAGCACGGCGGCCAGAGCCGATCCGAAGAGCGCGGCGCGGTCCTCCGGGGTGCCGGCCTCCTCCTCCACCGGTGAAAGGAGGCCCACCACCGCGTGACCCCCGGCTTCTCCCTCTCCCGCGCCGTCCGCCCCGACCGTCGGCTCTGCGCCGCGCGACGCCAGCAGAAGGCCCGACCGCCGCGGCGAGCTGCAGGGTGATCAGAAGAACGCGGTTGAACCGTCGCGGCCGGGGGTCCGTCAACTGGTGGCTCTCCGCTTCCTGCCGCAACGGCCTATCCCGGCGGTAGAGACTCCGAACCGGCCGGATCGCGCACTGGACGAGCACGCCGGCGAGGATCGCCAGCGTAGCGACTCCGGCGCCCGCGGCCGGGGGCGCGAACGAAGTCCCAGGGGGAGCCAGCCCGGCTATCAGGATCCCCGCGGCGGCGGCCAAACCGCTTCCGATCGCCAATCCCCAGAACAGGCGGCGCCCCCACAGTCGCGCCACGCCGCGCACCAGCCTGCCCGGGGGCGCACCCAGCATCGCTTCGACCGCCCGGCGCCCCTCGAGCGACAGGTTCTCCGACCCGACGACGCCCAGCAGGCTCGCCAGGGCGGCGGCCCCGGCCATCAGAACGAGGGCCAGAGCGGTCCCCGCCAAGCGGTTCAGATCCGTCCGTTCGGCGGTGCCGGCGGGAGAGTCCGGCGCCGGGAGCCCCGCCACCTCGACGGTCGGCGTCACGGCGGTCTCGATGCTGTGGAAGGGGCCGCCCGCACCGCCGCGAAGGAGAAGGGCCGCGGCCAGCACCGAGGCCACGACGGCGGAGCAGCTCAGGACGGCGGCGCGATGCGGTGGCTTCACGGGACGACCCCATGTACACTGTGGATTACATGATGTAATGTCGTCATTACATCGCGAACAGGCGGGCGAAGCGGTCCGGCGCTCCAACGGCCGAGATATCCGGGACATGACACTAGGTGCCCATGAAAGTACCTCTTCTGGACCTCACGGCGCAGTACGCGTCGATCAGGGGCGACATCGAGGACGCGCTGGCCGCGGTAGTGGCCTCGCAGCGTTTCATTTTGGGACCGGAGGTGGAAGCCTGCGAGGAAGCCGTCGCCGACTACGCGGGCTGCCGCCACGGGATCGGCGTATCGTCGGGAACGGACGCGCTGCTCGTCACCCTCATGGCCGAGGGAATCGGCCCCGGCGACGAGGTCGTCACCACGCCCTACTCCTTCTTCGCCACGGCCGGCTCCGTCGCCCGCGTCGGGGCCACGCCGGTCTTCGCGGATATCGATCCGGTTACTCTGAACGTCGACCCCGGCCGCATCGCCGCGTGCGTCACCGCGAGGACCCGGGCCGTCATCCCCGTGCATATCTTCGGCCAGATGGCCGAGATGGCGCCGATCATGGAGATCGCCGAGTCGCACGGGCTGGTCGTGATCGAGGACGCGGCCCAGGCCATCGGGGCGACGCACGGCGGCCGCCGCGCCGGCTCCGTCGGGCACTACGGCTGCCTTTCCTTCTTCCCTTCCAAGAACCTCGGGTGCTTCGGCGACGGCGGCATGGTGGTCACGAACGACGCCGGCCGGGCGAACCGTGTCAGGGCCCTCCGCGTCCACGGCGAAGCCGTCGAGTACCGGCACGGGGTCGTGGGCGGCAACTTCCGCCTGGACGCGCTGCAGGCGGCCGTGGTTCGCGCGAAGCTGCCGCATCTGGACGGCTGGAGCGATGCCCGCCGGGCGAACGCGGCGCGTTACGGTCGCCTCCTGGGAGACTTCGCCCATGAACACCCGCGGCGCCTCCGGCTCCCCGCGACCGTCACCGACCGGCACGTCTTCAACCAGTACGTGGTGCGCGTCGCCAACCGGGATCTCGTGCGCGAGCGTCTCGCCGCCGCCGGCATCGGCACCGCGATCTACTATCCCGTGCCGCTCCACCTGCAGGAGTGCTTCTCCGGACTCGGATACGCGGCGGGCGACCTTCCGGAGAGCGAAAGGGCCGCCGAGCTCGCACTCGCGCTGCCCGTCTACCCGGAACTGGCCGACACGCGGATCGAGTACGTCGCCGGTGTCCTTCGCGCCGCATTGGCGGGTCTTTAGATGACGGGAATGGAAGGAAGGGGCGGAAAACGGCTCATCGTGGTCGGCGACCGCGTTCTCATCGAACCCGAGGAAGGCGAGGAGCGCAGCACGGTCGGCCTCTATCTGCCGGCTTCGGCGGTGGAGAAGCAGTCCGTGCGCGGGGGCCGCGTCCTCGCCACCGGGCCGGGGACGCCGATCGGCGCCCCCATCGAGCTCGACGAAGAGCCCTGGAAGATCGGATCGGGCGAGGCGCGCTACCTGCCCGTGCAGGCCCGGGTGGGCGATTTCGCGATCTTCTTTCGCAAGGCCGCCGTCGAAATCAGCTTCGAGGACAGGGAGTACCTCGTCGTTCCCCAGGCGGCCATCCTGACACTGGTGAGGGAGGCGGACAAGGGGCCGGAGCCGGTCTTCTGAGCCGGTTCGGCCTCCGGACGGCATGTCGTTGCACGAGTACGCGGCCCGGCAGGGCTTCCTGCTGCTGGACGGGGGACTCGCGACGGAGCTGGAGCGCGCGGGCCACGACCTGAACGATCCGCTCTGGTCGGCAAAGGTCCTGCTCGAGGATCCCGGAGCGGTTGAGGCCGCGCACCTGGCCTTTCTCGAAGCGGGCGCCGACTGCGTAACCACCGCGACGTACCAGGCCACCTTCGCGGGTCTGGACGCGCGGGGCGTCGACCGCGCCGCCGCCGAGGCCGTCATGCGCGGAGCGGTCGAGCTGGCCATCCGGGCCCGGGACCGGTTTTGGAGGATCGGCCCGCGCGGCACAGGGCGCCTCCCGCCTCTGGTGGCCGCAAGCGTGGGTCCCTACGGGGCGTTCCTGGCCGACGGCTCCGAATACCGGGGCGACTACGGCATCGGCCGCGACGCCCTCGCCGGCTTCCACCGGAAGCGCTGGCGGTTGCTGGCCGAGAGCGGCGCCGACATCCTCGCGTGCGAGACGCTTCCGTCCTTCGACGAGGCGCGGATCCTCGCCCGGATGGCGGAAGACGCTCCGCACAAGCCCGCGTGGTTCAGCTTCACCTGCCGCGACGACGGCCACCTGAGCGACGGCACCCCGGTAGGCGAGGTCGCCGCGTGGGCGGACCGGGCCCCGGGCGTCACGGCCGTCGGCGTCAACTGCACCGACGCCGCCCTCGCGCCGGCGCTGGTGGGGGCGCTCGCCGACGGTACGCGCAAGCCCGTGCTCGCCTACCCGAACGTCCGGGGCGCCTTCGACCCGGACACGAAGCGCCGGGCCGCCGCCGAAGCCGCTCCCGACTGGGGGGAGGCGTGCCGCGGCTGGATCGCGGCGGGGGCGGTGGGGGTGGGGGGGTGCTGCGGCGTGGGACCCGGGGACATTCGGCGGATGCGCGCCGCCCTGACGCCTTCCCCGTCCGGAGCGTAGCGTTTAGCTTCATGACCCGCGGGACGTGGCGCAGTCCGGTAGCGCACCTGAATGGGGTTCAGGGGGTCGCCGG
>JAPPNM010000068.1 GCA_028873825.1 Gemmatimonadota bacterium | reverse complement strand
CCCGGCGCCTCGCCGCTCTCGGTGCTCGGGCGGCTTTATCCACGGACTGCTAGACGGAAACGCCCTGGCCGCGCAGCCACTCCTCCATCGTCTCCCGGATCTCACCGAGCCGCGCCGGGGTCCCGGCCTCGTAGCGCGCTACGATCACGGGCTGGGTGTTCGAGGCGCGAATCAGCCCCCAGCCGTCTCCGAACATGACGCGCACGCCGTCCACCGCGATCACGTCGTACCTCGCGCTGAAGTGTTCCCGGGCGCGCTCGACGAGCCCGAACTTGTCCTCCTCGCCCACCTCGATCCGGAGCTCGGGCGTCGAAGCGTACGCGGGCAGCGCGCCCGCCATCTCCGAGAGGGGACGGTCGGAGGCGGCCAGCAGCGCGCCCAGGCGGCAGGCCGCATAGAGGGCGTCGTCGAACCCGTAGTAGCCGTCGGCGAAGCAGATGTGCCCCGAAAGCTCGCCGGCCAGCGGCGCGCCCGTCTCCCTCATCTTCTCCTTTATCAGGGAATGGCCGGTCTTCCACATCACCGGCACGCCGCCCGCCCTCGCGAACTCCTCCGATAGGACCTGGGAGCACTTGACATCGAACACGAGGGTCTGGCCCGGTCCGCGGCGCCGCAGCAGATCGAGCCCGAAGAGGAGCAGGAGGATGTCGCCGCGGACGATGCCGCCCTTCTCGTCCACCACGCCGATCCGGTCCGCGTCGCCGTCGAATCCGATCCCCACCTCGGCCCCGTGGCTGCGCACCGCGGCGATCAGGTCCTGCACGCACTCGTCCACCGTCGGGTCCGGGTGATGGTTCGGGAAGGTCCCGTCCGATTCGCAGTACAGGGGCACCACCTCCATGCCGGCGGCGCGCAGCAGGTCGACGGCCACGACCGATCCGGCTCCGTTCCCGCAGTCGACGACCGCCTTCACGGGCCGGGCCGGCAGAAACCGCCCCGCGACATCGGCCACGTAGGCGGGAAGCGGGTCCGCCGTCTCCAGGCCCCCGTCGCCGGCCGCCAGGTCGCCGGTGCGGATCCGCCCCAGCAGCCGCCGGATCAGGTCCCCGTACACTGACCCCTTCCCCATCGTCATCTTGATTCCGTTGTACTCGGGGGGATTGTGGGAGCCCGTGATCTGTACCGCGCCGGCCGCCGCGAATTCGTATTCGCTGAAGTAGGTGACCGGGGTGGGAACCATCCCGAGCCGAACGACATCGCACCCTGTGGATCGCAGGCCCCGGACCAGCCCGGCCCGCATGGCCGCAGACGACGGCCGGTTGTCCTCGCCCACCACCACGCGGGGCCGGGACTCCGCAAGCCGCGCTCTCAGCTCCGACCCGTACGCCCTTCCCACCGCCTCTGCCACCCCGGGGTCGATGTCGTCGCCCACGACCCCCCGAATGTCGTACTCGCGAAATACGCGATCGCGGACGTTCATCGGGACTCCGTCCGCCGCCGGCGTCGCTCTTTCAAGGGCCGGCCGCGGACCCGGCCGCCTCGGAGACGCCTCTCAGGCCCTCCGCCGACCCGGCCGCCAGGTCCAGCGCGGCACCCGGGAAGACGCCCGCGAGGATTATCACCGCCACGCTCGCCGCCAGCACCAGGCGGGTGGCGAAGGGCGTGACGGCCGGTTCGGCGGAGTCGACACCCTCCGGCGCCTCCTTCATCCACATGTACCAGGCGACTCGCAGGTAGTACCAGTACGAAACCACCGTGGTCAGGACTAGGATCACCGAGAGCGTCCACAGCCGGGATTCGGCCGCGCCGAGGAGCAGGTGGTACTTGGCGATGAATCCGGCCGTCCCCGGGAACCCCGCCAGGGACAGGAGCAGCACGGTCATGAACACGCCGAGCACCGGTTTGCGCCAGCCGAACCCGCCGTAGTCCTCGATGCGGGCGTTGGCCTCGCTCTGGTTGCCGACGGTGACCACGACCGCGAAGGCGCCGACGGTCATGATCGTGTACACCAGGAGGTAGAAGAGCATCCCGGACGTCGCCGTGTCGTTGGCCGCCACCAGGGCGACCAGAAGGTAGCCGCCGTGCGCGATCGACGAATAGGCCAGCATGCGCTTGACGCTGGACTGCACCAGAGCCACGACGTTGCCCGCCACCATGGTGATGGCCGATATCCACCACAGGACGTCCGCCCACTCGCCGTGGAGCCCCTCCAGTCCGACCAGGAAGACCCTCAGGAACGCGACGAACCCCGCGGTCTTCACGGTCGCGGCCATGAAGGCGGTGACCGGCGTGGGGGCGCCCTCGTAGACGTCGGGGGTCCACATGTGGAAGGGAACCGCCGATACCTTGAAGGCGAAGCCGGTTGCGAGGAGCGCCGCCCCCGGGACCATGAGCGCGCTCGCCGCCGTTCCGTCCGCGACGGCCATGGCGACGGCGTGGACGTTGGTGGTTCCGGCCGCCCCGTAGACGAGTGCGATCCCGAACAGGAGAAAACCGCTGGAGAAGGCGCCCAGAAGGAAGTACTTGAGTCCCGCCTCCGCCGACCGCCGGTCGCGCCGGTTGAACCCGGCCAGGGCATAGACTCCGATCGACATGAGCTCCAGGCCAAGAAAGATGATCATCAGGTCGCGGGCCGCGGCCATGAACATCATCCCGACGACGGCGAAAAGGATGAGGCAGTAGTATTCCTCCGCCTGCAGTTTCTGGCGTGCGACGTACGGCAGCGATATGACGACGGACAAGCCCGCACCGAGGATTAGAACCCAGTTGGCGAAGAGGCGGAAGCGGTCCACCGCGATCATTCCGGCGGCGCCGACCTCGCTCACGCCGGAGTGGAGCCACCCGTTCGCCACCGCAGCCAGCGCCAGCCCCGCCAGCGCGAGCCACCCCGCCTCTTGCCCCGAACTCCCGTCCCGTTTGCGGTACGCGCCCGCCAGCAGCACGCCCATCCCCCAGATCGCGAGAACCAGCTCGGGCAGAAGCGCGAGCACGTAGTGGAAGCTGGACCCGTAGTCGAGGAGCATGGTTCAGCGACCCCCGCCGGGCGGCCCGGCCGCGCGCGGGGCGGCCGGTGCGCCGGAGGGCGCCGGGTCCGCCGCCGGTCCGTCGCCGGCCGGCGCGAACGAACGGAACCCTCCGGCCGCACCGGTTGCCGCGTCCTCGCCCCCGCCGGCGTGCATGCGCGCGTCCTCCACTCGCTCCAGCACCGCCTGGACGCTCGGTTCCGTCCGTTCCAGGATGGGCGTCGGATGCACTCCGATCCAGATCATCAGCGCCACCAGGGGAGCCAGGATCGCGATCTCGCGCCGGGAGAGGTCCGCGAACTTCCGGTTCTCGGGCTTGTCCAGTTCGTTGAAGAGCACCCGCTGCACCATCGGCAGCATGTAGTACGCCGCGAAGACGACGCCGGTAGCGGCGATCGCCCCCGTCGCCATGTGGGTTTCGAAGGTGCCCAGGAGCGCGAGGAACTCGCCGACGAAGCCGCTCGTGCCGGGCAGCCCGATCGAGGCCAGCGCGGTGATCGCGAAGGCGGTGGCGAACCAGGGCGCCGCTCGGCCGATCCCGCCGAAGTCCTCGATCAGCCGGCTGTGGCGGCGTTCGTACATCATGCCCAACAGGAGGAAGAGCGCGCCAGTCGAGATGCCGTGGCTGATCATGACCACCATGCCGCCCTGGAGACCGTTCAGGGTAAGCGCGAAGACGCCGATAACGACGAATCCCATGTGGGCCACGGAGGTGTAGGCGACCAGCTTCTTCGCGTCCGGCTGGACCGCGGCGACCCACGCCGCGTAGATGATTCCGACGACCCCCAGCGCCAGCATGACCGCCACGACCGCCGGGTGCTGCGCCGCCTCCGGGAAGAACGGCAGGAGGAACCTGAGGAAGCCGTAGGTGCCCATCTTGAGCAGCACCGAGGCCAGGACGACCGACCCCGGCGTGGGCGCCTCGACGTGGGCGTCCGGCAGCCAGGTGTGCAGGGGGAAGACCGGCACCTTGATCCCGAACGCCAGGGCGAAGGCGGCGAAGAGCCACAGCTGCTCGCGCAAGCTCATCCCCGCGTTCAGGAACGCGTCGTACGCGAACGACCCCGTGCCGCCGGCGAAGTAGACGTACAGGATCGCGACGAGCATCAGAAGCGACCCCGTGGCGGTGAAGAGGAAGAACTTGACCGCCGCGTAGATCCTGCGCTCGCCTCCCCAGATGCCCACGATGAAGTACATGGGCACCAGGGTGAGCTCGAAGAAGACGTAGAAGAGGAAGACGTCCGTCGCCAGGAAGAAGCCGACGACCCCCGTCTCGAGCAGCAGCATGAGGGCGTAGAACGCCTTGCGGCGGGTCTTCACGTACTCGAACGACCCCAGAATGGCGATCGCGCTGGTGAAGGTCGTGAGCAGCACCATGAAGACCGAGATGCCGTCGATCCCCAGCGAGTAGCTCACCCCCCACGCCTCGATCCACGGCGCGGACGACTGCATGGCGAACCCGCCGTCACCGGGATCGTAGGCCCACCACAGTCCGAGGCTCAGTACGAAGACGAACGCCGACCACCGGAACGCGACGTTCCTGGCCCGCTCCGCCGACGACACCAGGACGTGCGCGGTCCCGGCCAGCGGCAGCCAGATCAGCGCGTGGAGGATCCAGTCCCCGTACAGGATCGAAGCGAGAAGGTCCGTCATGGCGTCGTCACAGGAATACGGTCGCGCCCAGGACGAACAGGAAGCCCAGGGTCAGCACGAATGCGTACATGTTCACCTGGCCGGTCTGGAACAGGCTGGCCGCCCATCCGGCGAGGCGGGCGAAGTTGCCGGCGAAGTTCACGAACCCGTCGATGACCAGTGTGTCGACGGCCTTCCAGCACCAGCGGGAGGCGCCGACGACCGGCCGCACCACGACGGCGTCGTAGACCTCGTCGAAGTACCACTTGTCGTACGCGGCCCGGCGCAGGCCTCGCCGCGGGCCGGGGTCCTCGGCCGCCGGAACGTACTTGCGCGTACTCGTGAATCGCACCGCCGCCGCCACCGTCGCCGCCGCGGCAAGCGTCGAGACCAGAGCCCACGCCGCCTCCCCTCCCCCGACGGGCGCCGTGCGGGCGGCTTCCCCGAACCCCGCGGTCTGGATCTCGGCGGCGGCGTGCGTGACGGGCTCGAGCCAATGGTGCAGCCACTCGCTCATCGGAAGCGCCCCGAAAAGCCCTGCGAAGGACATCCGCAACTCCTCGGGAACGTTGATCCAGCCCCCGAAGAGCGACAGCGCGGCCAGTGCGATCAACGGCGCCGTCATCACGCCGGGGGCCTCGTGCAGGTGCGAGCGCGCCGCCTCGCCGGTCCGGTTGGCCCCGTGGAAGGTCATGACCATCAGCCGGGCCATGTAGAAGGCGGTGAGGAGCGCGGTAAGGAGCGCCAGGCCCCAGTACGCCGCGTAGAGCGCCCCGAAGGGATTCGACTCCGCGCCCGCCCAGGCCGCCGCGTACCAGACGATCTCGTCCTTCGAGAAGAACCCGGCGAAGGGCCATATGCCCGCGATCGCCAGCGTCGCGATCCACATGACCGCGCAGGTGACCGGCATGTACCTGCGCAGCCCCCCCATGTTGCGCATGTCCTGCTCGTCCAGGTGGCCGTCGCCGTGGTGCGCCGCGTCGTGCATGGCGTGGATCACCGCGCCCGCCCCCAGGAAGAGCAGCGCCTTGAAGAAGGCGTGCGTGACCAGGTGGAAGACGGCCGCGGTGAAGGCGCCCACCCCGGCCGCCAGGAACATGAATCCGAGCTGCGAGACGGTCGAGTAGGCCAGCACCTTCTTGATGTCGTACTGCTGGAGCGCGACGGTGGCCGCGACGAGGGCGGTGAGCGCCCCGATCCCGGCCACGACCGCCTGGCTGGTCGGCGCGAGGGCGTACAGCACCGACGACCGCACCACCATGTAGACGCCCGCGGTCACCATGGTGGCCGCGTGGATGAGGGCGGAGACGGGGGTGGGGCCCGCCATCGCGTCGGGGAGCCAGATGTGGAGCGGGATCTGGGCGCTCTTCCCGGCGGCTCCGAGCATCAGCAGCAGGGTGATCGCGGTGACCGCGACGCCGCCGGCCGCGACACGGCCCTCGGCTCCCGCGAAGATCGGGATGAAGTCGAGCGTCCCGAACCCCTGGAAGAGGAGGAACATGGCCAGCAGGAAGCCGACGTCGCCGATCCGGTTCACTATGAACGCCTTCTTCCCGGCGTCGGACTTCTCGCGGTCGCTGAACCAGTAGCCGATAAGCAGGTAGCTGCAGAGCCCCACCCCTTCCCAGCCCACGAACATGGTGCCGAACCCCGAGCCCAGCACCAGCACGAGCATGAAGAAGACGAAGAGGTTCAGGTAGGCGAAGTAGCGGGGGTATCCCGGATCCCCGGCCATGTAGCCGACGCTGAAGACGTGGATGAGAAATCCGACCCCGGTCACTACCAGGGTCATTACCATGGAGAGCTGGTCGAGCTGCAGGGCGGCGTCGATGCGCAGGTCGCCGGTGACGATCCAGCCCCAGTACGACCGGATGACCGGATCGTGCAGGTCCGCCGGCATTCCGAGGAAGTTCAGGAGCGCCAAACCGAAGGCGAGAGCCATCGCCCCGGGCCCGATCCAGCTCGGCAACCTGTGCGTCGCCGGTCGGCGCGGCCCGGCGAACGGGTTCCAGTCGCGCCCTTCCCGGAGCGCCGCCGAGGAATCCCTCGCGGCAAGCAGCGCCAGGATACCGTTCAGCGCGAAGCCCAGCAGCGGCAGCAGGACGATCAGCCCCGGGAGGATCGGCTCCCACGCGGCGGCGCCCGTTGACGCGCCCGCGGACGCCGCCGCCTCCGATACCGCGCCCGCAGCCGAAGCCGGGAGGCCCGCGAGCAGGGCGGCGCTCACCCCGGTCACCACTTCAGCACGTTGAACTTGTCCACGTTGACCGTCTCGTAGTGACGGAAGATCGAGATGATGATCGCCAGCCCCACCGCCGCCTCGGCCGCGGCCACCGTCATCACGAAGAACACGTACAGCTGCCCCTCGATGCCGGTGTACCGCGAGAGGGCCACGAAGGCCAGGTTGACCGCGTTGAGCTGCAGCTCGATGCAGAGGAAGATGATGATCGCGTTCCTGCGCACGATCACCCCCAGCGTGCCGACCACGAAGAGCACGGCGCTCAGGTAGAGGGCCGGGGTCAGCATGTCACTCTCCGGCCTCCGGGTTGCGGGGCTTGGCGAGGACGACCGCGGCCACGATGGCGACGAGCAGCAGCAGTCCCATGAGCTCGAAGGCGACGACGTAGTCTGTGAAGAGCGGGTCGGCGATCACCCCCACCGCCCCCTTCTCCGCCACCGCCGCGTCGAGCGCGGCCGCAACCGCCGCCCCGTCCCCCCGCGGCCCCGCCTCGTCCGTGCCCGTCAACCCCTGTACCAGCACCCCGGCCGTCAGCCCCACGACCACCAGCGACAGCAGGAACCACGCCCCGAATTTCAGGTCGGCGCGGTAGTCGTGGCCCAGGTTCAGCAGCATGATCACGAACAGGAAGAGCACCATGATCGCCCCGGCGTACACCAGCACTTGGATCGCCGCCAGGAAGTGCGCCTCGAAGAGCACGAAGATCCCGGCCAGGCTGGCCAGCGTCGCCACCATGAAGAGCAGGCTCGCGACCGGGCTCCTGCCGGTCACGACGCCGATGGCGCCGCCCGTGGCCACGACCGCGAACAGGACGAACAGGATCTCGGTCATTCCGAACGCGGGTCCGAGGGGTCCCAGAGGAGCGTGACGGCGTGGTCCTGCTCCATCAGGCGGTCCAGGTCGTAGACGAACCGGTCCCGGGCGTACTCCGCGTTCTCGAAGTGCTGGCCCACGTGGATGGCCTCGACCGGGCACACCTCCTGGCACATGCCGCAGAAGATGCAGCGGAACTCGTCGATCTCGTACACGATGGGGTAGCGGTTCCCCTGATCGTCCTCCCCGCCCGTCAGGCGGATGCAGTTGGCGGGACAGACCGTGGGGCAGAGCCCGCAGGCCACGCACTTGGGGCGCCCGTCGGCGTGGACCTCCATCCGGTGGGTGCCGCGCCAGCGCGGGTGCAGGTCGGGCTGCTCCTCGGGGTATTCCAGCGTGACCTTGGTGGGCCGCACCAGGTGTTTGAAGGTGAGGCTCATGCCCTTCAGCGTGGCCCGCATGTACGAAGTGCGGCCCGCCTCGGGGCGCCGCATCACCTTGACCGATATCGCCATCGTTCTCCGCTCCGGTTCAGCTCGAGACGGCCGGATCGCCGGCTTCCGCGGGCAACCCTGCGCGCCGTCGGGCGAGGTTGCGCTTCCTGTGGGCACCCGCTATGACACGGTCGCGATCCACGAAGAGGAGGAACGCGAGCGTCGTCACCCCGCTCACCGCCGTGAGCACCCCTCCGTAGACCGGGCCGAAGGGCACCTCCAGCTGGTCCAGCACGAGCATGGTCCCGGCCACCAGCATGACGTACCCGAGCGCGCCCGGCAGCAGGACTTTCCACCCCAGGTGCATGACCTGGTCGTAGCGGAAGCGGGGCAGCGTCCACCGGATCCAGATGTACAGCAGCAGGAAGAAGCCCGTCTTGGCGCAGAACGCCCCCAGGGTGAGCAGGGTGATCAGCACGCTCGGCGTCGCGGGGATCGGCGCTCCCGCCTCGTCGAAGCCCCTGATCCACCCCGACTCGTGGCGGAACATGTCGTCTCCGGTCCAGAAGGGGATGTCCCAACCGCCGAAGAAGAGCGTCGCCAGCAGCGCCGAGGCCGTCACCACGTGCGCGTACTCGGCGATGAAGAACATCGAGAACTTCATGGCGGAGTACTCGGTGTGGTACCCCGTGATGAGCTCCGACTCGGCCTCGGGCATGTCGAAGGGAAGCCGGTTGGTCTCGGCCAGCGCCGAGATCAGGAAGAAGACGAAGGCCAGCGACAGCGGGAAGACGAACCACATGCCCAGCTGCTGCTGCTTCCAGACCGTTTCCGTAAGGGTGACGTTGCCGACCAGCAGCAGGACCGCGATCACGCTCAGCCCGAGCGCCACCTCGTAGGAGATCATCTGGGCCGAGGCGCGCAGGCCGCCCAGAAAGGCGTACTTGTTGTTCGACGCCCACCCCGAGAGCACGATCCCGTACACGGCCAGCGACGAAAGCGCCAGGATGTACAGGATCCCGATGGGCACGTCCGCCACGACCATGTCCACCGTGCCGACCGGCGTGGGCAGCGGCGCCGCGAACGGAATCACGGCGATCGTCACGACCGCCGGCATGATCGCCAGGGCGGGACCCAGCACGAAGTAGAACTTCGCCGCCGTGCCCGGCATCGTCTCTTCCTTGATGATGTTCTTGATCCCGTCGGCGATCGGTTGCAGAAGTCCGAAGGGACCGACGCGGTTGGGGCCGAGGCGGTCCTGGATGAAGGCCGACACGCGGCGCTCGGCGAGCGTCATGTACGCGACCACGCCCATCACGACCGTGAAGACGGCGACGACCTTGACGGCTGCGACGGTCACGAACCAGAAGGTCGAGAGCTCCTGCATCTCACCCATGGACGGCCTCCGTCCGCAGGGCGGCTCCCCGGTCCCCCAGCCCGTCCCAGGCGAGCCCCGCGAACGCCGGGTGCGCGGCGACGAGCTCCGCGAACACATCGCCCGCACTCTCCGGGACGCCGCCGTCCGCCAACGCCGCCGCCAGCGCCCCCAGCACCAGCCACGCGGGCCGCGCCGACCCGGGCGCCTGCAGTCCCTGCCGGTACCGTTGCACCCTGCCCTGCGCGTTCACGAACGACCCTTCCTCCTCGGCGAATGTCGTCACCGGAAGCACGAAGTCGGCGTTCCGCGCCGCCGGCGAGTCGAAGGTGCCGAGGTACACGTAGAGGCTGGCCGCGGCCCCGAAGTCCTCGTTCTGATCGGTCAGCTCGTCCCCGAGCACCAGCAGCGCCCCGTCGTGCCCGGCCACATCCTCGAGACCGCCGTTCGCCCGGTCGTCGCCGGTGCGTTCGAACCCCAGCAGCCCCGCCCCGTCCACGTTCGACGCCAGGTCGCGGCGGCGAACCAGCAGGGGGAACCCCGGCAGCGGGACCTCGTCGGCGGCCCGCGGGGAGCGGAACACGCGCGCGGACACCTCCCCCGCCGCCCCGGCCACCGCAGCCAGCGCAGCCAGCGCCTCGTTCGACGCCGACGCCGAGCCCACCGCCTTCACCTCCGCCCCCTCCCGCAGCTTCACAAACAGATGTTCCAGCGCCGACCTCCAGTCCGCGACGCACCGTTTCGCCCCTCGCCCCGCGGCCGGCTCCTCGAGCCGCCCCGGCCGGTTCATCCACTCGTAGTTGGCGCGCCCGTAGTCGCACATCCAGTGCCCGTTGACCTCCCGGTTCTCGCGCGGCTTGAGCCGCTGCACCAGGTTGTCGCGGGTGTGAAGCTCGATGTTGCAACCCTGGCTGCAGTTCGGGCACACCGACGGCGTGCGGTCCAGATCCCACGCCCGCGCCTTGTGCAGGAAGTCCTTCGAGACCAGGGCGCCCACCGGGCAGATGTCCACCACGTTGCCCGCGAACGACGCCCCCTCGAGCCCCCGGTCGAAGAAGGTGTCGATCACCGCGCGGCTCCCCCGCTCCACCACCGTCAGCCGCGAGTCCCGCGCCACCTCGTCCATGAAGCGCACGCAGCGGGTACACATCACGCACCGGTCGCCGTAGTAGAGCACGTCGCCGCCGAAGTCGTCGCGCCCGAAGACGCGCTTGGGCTCGCGGCTGCGCCCCTTCTCCCGTCCCTCGTCGAAGACGTAGTCCTGCAGCATGCACTCGCCCGACATGTCGCAAACGGGGCAGTCGAGCGGGTGGTTGACGAGGTAGAACTCGAGCACCCCCTGCCGCATCCGCTTCGCGGCGGGGCTCTCCGTACGGACCACCTGCCCGTCCTCGGCCATCGTCACGCACGACGGTTGCAGCTTGGGCGCGCCCTCGACCTCGACCAGGCAGATGCGGCACTGCGCCGGCGCGGTGAGACCCGGGTGATAGCAGTAGTGCGGCACCTCGGTCCCCAGCGTCTCCGCGGCGTGAAGCAGCGAGGTCCCCTTCGGTACGGTGACCTCGCGGCCGTCGATGGTCAGGGTGACCGTGCCGGCTTTGCGGCCGTTATCCGCCATAGCAGTCCGCGGATAAAGCCGCCCGAGCACCGAGAGCGGCGAGGCGCCGGGCCGGAATGGCGCTACTATGGGGTAATA
>JAPPNM010000170.1 GCA_028873825.1 Gemmatimonadota bacterium | reverse complement strand
AACCACGCTCCGTGAGGCTCGCCGGGAATCCCGGCCGACCGGCTCAGTCCCCCCCCCCCGGCCAACGCCCCGGCCAGCCGCCCCGAGATCTCCCGCAGCCGCAGCCACTCCCGGTATCGTTGACGACACTACTTTCCCAAGGGGACCCTCACGGTAAAGGAAGCCAATTAGTTTTGTCGGTTTCTCTCCCCGGGAGAAACTCGGTTGGACAGGCCATGGACAAAAAGAAAAAACTTCGGTGTTTCTACGGAAAAAAGACGATTTCGACCCATAGCAGCCCGTGGACAAAATCCCCCCGGCATTCGAGCGGCGACGCATCCGGGCTGGGCGCTTCGCTTCACCTGTCCACGTTGTAAAGTACACATTACATTATGTCATGTCTGTTTTACATTTTGCCGATCCAGGGCTGCGCTCTGCGTTGCTCCTCAGCCCAATAGCGATGCTATTGGCCCCTCGTCGCGCCTTGCCAGCCCGGCGCCTCGCCGCTCTCGGTGCTCGCGGGGCTTTATCCACGGACTGCTAGACGGATGGCCGGAGAGGGGTTTTCCGCCGAAACGGCCTGTCGGAAAGGCGGTTTTCCGGGACACCGGGTGCGCACCGTCTTCGACCCTGGAATTCGCTCCGGCGGAAAGGCCCGGAGAAGCGCCAGTGCCGCAATCAGGCCAACTCCCGCGCCGCGGCCTTCATCCTTCGCACCTCCATGACGAGATTCTGGAGGTCGGCGGGCGACACGCCCGGTATCCTGCCCGCTTGGGCAAGGCTGCCCGGACGTATGCGGGCAAGCTTCTGGCGGGCCTCGGACGAGAGAGTCGTGAAATCGCGGTAGGGGGCGTCCTCGGGGAGGACGAAGCCGGCCCGGGCGCGGAGCGTCGCCGCCCGATCCAGTTCGCGGCGCACGTACCCCTCGTACTTCGTGTCGACTTCGACGGTGCCCAGCACGTCCGGATCGAAATCGGGAGCGCCGGCTCCGATGGCCTTCAGGAGAGCGGCCGCCGTGACCCCGGGGCGGCGCAGAAGCTCCCGGGCCGTCTTCGGCCGGCCGACGGACCCGGCACCGGCTTCCGCCAACGCCGGGTTCGCGACGGCAGGAGAGATCACGCTGTCGCGAAACCAGGCCCGCGCGCGCGACTCCTCGCGCAGCCTGTCCTCCAGGGCCTCCTCCTGCTCGGATGTGAGGAGTCCCACCGATCGCGCCAGCGTGCCGAGGCGGGAGGGACCGTTGTCCTGCCGGAGCAACAGCCGGAACTCCGCCCGCGACGTGAACAGCCGGTAGGGTTCGTCCACGCCCTTGGTGACCAGATCGTCGATCAGCACACCTATGTACCCCTGGTCCCTCTCGACGACGAAGGGATCCCTCCCCTGCAAGGCCAGCGCCGCGTTGGCGCCCGCCACCAGTCCCTGTCCCGCCGCCTCTTCATATCCCGTCGTGCCGTTGATCTGCCCCGCAAAGTAAAGGCCGGGGAGCGACCGAACCTCCAGCGTGCGGTGCAGCTGGTGCGGGGGAAAGTAGTCGTACTCGATGGCGTAGCCGGGCCTGGTCATCTTCACCTCGCCGAGCCCGGGGACCGACCTCAGGAACTCGAGCTGCACATCGGGGGGCAGCGAGGTCGAGAGACCGTTGACGTACATCTCGCTCGTGTCCAGTCCTTCCGGCTCCAGGAACACCTGGTGACGCCGCGCCCGCGGGAATCGCACCACCTTGTCCTCGATCGACGGACAGTACCGGGGTCCCCGGCCGGCGATCTCCCCTCCGTAAAGGGCGCTCCGCGCCAGATTCCTCGTTACGATCTCCTTCAAGCCCTCCCCCGCCCACGTGATCCAGCACGGCAACTGCTTCGGCAGGGGCTCCCGAGCGTAGAAGGAAAACCGGAAGGGCTCGTCGTCCCCGTCCTGGCGCTCGCAACGGGCGAAGTCCACCGAGCGGCCGTCGACGCGGGGCGGCGTCCCCGTCTTGAACCGCGCCACCTCCAGCCCGCGCGCCTCCAGCGCCTCGGCCAGTTCGACGGACGGCCCCTCCCCAGCCCGCCCCGCCCCCTGCGCCGCGCTCCCGCCCACATGGATGCGCCCCCGCAGAAACGTCCCGGCCGTGACCACCACCGCCCCGCCCTCGAACACGATCCCCCCGCGAGTCTCCACGCCCCGCACGCGCCGGTTCACGTGCAGCCCCGTCACCAGCTCCTGAAAGAGGTCCAGGTCTTCCAGCCCGTCGAGGATCCGCCGCACCGCGATCGGGTAGAGCGCCCGGTCGCACTGAGCCCGCGGGCCCCACACCGCCGGCCCCTTCGAGCGGTTGAGCATCCGGAAATGGATGCGCGACGCGTCGGTCGCCTGGGCCATCACGCCCCCGAGCGCGCCCACTTCCCGGGCCACCGTCCCCTTCGCCACCCCGCCGACGGCCGGGTTGCAGCTCATCTGGCCGATTCGGGCGAGGTCGGGGGTGACGAGCACAGTCTTCGCCCCCAGCCGCGCAGCCGCGGCCGCCGCCTCGGCGCCGGCGTGGCCGCCGCCCACCACGATCACGTCGTAGGTCAGCCGCACTGCTTCACTTTCCTATGCAGAAGTCCCTGAACACCCGGTCGAGCACGTCGTCGGTGGCGATGACCCCGAGGATCTCCTCCAGCGCGCTCTCCGCGCTCTTCAGATGCGCCGACGCCACTTCGGGAGGGATTCGGTTCGCAAGCGCGCCCCGAAAGCCGGCCACTTCGTCGCGGGCCAACGCAAGAAGATCGGCTTGACGCCGGCGCGTGACAACCGGCACCTCGTCGCGGTTCTCGACGACGCCCCGAAAGACGAGACGCCGCAACGCGTCCTTCAGTGCGCCGAGGCCCTCGCCGGTCTCCGCCGACACCGCCAGCTCGCCGTCCTCCGGAGCATCCCCGGCGCCCGCGGCGTCCCACTTCGTCCGCAGGCGGACCACCGGGGCCGCCAGCCCCGCAAGGAACCGGCCCTCCCCCTCCGTGAAGGCGCGCCCGGCCTCGCGACAGTAGAGCACCGCGTCCGCCGCGGCCAGATAGCGGCGCGCCACCTCGATCCCCATGCGCTCCACCCTTCCCGGCGCGCTTCGCAACCCGGCCGTGTCCACTAGGCGGAAAGGGAAGCCGCCCACCTCGATCACCGCTTCGATCGCATCGCGGGTGGTACCCGGCTCATCGGTCACGATAGCCCGCTCAACACCTACTAACGTATTGAAAAGACTCGACTTACCCGAATTCGGCGGCCCTGCGAGAACGACCACCGCCCCTTCGCGTAGCGCCTCTCCGGCCGGCGCCGTCGCTAGGAGGCGGCCGATCTCCCCGGCCACGCCCTCGGCCTCCGCCATGATCGCTTCGAGGGGCGTCGGCGCATCGTCCTCCTCGGGAAAGTCGATGTGCTGGACCAGGAGCGCCGACAGCCCGACCACCTTCTCGCGCAGGGCGGCGATGCGCGCCCCGAGTCCCCGCTCGATCTGGTGCAGCGCCACCGCGCGCCCCTGCGCCGACCGCGCCGTCACCAGGTCCGCCACCGCCTCGGCCTGCGTCAGGTCGAGCTTCCCGTTCAGATAGGCCCGCTGCGTGAACTCTCCCGCCCTGGCCTCGCGCGCGCCCAGGGCCACGCACGCCGCCACCACACTCCTGGGGATGGCGTGGCCGCCGTGGGTCGAGAACTCCACCACGTCCTCTCCCGTGTAGCTCTCCGGGCCCCGAAACAGCGTCACCAGGGCGTGGTCGAGCGTCTCGCCCGTACCGGGACGGAACAGGTGTCGCAGGCGGGCGGAGCGATCGGCCCATCCGGCCATTGCGGCCGCGTCCCGGTTCATCACGCGGGCGGCGATGCCGAGGGCGCCGGGACCCGAAAGGCGAATCACGGCGACCGCGCCGAGGCCGGGCGGCGTCGCCAGGGCCACGATGGTGTCGAGCAGCCCGTGGGCGAAATCCCCCGGCATTCGAGCGCCGACGCATCCGGGCTGGCCGCTTCGCTTCACCTGTCCACGCTGTAAAGCACACATTGCACTATGTCACGACACGCGCGCATTCTCCCCGCGGCCCGCGGCACGGCGCAGGGAGGCCCGTTCAGGTCTTCGGCTTGAGCGGACTCGCCGCCATCGCCTTCTTGCGTTCCCTAGCGATGAGGATCTGCTGCGGGATCATCGCCAGATTGAAGCTGGCGTAGTAGAGGTTCAGCCCCGAAGCCAGGCGCCAGAAGATCACGAGCATCATGATGGGGAGGAGGTACATCATCATCTTCATCTGCGGGTTCGCCGCCGCCGTCGCCCTCATGCTGATCCACTGCACGACGAAGAGACTGGCCGCGAGGAATACGGGCAGGACATAGAAGGGGTCCGGCGCCGACAGGTCCGCCAGCCACATGAAGGACTGGCCCCGCAGCTGAATCGTGTTCTGGAAGACGAAGAAGAGCGCGATCAGCATCGGCCAGGGTATCAACAGCGGAACGCACCCGGCCAGCGGGTTGATGCCCTGCTCCTTGTAGAGCTTGAGCGTCTCCTGCTGCATCTTCTGGGGATCGCTCTTGTACCTGCGCCTGATCTCCTCCATGAGGGGGGCGGCCGCCATGTTCTTGAGCTGGGACCGCATCGCCTTCTGGTTCAGCGGCCAGAGCACGACCCTTACCAGCAGGCCGATCACGATCAGCACCCAGCCGTAGGTCAGGTGCGCGTGGTCGTGGAGCATCCTCATCGTCCACAGCGCCACGGCCACGAAGGGCCGGATGATCGGACGGAAGAAGGCCCAGCCGATCGGGTTGACTTCGTGCAGATCGTCGCCGACATCGGCCAGGAGATCCCGGTCGATGGGGCCCAGGTAGGCCCGGTACGCATAGGTGCCGTCGTCCCCCACCGGCATTCCCACGAGCACGGCGGCCCTGTCGCGTTCCGGGACCGGCTCGGCCCAGATGCCGGCCAGCAGGTCTCCTCCTCCGGCGCCGTCGCCGGCGAGGATCGCTTCCAGGAAGTACTTGCTCTTCACGCCCGCCCACCTGAGCGGCCCCGGCATCGTCTCGGGCTCGTTCACCTTGGCCAGGGGACGCGAGCGGATGCCGTCGTCCACATGGTTCCCCGAGAACGCCATCATCCGGCGGTCGTCGGCCTCCCTGAGCTCGTTGATCGCGAGCCCCGGCCCCAGATTCACGAAGATCGCCGCGCGCTCCTCCGCCGGCAGCCGCCCCTCGACGCCGATGACGTACGAATCGGAGCGGAAGGTGTACCGGATTTCGCTGGCGAAGGAGCGGTTCGGGTGCTCGTAGCGGAAGGTGAGGGTGCGCGGCCCGCCGCCCTCGCCCAGGCGGATGCCGTCCGCGGGTTCCGCGACGTACGAGAGACGGGTCAGGTCGAGCCGGTCGGAGCCCGCTCCCAGCTGCCAGGTCCCCGCGAGCACCCCCGCCGCCCCGGAAGGAACCAGCTCGACCGGTCCTTCGCGCGCAAACGACTCGTACCGGGGGAGCCGAATCGAGCGGACGGCCGCGCCCCGGTCGGTGAAGACGATGCGGTACAGAGGAGTTTCGACCGTCACCAGCCGCTCGGGACTGCGCTCGCCGGGCGGGAGCAGCGCGCGTTCCGGGGCCGGGACCAAGGTTTCGATTCCATTCTCCTCCATGTGGCCCCCGCGCCCCTCCGCGCTCCCGGCATCCGGTGCCCCGGTTTCGGCCGGCGGGTCCGGCAGGACCGGCGGGAAGAGCCGGTTCGTCACGACGAAGACGAGCAGCATCAGGACCATCGCGAGGAAGAAGCGCAATCCGGTCTTCATGGCGCCGGCGTCTCCGCGGTACGGGTCTCGTGCGGCCGCGCGGCCGCCGGCACCGCCCCCGGTACCGGGTCGCAACCGTAGCCGCCCCACGGGTGACACCTGCCGAGTCGCTTGAGACCCAGCAGGACGCCCCGGGCAGGCCCGTGCGTCACGATCGCCTGGCGCGCGTACTCCGAGCACGTGGGATCGAACCGGCAGCAAGGAGGCTTGAGCGCCCCGAGCCAGCGCTGGTAGAAACTGATCGTCGCGGTCATCGCCGATGTGAGCATGCCGCCTCCACGACCCTCATCCACTGCCGTTCGAGGTCGTTATACGCCGCCCCGTATCCCTCCCTTCGGACCCGCACGAGAACGTGCGCCGCGCAACCGTCCCGCCGGAGCCGCGCCAGCACCCTCCTGCGCGCGATTTCCCTCAGCCTGCGCTTCAGCCGATTCCTCGCCACGATGCCACGACCCAGCTTGGGCACGATCCACCCCACCCGGGGCCGCCCGGCCGCCCGCGCTCCGCCCGGCCCGGAGGCGCCGAGCACGTACACGTCGAGAGCGGGGGTGCTCGTGCGAGTTCCACGACGGAGCACCTCCCGGATTTCGCGTGTCCGACGGATCCGCGCCGCTCGCGGGAGCCGCTCGTGCTCCACCTCCGCTACAGGCGTCAACCGCTGTTCTTGGATCCGGTGCGGACGACGAGCGCCCGCCGTCCGCGGCGTCGGCGCCGACTGATCGTCGCACGCCCGGCACGTGTTCGCATGCGCGCGCGGAAGCCGTGCTTGTTCAAACGCTTACGGTTTCGGGGCCTGTACGTGGGTTTCATCTTCGGAGTGCCTAGGTTTGAGTCCGGCGGGCTGTTTCGACCCCCAAGAGGCGCATTGAGCAGTGCCGGAGTCGACGCAACCAGAGAAGCTACCAGACCTGGTCCGCGCCAGTCAATATCGACGGGGAACCGCTCTCCCGCGCCGGAGTCGTCGCACGCCGCACGCCGCCCGAAGCGCGTGATTGACTTCGCCTGCCCCGGCGGGTAGCTTCCCGCCCCTTCCACCCGACAATGGGGCATGACGCCGACCGCCACCGATCTCTGGAACCGCATCCTCGAGAAGGCCAGGACCGGCCTTCCCGAGCAGAGTTTTCGGACCTGGATTTCCAGCGCGAGAGCGGTTTCCTGGTCCGACGGGGTCCTCGGCATCGCGGCCACGAGCAGATTTCACGCCGAATGGCTCGAGGACAAGTACGGGCCCCTGCTCCACGAGCTCGCCACCCTGACGCTCGACGGTTTCGTGGAGCTCCGGATCTCCTCGCCCACGTCGGCTCCCGAGCGCGCGGCGCCGGAAATCACGGTTGCCCGGGTGACCGAGCCGGAGTCGCCCGGCCGGCCCGAGACATCGCCCTCCGTCCCCGGACCCGCCCTGAACGCCCGCTACACCTTCGGCCGCTTCATAGTCGGCGAGCACAACCGCCTCGCGCAGGCAGCCAGTCTGGCGGTCGCGGAGCGGCCGGCCCGGAGCTACAACCCTCTCTTCCTCTACGGAGCCACCGGCCTCGGGAAGACTCATCTCATGCAGGCGATCGCGCACCGGATGCTCGAGAAGGGGAAGCGCACCCGAATCTGCTACATCCCGGCGGAGCAGTTCGTCAACGAGATGGTCACCGCCATCTACAACCACACGACCGACGCATTCCGCGCCCGCTACCGCTCCCACGACCTCCTTCTCGTCGACGACGTCCAGTTCCTCCGCCGCAAGGAGCACACGCAGGAGGAGTTCTTTCACACGTTCAACGTGCTGTATAACGCCGGCCGGCAGATCGTGCTGACCAGCGACCGCCACCCGAAGGAGCTCGAGGGTCTGGAGGAGCGGCTCGTCTCCCGCTTCGAGTGGGGGCTCGTAGCGGACGTGAAGCCCCCGGACTACGAGACGCGGGTTGCCATCCTCCGCAAGAAGGCGGAAGAGGACCGCATCTTCCTCCCGGCGGACGTCCTGGACCTGATCGCCCGGCGCTGCAGGTCGTCTGTGAGGGAACTGGAAGGCGCCATCATCAAGCTGCTCGCCTTGTCGTCCCTGACCCGCCGGGAACCGACGCTCGATCTCGCGGGAGTCGCGTTGGCGGGCCTGACCGCGGCCCGGGACGCGACGCCCATGGATCCCGGGAAGATTCGCGACCACGTCGGGAAGGTGTGGGGGGTGACGGGCGACGCTCTCGCTTCACGGCGGCGCACGCGTACCGTAACCGTGCCACGCCAAGTTGCCATGTTCCTCATACGTGAACTTCTCGACACCCCTCTGAAGCAGATCGGCCGCATCTTCGGGGGCAGGGACCATTCGACGGTGATCCACTCGATCCGGAAGGTTGAGGAACGGCTCGGGTCGGACGACGCCTTCCGCGCGAGGGTCGAAGACATCCGGCAGGAACTGCAGAAGATCGCTTGATCGCGCCCGCGACTCTGTGGAAAGCGGTGTGGAAAAGCCGCCGAATCTCCGCCCTTTTCCACATTCCTCCCCCGGCCAGCCGCAAAACCGGGATTCTTCCCGCCGACACCCCACACCCCCCGATCCTCCCGGCTCGCGCACCGTCATTCGCGGTTTCCCACCGCGAACCGCCCGTTTTCCACCCTGTCCACACCCCTTACGATGATGGTAGTCTATTATCTTTCTACTACTTCATGGGGGGACCGCCCCCGCGCCGCAGCGCCGGATTTCGGTCTCTCCCCGACCCTCACCAAGGCGATCCATGAGACTGACCATCACACGCCAGAACCTCCAGCGTGGCCTGGCGGCCGTATCCGCGAGCATTCCGAGCAAGACGACTCTGCCCGTCTTGTCGAACGTGCTCGTAGAGCCGCGGGAGGATGCCGTCTGGATCACGGGCACCGACCTCGACGTGTCGATACGGGTACGTGTGCCGGCCCACGTGTCGGAGGACGGAGCCATAACCGCCCCCGGCCGAAAGCTCCTGGAACTGACCCGCGAGCTCTCCGACCAGCCGGTCGAGCTGCGCGCGCGAGGTCACCAGCTGGAGATCGGGTGCGGTCGGAGCCGGTTCAAGCTGAACGGATTGCCGAGCGAGGAGTTCCCGAATCTGCCGGCGATGGACTTCGAGGACGGGTGGAGCGTGGCGGAGGAGTCTCTGCGACGGTTGATCCGCGGTACCGCCTTCGCGGTCTCCACCGAGGAGAGCCGGCCCATCCTCAACGGCGTGTACTGGGAGTTGGCGGACATGCGGATGACCATGGTGGCGACCAACGGCCACCGCCTGGCGAAGATGCGGGTCGAGGCCGCCGTGGCGCACGGAAGCAGCGCCGATTTCATCGTGCCGCCCGCGGCGCTCGCCCATGTGGAGCGTCTCTTCGACGGAGACGGGGAGCTCGCCCTAGGAAGGGGCGGCAACCACCTGGGATTCCGCTCCGCGAACCAGGAGGTGTACACGCGCCTGATCGAGGGCAAGTACCCCAACTACGAACAGGTCATTCCGAAGGACAACGACAAGGTGGCCCGGATCGACAAGAACGCTCTCGAGGCCACGATCCGGCGCATGGCGGTGCTGGCCAGCGACCAGACTCACCGCATCAAGCTGTCCTTCGAGTCCGACCGGGTCCACATGGACGTCATGACTCCGGATCTGGGCGAGGCGCACGACGAGCTGGAACTCGAGTACGAGGGCGAGGCGTTGCGGATCGCCTTCAATGCGAACTACATGCTCGAGATCCTGCGAAACATGCCCGACGGGGACGTAAAGGTCGCCTTTAGGACCTCCGAGCGCGCCGCCACCGTCGAACCGGTCGACAGCGAGCTGGACTACCTGTGTCTCGTGATGCCGCTTCGTCTCGTCGACTGACCTCCCGGCTGCCGCGTCAGAGCAATTCGGCGGCTGTGAAGACGGCGCGGAAGTCGTAGCCTTCGTCGGTCACCCTTCTCCCGCCGCCCTCCTCGCGGTCCACCAAGGCCAGAACCCCGGCAACAACCGCGCCGTGGCGTTCCACCGCGCCGAGCGCCGCGAGCAGACTGCCGCCCGTGGTTACGGAGTCCTCGACGACCACGACTCTGGCGCCGGGCGGCAGCCCTCCCTCGATCTGCCTGCCGGTCCCGTGACCCTTGGCGCGCTTCCGGACGGTGAACGCGTCCAGGGTGCGGCCCGCACGTGTCGCATGATTCACGATCGCGTAGGCGATGGGGTCCGCCCCGAGGGTCATGCCGCCCACGAACGTCGGCGCCCACCCTGCGTCCTCGATGGCCGTGTGGCAGACCTCGCCCACTAGAAGCTGGCCGGCGCCGCTCATCGTTGTCAGGCGCGCGTCGATGTAGTATCGTGACACACGCCCGCTGGCAAGGGTGAACCGGCCCGTCCTCACGCTTCTCTCGCGGAGGAGCCGCCGGAGACGGGGAAGGGAGCGCATCATGACGGAAAGATATACGCAAACTGTCGGAGAAGGAAGACCGCAGCGATCACGTTCGGTTCGCGTAATGCTAGGTCTGACCATCACTTGCCTTCTTCTCCCCGGGTGTAATCCGGCTGGACCGGGGTTTTTCCGGTTCGGCTCGGACGGCTGGGTGCGGGTCACCGTGGACGTGCCGCTGCAAGGCGGGACCGGATGGATGCAACAGGTGTTGACCTGGAATTCCGAAGGCGCCTGGAAGCTGGCCGAGGAGATCGGATACGACGGCGTGGTCGGGGACCGGACCCTCCTGCGGAATCCGGGGCTGCCGTATGCCTACGCCGCCAACTACCTAAGCCTGCTCCATCTTGTCAACGACCACAGGGGCACCAAGTTGTGGGGCCTCAGCGACCAGATCGCCGATTGCGGGATCGGCAGAAGCCGCGTGCGGTTTCTGATCGGCGACAACATGCTGGACGAGGAGAGGGAGTGGTCGCGGTGCGCTCCCAAGGCGGCTACGTTGCGGTTCTTGAGCACGGAGGGAGTCAGGCCCGGCGACGACGGCGCCGAACGGGTGATCCAGGTTGCCATGAGGGCCAGGGATTTCACGCTGGGAGAGAACTCCGACCGATACGCGTACACGGGGAGCCTCCCGTTCGCGACGCTGGAGCGCGGGACGGAAACGGGAATGGATCTGGACGAACCGAGGTTGTTTCGGTCCGGCGGCGACGGCAACGAGAGCGAGGCGCCGCGGGATTGGCTGGATTTCTGGGACGAACACACGGAGGGCAGCGGACGGAGACCGCCCGACATCGACTGGGCGAGAGAGATGGCGGTCGTCGCGACGGGCGGCGAGCGGGACGAGGCCGGAGATTCCATCGAAGTTCGCCGGGTCCTGGTGGTCGGGGACGACCGGGGCATCAGGTTCGAGATCGTGCGGCGGGTCCCCGGGAACTACTGTGCCCCCGCGGACCGCGTCATCTGGCCCTACCACATCGCGTTGACGACGAGAAGCGTCACTCCGGTCTCCTACAGCCCCACCAGAACGGAGAGGGTGCCCTGCGACGTGTAGGGCCGTGAGAAGGCTTCGCTCTGCGTTGCTCCTTGGGCGAATAGCGCTGCTATTCCCCCTTCGTCGC
>JAPPNM010000029.1 GCA_028873825.1 Gemmatimonadota bacterium | reverse complement strand
GGCGTGCATGATGGACAACCAGCTCGTCGAGATCGACGGCGCCACCCTCGACGTCGCCCGGCGCCTCGACCTGGTCGCCAACGAACCAGCGCAAGCCCCGACGGAAGGGCACATGGCCATGGCGCCGCCCGACGGTCATTGCTCGCCCACCTGGACGACCCCCCACCCGGACGGCAGGCGCGTCTTCGTGCCGTGCAACAGGGGCGACGAGATTCTCGAGGTCGACCTGGAGCGATGGCGCGTCGCGCGCCGGATCGACGCCCCGGGCGCGCCCTACAACCTCGACCTGACCCCGGACGGGACCCGTCTTCTCGCTACTCTCAAGGGGAGCGCGCAGGTCGGCATCTGGGACGTTGCAACGGGCAGGCTGCTGCACCTGGTCGACTCGCTGATGCGCGTGACGCACGGAATCGCGGTCACGCCGGACGGGCGCTACGCGATCGTGACGGTCGAGGGGGTGGGTGCGGATCCGGGGGGCGTCGAGGTGATCGAGATCGAGTCGGGGACGCGGGTGGCGTCGGCGGAGGTGGGGAAGCAGGCCGGGGGAATCGCACTCTGGAAGATGGAGGGGTGACGACGGACAGCTTGGCGCCGGCGAAACCGTCCGGCGGCCCGTCGAGGCGCAGGATCTCGGGAGCGAGCGCCGCGCCCCAGCGCTCCGCGGCTCTCCGGATGTGGGCGGCCTCCTGCGCACGCGGCAGCTATCATTGCTCTCACTCCCGGCGAGGCGGATTGCCGGCCGCGACCGACATCCCGCTCGAGATCACCGGGCCTCCCACGCCGCAGCCAACCCCCGGTCGAAGGTGAGGAGATCTCGAGCGTCCCGCCGGACGCAGCATGCGAGGTGGACGAGGTCGCGGGCTTCCAGTCCGGGATAGCGGCGGGCAAGGCTACGAGCCCTCGCGACGTCGGCCTCCTCGACCGGCCAGACTTCGGCCACCACGCGTTCGAGGAGGGCGAACGCGTCGTCCATCGCCGCAGTCCTCCCGCTTCGGTGGTAGTAGTGGAAGACCTCCTGAAGGACCTCGGCGGACGCGACAAGCCGTTGGCCGCGCTCCAAGGCGCGCATCACAAGGGCCCGCGCCTCGTCGCGAAGTGGATGTCTGCGCCCCACATGATGGATGACGACGTTCGCATCGACGAAGATCATATGTCGCCCAGACCGGCGATCCTCGACTTAGCGATGATTCGCTTCATCTCCTCCCAGTCCATCTCCCGAGCGCCCGGAGGACGCCGCGCGTCGCACTTCGCGTTGAATTCCCGAAGCTCGTCGACGGTGAACCTGCGGGGCCGGGCCGACGCCAGCTTCTCGTCCGCCGCCTCCCGCATCCACTCCCCGAGCGACTTCCCCTCCCGGCGCGCCTGCTCCCGGTAGCGGACCTTGGCGGCCTCCTTCACGACGAAGTGGATGCGTGACATGAACGCTCCTGTGCAGGATAGTGGCGTATGTGCAAGATAGTGGCGCAACGATTCGCGTCAACACCGCCCGCCGTCATCCATACACGTTGTGCCATGCCCGGGTACCGCCCATCCCGACACGTTCGCGACAGGCCGCTCAGCTCTCTCCGTTTCCCTCCCCCTCCCCACTCCCCGCGTACTCCTCCAGATACCCGCGCGCCTCGTCCAGCCCCGCGATCCCCTCCCGCCCCTCCCACAGCGCGGCCACCTTGCCGTACGCCTCCGTCGCCGGCACGTCGTTTCCGCAGGCCGCATGCGCGCGCGCCAGCCCTAGCAGCGACCGCGGCCGGTTCGGCATCCTGAGCAGCGAGGTCTCGAACATCGCGACCGCATCTTCGGGCTTGCCCAGCTCGAGCAATATCTCGCCGTACAGCTCGTGCACGGGCTTGACCGGGTTGGCAGAACCGCGGGGCGGCGCCATGGCCTCGACGGCCGCGACCGCGGCGTCCATCATCTCGATGGCCTTGCCGGCGTCACCCATCGCGGCGTGGTGGAGTGCGCTCGCCTGCATGTGCATCACGTGGTCGTAGCCTTCTCCGTCGGACTTGGCGGCAAGGGCTTTCTCGGTCGCCGCCAGGGTCTCCATGTCACCCGTGCGCGCGGCGCTGAGGCCGGTCGCGAGCAGTTCGCTGGTGCGTGAGTCGTCCGTGATCGGCTGAACCTCCCACTCCTCGGTCTCGACGACGTAGCGCGCCTTGAGGAGCGGCACCGCACCTTTCGCCCGCGCGGTCCCCGCCGCCCCCCGCGCGCCTCCCGCCTCGAAGCCCTCGTGCTCGACCATCTCGGCCAGGCGCTCCATCCAGAGCCGCGCCTTCGCGTAGTCGCCCCGCTGCAGGTCGCCGTACTGGCCCCAGTCCAGCGCATGCACGGCGTCGCCCAGCGCGTCGCCCGGCTCCCACAGCTCGACTGCCACGTCGTAGGCGGCCTGGTTGTGGCCCGAAACAAGGTCCCACATGCCGTGCTGGATGAAGATGTGGGTGGGCATGTGGCGGGCGTGCGACACTACCGGGGCGATGTCGGCAAAGGCGTAGGCCGCGTCGAGCGCGAGCGGGGCCATGACGGAATTGTCGAAGGCGTGGATGGTGTAGTGGGCCGCGCCGGGGTGGACGGGATTGGCGTTCAGCAGCTTGAGCGCGATGGTCCCCGCGCGCACGTTCCAGCGCTCGCTGAGGTCGCCGGTGGCGCGGGTGGCGGTAAGAAGGCTGAGGGCGTGGAAGGCCGCGACCTCGGGGTCGTCCGGGTATGCCTCGTGCAGGTCGGCCATGGCCTCCATGTAGCCGACCGCGCGCTCCTCGTGGTCGCCCTCGCCCCAGAGGATCTCGACTGCGCGCACGAAACCCTTCTCGCGCTCGGTGGGAGCCTTGGCGATGCGCTCCTCCGGGGTCGCGCCGAGGCGTTCCAGGGCCTTGCGGGGCTCTTCCGGGTCCATCTTGGTGACCAGGGGGTGGTTGTACGCCAGCGACTCGCCCCAGTAGGCCATGGCGAAGCCGGGGTCGATCGCCTGGGCCGCGCGGAACTGCTCGCGGGCCTGCTTCCAGCCGAAGCTGTGCAGGATCGCGACGCCGCGCAGGAAGTGCTCCTGGGCCTCGCCGGTCGCCGAGGTGGGGAAGGCGATGACGCCGACGTCGTCGAACTGGGCGTGGGCGGGGGGCGGGGGGGCAAGGGCGGTGAGGAGGGCGAGGGCGAGGGCGGTGAGGGGGGCGGCGCTTCGCAGGGTGGGAGTGGGGGTCTTCATGGTGTGGCGGTCCTTGCCGTTCGTCGCGTTGGGCGGGCGTGGTGGGGGGGATGGAGAGGTGGAGGTTCAGAGTGGTTGGCGGGGGGAGGGGGGCGCAAGCGGGGCCGAGGAATCTTGGAACCGCACCCCGAACGGAATACGACGGGGAGCGCGGTGCCGTACACCACCTTGCTTGACACAATATGACCGGTCACCGAGACTGGTCACATGGAAACGATCAACGCATCCTACTTCAAGGCCCGCTGCCTGGCAATCCTCGACCGCGTGCGGGAGACCGGCGAACGCATCGTGATCCTCAAGCGGGGCCGGCCGGTGGCCGAACTATGGCCCCCCAGCCAAGCCGAATCGAAGTACGCGCAATCGGAGCTGAAGGGCACGGTTGCCGTCGTCGGCGACATCGTCGGTCCGGTGGTGCCGGAGCACTACTGGGACAGCCTGAAGGGCGCCGGCGGAGTCGGGGATCCGGGCGACGGTGTCGACGCTCCCGGGAAGCAATCCCGCCGGGCGGGCGGCGAGTGACCGCGCTGCTCGACACCCACGTCCTGATCTGGTGGCTTCGGGGCGAGGGCCCGCTGTCGGAGGCGCAGCAGCGCGTCCTGAACGCAGCTGACGGGAACTCGCCGCTTCGGGTCTCCGACATTTCACTCTGGGAGATCGCGACGCTTCACGGCCTGGGCCGCATCCAGCTCGCGATGCCGCTCCGCGAGTGGCTGGAGAAGGCGGTGGCCCCGCCCCTGGTTCGGCGGCACGGGATCTCGCCGGCGATCGCGGCGGCGGTGGCCGCCCTGCCCGATTCGCTTCATCGCGACCCCGCTGATCGGATTCTGGTCGCGACAGCACGGATTTTGGGGGCGACGCTGCTGACTCAGGACCGTCACATCACGGAGTCGGGGCTGGTCGAAACGCTCAGCTGAGATAGGAGCTTGTCTTGCCCGCAACGCGCGTCGTCACGAAGGAGTGCGGCGGACTTCCAGGTCGGGTGCGAGGCCACGGCGAAACGTCGCCGGCCGCGCCAGGCCGCTAGCGGGGCAACTTCAACGTGAAGGAATTGGAGACGCGCTCCTCCAACGGAAGTTGTTCACCCGTGGAGAAATGCCCTGCCAGCCACTTGATCCGATATGGGGTGGACTCGTCGGGTGGCGGGATCAGTTCGTCGGGCGTGCCCGCGGCCCACACGATACCGGAGTAGACCTCGTCCGGCTCGATCACGATGTCAGGGCTTTCCATAAGGCACTGAGCCGAATGCCAGGCCGCGACCCACTCGCCGGCCCGTTGCATTTCCAGGCTGCGGGCAAACCTGCCGAGGCAGTTCGACAGGAAAACCGCGGAGCCGGTTCGATTCGTAAAGGTGTACGGGATACGCACTTCATGCCCTTCTCCCTGGCTTAATCGCACCTTTGCGAGCCAGAAGCTGGTCCACTCCGTCAGCAGGGCGTGGGAGTCGGCCTCGGTGGGGGACTCGCAGCCGAAGGTCGCAAACACGAAGGCTGCGGCACAGAGCAAGCCGCGCGGCACCAGACCTGTTCTGCGCGAGAGAAACGAAATCCGGCACATGATGGCGACTCCCAACCCCGGGCCGTTCACCAGCCCCCGCCGCGGGGCTTGATTCCGGACGATCCGGCTCACCCGGCCAAAGGCGGATCGCCAGTCCCAATATGGGGCCCCGGACGCGGTTCTCCAAATCTCTGCGCACTTCGATCCGGATCGCTACCGCCCCCCCTCCCTCCCCTCCACCCCCGCCTCCTCCTCGGCCACCATCTCCTCCACGCCACCCGACAGCGCATCGTGGTGCATGAGCGTGTTGAACGGCTCTCACGGCGCCACGCGGGGGATCCAGCGCGGGACGTTCGCCCTGTAGCGCCGGTAGTCCTCGCCGAAGCGCCGCTCGAGCTGCGGCTCCTCGACCCGCGTCAGCCAGATCGTGTTGATCAGGAAGAAGACGAGCGCCCAGCCCGCTACCGGCCATGAGCCGAGGAGAAGCGACTCGGCACCCAGCATGAGGAGAACCCCGCTGATCATGGGGTTGCGGACCCGCCGGTAGGGACCGCGGACGACCAGCTTCCGCGGAGGCGCCCACGGGGCCGGTGTTCCCTCGCCCCCGGTCACGAACAGCCGGGTCGTCCACGCGGCCAGGAGTAAGCCGGCCGCGGCCAGCGCGGAGCCCGTCCAGAATCTCGCTTCGGCGAGGCCCGCGGGAGACGCGGCCAGCGGAGTGCCCGCCGCACGCAGCAGCAGCAGCGCGGGAACCAACGCGAGCACCGTTCCGGGAAGGACGATGACGGCCTTGACGAGCTTGGATGTCATTGGGGGAAACTACACCTTCAGGGGGCTTGTCCGCGCCCGTCGCACCTTACAGTCTGGGAAGTGGGGCGGACGACCGCAGGAACTGAGAGACCGGACGACTGCAATCCTCGAGTCGCGTCCGGGGTATGAGCGGGTGTCATGAAGAAGGAATGGCTGTTGATACTGGCGCTTGGGCTCCCCGTCGCGGGGTGCGGGGACGGGCCTGCGCCGAAAGAGGAGGCGGTCGTGCTGGTGCACGGTCTGGGGCGCTCGCCGTCGTCGATGCTGATTCTCGGGCAGCGGCTCCGGTGGGCCGGGTACCGCGTGACCGTCGCCGAATACCCGTCGCGCACGGCACCCTTCGCGGAGCAACTGGCAACTGTACGGGGAATCGTCGAGGAGTGCTGCTCGGATGCATCCCGGGTGCACTTCGTGGGGCACTCCCTGGGGGCCCTCGTCATTCGCGGGTACCTGGTCGAGCACCGGCCGGATTCACTGGGCAGGGTGGTACTGCTCGCGCCCCCCAACCGGGGGAGCCTCTTCGTGGACTGGCTGGACGAGATGCAGCTCGCATCGGAGATGCTGGGTCCGGTGGGGAGCGCGCTCGGAACCGACACGACCGACCTTCCCGCCAACCTGCCCCACCCCGACTACGAAGTCGGGATCATCGCCGGGAGCCGCAGCACCCAACCCATCGGCCCGCCCGCGATTCCCGGCCCCGACGACGGGATCGTGAGCATCGAGCAGGCCCGGATCGGCGACGTGCCCATGCTCGTGCTGCCCCGGTCCCACGCGTTCATCGCGAACAGTCGGCACACGGCCAATGCGGTGATCCGGTTTCTGCGGACCGGGGGGTTCGCGGGCGGGTGAGGCTGATTCCCCCGAGCAGGGCGTCGACGACCTCCTCGAACTTCCCGGGGAACGGTTGCCGGGCTTCGTCGCGAGATCGGCCGCCAGGCGTTCCGCCTTCAACCGACCGCTACCTCGATTCCACCAGTATCCGGGCGGCCCGCGAAGGTGTTATCCCGTCGAAGTACCCGTACACACCCTCGCCCTCGATTCCGAAGCTCGGCCAGGGGCGGGGCAGAGGGTGGCCCGCGCCGATGTGCTTCACGAAGTCCGTGTAGTGCCGACCGATGCCCAGAAGGCGCAGGGAGAAGCGCACGGGAACGACGTCCACCGGGTATACCGTGAGCGTGCCCCACCTCGCCCCCCTGTCGACCGGCAGGTAGTGGTCGGGCAATGGGATTTCCCCTGCGAAATCGTACAAATGCGCCAGAAGCGTGCCGACGTCCGCGGGAACCTGGTACCGGATCGGAACTGAGAGCGTCCTGAACCGAACGTCCCGCCAGGATAGCCGAAGAGTGTCCGCCGGCTCGACCAGAAGCGGTGGGACGGGGAACCTCATTTCGCCGGTGAACCCACCCAGCGGGGCGGTTCCGCGGATGCCGTAACCGACGCCCGGCCCGATCGCCTCCGGAGGCGTGGCACCCAGGCATATCGAGGGAGCGGGCCCCGGGAGCAGGCCGCCGCACGCCTCCAGCTCCAGCGTCCTGGAAAACGCGGCCTTCCAGCCGGGCCCCTCCAGGGTCGCAGCGATCTGCGGGGCGGCGTCGCCCGGTTGGCGATGGGGATGGACCGCCAGCATGCGAGCTTCGTTTTCGCCGGCAACGAGAAGAACCGCGAGCGCAACCACGTCCGGGTGCAAGTCGAACCCGTCGGTCGGTTCGCACGCCGGCGAGGCCGCCGGCGCCAGCATGGCCGGGAGCGCGCGGACGAGGCCGCGCGAGCGAGGGAAGCGGCGAGGCCGCCGGTCGGCGAGGCTTCCGCGGGCTCCCCGGCCGGATTCCGCGCACGCCCTCAAAACCGGAACTCCACGCCGAAGAACGGGATCATCGGAAGCTGCCTCACATACACCTTCTCGAACTCGCCGGAGCCGTCCTCCTCCATCTCCCAGCCGACCACGTTGGGCAGGTTGAACACGTTGGCCACGGAGACGTAGGGAACCACCAACCCTCCTCCGAGCCAGGACACCTCGCGTTCGCGGCGCCATCCCACGTCGATGCGAACGTAGCGCTGAAGCTTCGCCGAATTGTATTCGCCTCCGAGCGGCAGGAGACCGGGGTCCTGCAGGTAGTCCCGGTACTTCGCGGCCCGGACGATGGCCAGCAGCGGCGTGACCGGTTGCCCGGAGCGCAGAGACGCCCGCGCGGACCAGGACGACGCACCGCGCCTGTAGGACGACCCCAGCTCGAGTTCGTGGTCCCGGTGGAAGCGAGGGGTGAAGGTGCGCGAACCAACGGTCCGGGACACGCCGGCCCAGCGGTAGCCTCCCAGGACCGTGATTCCCCGATCCGACATCCAGCTCCAGGACGCCTCGATCCCCCGCGCCCTGCCGCTGGCAATCTCCCAGAGCGAAGGATCCCCCAGCACGGTGGACCCGAGCGGGTCGGCCCCCAGGGCGGGCAGCCTGAGGTGGTCCAGGGTGCGGGCGTAGGCGTCCAGCCGGACTCGAAGCCCTCCCCGCGCCCCCTCCCACCCGATCGAGAATTCGGTGTTGCGGGGAACCGGCGACTCGCGTACGGGGACGAGGAGGTCGTAGGCGAGGAAGCTAGCGTCGAGCGCTTCCTCGTTGCGCAACGAGGCCAGACCCTGATGGGAACGCGAGGCCGAAATGCGCGCGTCCCACCAGGAAGCCTCATAACTCACCTCCGCCAACCCTGCCACCGCGGTCGCGAGACCGTGAAAGCGGTCGACCCGCAACCCGGCTCGCGCGGACAGTCCGCGTCGCAGCGCAACCTCCGCGGTCGAGTAGGCGGCCAGCCGCCAAAGGCTCCTGCCGAGGGCGAGCGGCCCCAGGAAGTCGATGCCCACGCCGAAGTGGCCCCTATAGCGCTGCTCCGTCGCGAACCGGGTCGCCTGTGTCGCGGCCGTGATCGTTGCGCGTCCCGCCTGCCAGGTCAGCCGCAGATCGGCACGGGTTTCGCTCAGCACGCCGTCGCCGACCAGCAGCGTGTCGTCGCCGGGCACTCCAGGATCGACGCCGGTGGTTTGCCTCAGCTTGAGCACGTCGCTTGCAAACAGGCTGTGCCCCAGGTTGGCGTCGACGATCCCGTTGGCCCCGAGCCGGTCGCGGTAGTGGACCGAGAAGGCGGCGTTACCCCAGTCCATCTCCAACTCGACGGGTTTCCTGGCGGCGTCCCGGTGGCCGTGGTAGGTCGTCAGCGCTTCGGAGTTCAGGTAGCCGCTCACCGACAGCCGGCGGATTCCGCCGAGATCCGTCGTCACCTTGGCATGCAGATCCTGAAAAAAGTAGGGGAAGGGGTCGTCGATGAGCCCAATCCCGGCGAGCCCCGCCGTGAGTCCGTCCACATAGGTGCGCCGGCCGTCCAGCAGATAGGACACGCTCTCGCCGACCGGCCCTTCGACGGAGAGCCGGGAGGAAGCAAGGCCCAGAGAGCCCGCCACCCGCCTCCGGTCGCGGGAACCGTCCCGGGTTGCGATGTCGATGGCCCCCGACAGCGACCCGACGGCGATTCCGTCGCCCCCCGATCCCGGCAGGAGAGTCGCGCGCTTCACCACCTCGGCGTTGATCGCAGAGACAAATCCTCCAAGGTGAAAGGCGTTGAAGAGCCGCACGCCGTCCAGCATCACCGGGGTTCCCTGGCCGGTGCCGCCCCGGACGAAGGGCACCGAGATGTAGTCGGAGGCCGCCGACGCGGAGGGCGAGAGGTGCGTTGCCCGCAACACGTCCGTCTCTAGGATCGTAGGGAAGCTTCGGAGCAGGACGGAATCGACTGCGAAGGCGTCGCGGGACAGTGACATCGGGTCCCCGGCTCGACCGCTGACAGCCACCTCGATTCCCTCGATCCCGATCGGCGCACGCCCGAGCAGAACGCGTATCGGGTCGGAGGGCAGCACGGCGTATATGCGCGTCCACCCGGCATAGCCGAACGCCCGCACGTCGACGCGAACGGGGCCGGCGGCGGCGACTCCCGGCAGCACGAAGGCCCCGAAACGGTCGGAATCTCCCGATGCCGCAACCGTCTCGCCGCCGGCCGTCGCAACCGTGACCCGGGCGAAGGCGACCGGTTCCAGATCGACGCTGTCGCGCACCACGCCGGTCAGCGTTGCCTGCTGCAACGCGGCGACCAGAAGCGCGGTAGCTGTCATCTCCGGTTCCCCTTGGTGCGGAGCCCGCGGGCGACCCGGGTCCGGCTCCGCCGCCGCCCTCTCGTCGTCGGGCCTTGCCTGCCCGGCGCCCCGCCGCTCCCGGTGGTCGCGTGGGTCAATCCACGGACTTTTCCAGGTATCGGTACGCCCGACCCGCAACCGCGTTACGCCGTCAACCTCGTACGCGGGCGCCAATCCGGCAACCGATCTCCCACCGGTCCATTGCCTCGCCGGTCCTGTCCAAGAGGCATACCCGCAACGCAACCCGCGGCACGGAGACAGCCGGTACGCCTGTCAGCGCCGGTCGCGGAGCACTCCGTACATTCTGGCCGTCGGAACGCCGAGCTCATCGCTGTGTACCCCGAGGACGAAGTGCCGGCCGATGTCGGTGATCTCGAAGTTGCCCGGATGCGTCAGACGGCCCGCGAGTCTGCCTTCGGCGTCGAAGATGTCCCACTCTCGCGGAAGGGCGTCCTGAGCGAACGGACTTCGATACCGCTCCACCCACAGACCGCCGTCCTCGGCGGGCCGGACCGCGCCGTGAAGCGGGCGGACGCGCGCGAACTCCGTTTCGCGGATCCGCTGCACTGCAGGACCCGACAACCCCCGAAGGATCTCCTCGACTTCGGCCCGCGCTTCGGCGATCTCCTTCTGCGTCACCGCCGTGGGGATCCGATCCAAACGGACGATCCGGCGCACGGCTCCCGCCCGGTCGAAGCCCGTGAGCTCGAAACCGCCCGAGTGTCCATGCCAGGCCAGCCGGCCGCCCACAGCGAATTCGGCGCGGGAGCCGAACCCCAGCGCCAAGCCGTTTCGGCCGAGCCGGCGGTCCGCGAATTCGCCCAGCGTGTTCAGGATCTCGCCGCGGCGGCCGACCGAATAGAGGATGCTGGCGGATTGGTCGCGAGTGTCCCGCGAGGGAGACCGCGAGAGAGTCCTGACGAGCAGGGTGCCGTCCTCGAACCAGCCGACGACATTGGGCGCGGATGCCCCCGGAAGCCGGGGAATGGGGAACGACCGAGCGAACTCCCCGGCGGACGTGAAGAGAGAAACCCGGTCGCTGTCGGTCGCCGCGATCGAATCACCCCGCAGCTCCGCAATCGACAGGAGGTTGGCGAACTCGCCGGGGCCCTCGCCCTGGCCGCCGAACGTAACCAAGTGAACTCCGTCTTCGCCGAAGATCAGGATTTCCCGAGCGAGCCCGTCCGCGACGGCGATGTTCCCGCTCGACAGTCGCAGGACCTGTCGAACGGAGCCGAGGAGATCCGGGCCGTCCCCTTCTCCTACGCCTCCGCCTATCTCGAGGACGGCAGGAAGCCGAAGACGCCATTCCTCGCCGGCGGCATCCCGGGGATTCTCCGCGATGCGAACGCCTGCGCTGTCGCGTAGGACGGCGGAGCGAGACGGGTCCGCCGCCGTACAGCCGACGAGGACGAGTGATGCGACCGCGAGGAACGGCGTGCGATGGAGCACGCCTCCCTTGGCAGCCCGTGGACAAAATCCCCCCGGCATTCGAGCGGCGACGCATCCGGGCCGGATCGCTGCGCTCTGCGTTGCTCCTCGGGCGAATAGCGCCGCTATTCCCCCTTCGTCGCGCCTTGCCAGCCCGGCGCCTCGCCGCTCTCGGTGCTCGGGCGGCTCTGTCCACGGACTGCTGGCAGCCCGTGGACAAAATCCCCCCGGCATTCGAACGGCG
>JAPPNM010000181.1 GCA_028873825.1 Gemmatimonadota bacterium | reverse complement strand
AGCCCGGCGCTTCGCCGCTCTCGGTGCTCGGGCGGCTTTATCCACGGACTGCTGGCCGCTACCAGCCGGAGCAACAGTTGCCGGGTGGGATTCGCACCCACCAGGAAAGCGCGCCGTTCCACGTCGCCCTGTAATGACGAGTTTACATAATGTCATGCTGAGTATACATTCTCGCTCTCAAGCAAAGTACTCTCCTTCGAGGGGGCTCCTCCCATGACCGCACCATTCTCCCGCAGCACGCGATCCATGCAGCGGCTTCCCGGCGCTCCGGTCCGCGCGCCCATCCTTCTCGCCGCCCTGCTGCTCCATGCCTGCTCCGACGATCCCACCGATCCGGCGATGCCCGGGGCCAGCCGGATCCTGGTCGAGCCCGACTCGGTGGTCCTCAACACGATCGGGGCCAGCACCACGCTGACCGCCACGGTGATCGACGCCAAGGGAGACACGATCGACGACGCTTCCGTAACCTGGACGAGCGCCGATGCCGCAGTCGCGACGGTCGACAAGGCGGGGATGGTCACGTCCGTCGACTTCGGGCAGACGAAGGTCTCGGCCACGTACGACTCCGTGACCGGACATGCGGCGGTGGAGGTCGCTCCGAAGTTCACCGACCGCGAGGTCCTGGAGATCTTCTACGAGGCGACGGGGGGTGACGACTGGGACGAAGACACCAACTGGCTCAGCAACCAGCCGCTCTCGCGATGGGCCGGGATCGAGACCGGCGGAGAGGGCCAGGTCATCGGACTCTCCCTGCCTTGGAACAACCTCACGGGCGGCATCCCTCCCGAACTGGGCTACCTCGCAAACCTAGAGGTGCTCTCCATCTACGGGAACCTCCTCGCAGGGCGCATACCCCCGGAGCTGGGCATGCTCACCTCCGGGAGCTCTCGTTGTCCGCCAACCTGCTGTCAGGACCGATCCCGGCCGAACTCGGCAGCCTGGTCAGCGTCGTGTCCGTGCACCTGTCCGACAACCAGCTGTCGGGAGCGATTCCGCCCGAACTGGGACAGCTCGAGAACCTGGAGGTGCTGTGGCTCTTCAACAACCGTCTGACCGGCCGGTTTCCCGCCGCGCTCGGCAACTTGGCGAGCCTGAGAGAGCTGTCGATCTCGGGCAACGGGCTGGAGGGGCCGCTTCCGCCTGAAATCGGCAACCTCGAGTCCCTTCGGCGGTTGAGTCTGCACAGCAACGGTCTGGGGGGCGCACTCCCTGCCGAAATGGGCCAACTGGACAAGCTGGAGGTTCTCTGGCTCGGTGGAAACGGGATCACGGGACCGCTTCCCTCCGAGCTCGGCAACCTCGCGGCGCTCAGGGAGCTGAATCTGTGGAACAACCAGGTCAACGGATCGATCCCGCCCGAACTCGGGAATCTCGCCTCCCTCGAACGGCTCGTCCTCTCCGGCAACGAGCTGTCGGGGAGCATTCCGCCGACGTTGGGCAACCTGTCCAGCCTCGTGCATCTCGGCCTGTACGGAAACTACCTGTCGGGAGCGATTCCTCCGGAACTCGGTAACCTCTCCGGCCTAGTCGATTTCTGGCTCAGCGAGAACCAGCTGACCGGTTCCCTGCCGGCCGAGCTGGGGAAACTGTCCGCCGTCGAGGACTTCGGTGTCCAGAACAACCGCCTCGGCGGCCGCATCCCGCCCCAGTTGGGCCAGATGGCGTCGCTGGTCAGGTTGGCGCTCCACAACAACAACCTGTCCGGAACGCTCCCTCCCGAAATCGGCGAGCTTGGCAACCTGAGCGAGCTGCGCGTGCAGGGCAATCCCGCGCTCGAGGGGCTTCTGCCCAGGAGCTTCATGAACCTCGGACTCACTTATCTCGACATCGGCGGCACGGACGTGTGCCCGCAACTGGACGAGATCTTCCAGGAGTGGCTGCGCCACGTCCCGAGGGCCTACGGCCTGATATGCCCCACCACCCTGGTCGAACGGTTCGCGCTGTCCGAGCTGTACGCCGGCACGGGCGGGGACTCCTGGTCCGACAACAGCGGCTGGGACAGCGACTCTCCGGTCGGCGACTGGTACGGTGTGACTGCGGGAGACTCGCTGGTGGTGCGGCTCGATCTCCCCGACAACGGGCTGGACGGACCGATCCCCCCCGAAATCGCCAACCTGAGGGTTCTCGAGACGTTCGACTTCTCCGACAACCTGCTGAGTGCGGGGTTTCCCGACCCGGTCGTCACCATGGACGCGCTGGACACGATCAGGCTCGGCGGCAACGAGGACATGCAAGGCCCGTTTCCCTTCCGCATGATCGACATGGAGAGACTCAGGGCGTTGCAGTACGCCGGGACCGGCCTGTGCGCCTCTCCGTCGACGACCTTCCAGGAATGGCTGGGAGGACTCGACATCGCCGACGGCTCAACTTGCCAGAGGGCGGACTCGGTCAAGCTGTCGCTGCCGGTCGTCTACCTCACGCAGGCCATCCAGAGGCCGAAGGGCGACCTCCAGCTCCTCTCGGACCGGGATGCGCTGCTGCGCGTCTTCCTCGTCGGCGACAAGGACAACGCCTTCTTCGAGCCCGAGGTCTTCGCGACCTTCACACGCGACGGCAGGGAGGTCTACCGCGCGGTGATGCCGAGCCGGCTCGACCGCCTGCCCACCCTTGCGGACGAAGGCAGCCTTCTCGGGTCCTACAACGCGGTCATCCCCGCCAGGCACATCGTAGAGGGCACCGAGCTGGTCGTAACGGCCGACAGCGCCGGGATCGTACCGCGCGCCGCCGGCAGCCGGACGCGCTTCCCCGAGACCGGTTCGGCCTCGCTCGACGTGATCGAGGTCCCGGCGATGGAGCTGACCGTGGTCCCGGTGCTCGAGGCCGAGGATCCCGACTCGGCGGTCTTCGACTGGACCGACGACATCGACGACGACAGCCCGCAGGTGAGCCAGTTCAGGAACTCGTTCCCGTTCTCGGAGTTCAGCGCCACGGCCCGGGAGACCTACGTCACCTCGCTCGACCTCACCGAAGGTAGAGGTCAGTGGAGTCTGGTCCTGGAGCTCGAGCGGGTGCGCAGAGACGAGGAGGCCACGGGGTACTGGTACGGAGCGGCCCTCAGCAAGAACGGGTATGTGCGCGGCGTCGCGCGGCTCAACGGGTGGGTGAGCATGGGCAAGCCCGAAGACGCGGAGCTGGCCCACGAAGTGGGGCACAACCTCGATCTCCGCCACGCACCGTGCGGCGGCCCGAGCGGCATCGACCCCGACTTTCCCTATCCGACGGGGAAGATCGGGGTGTGGGGGTACGATTCCGACGACGGTCACCTCCTGTCCCCGCGGCGCATCCCCGACGTCATGGGGTACTGCTACCGCGGAGGGCAAACGTCCTGGCTGAGCGACTACCACTTCGAGAAGGTGATCGATGTGCGGGAGGAGAAGGAGGGCGGGGAGGAGCGGAGGCGAATGGCCGGCGCGGGCCCCGGGGGGCAGATGCTCGTGCTGTGGGGAGGGGCGGTGAACGGCGAGTTGCGGATCGAGCCGGTGCATTCGATGTACACGACGGCGACGCTTCCGGACGAGGCCGGGCCCTACAGTCTGGAGGGGATCGCCGACGACGGCGGCATCGAGTTCTCGCTGTCGTTCGCGCCCGGCGAGGACGTGTACGGCAACAGGTACTTCCTCTTCGCCATCCCCATCGAGGACGACTGGGAGGATACGCTCGACCGGATCACCCTGACGGGGCCGGAGGGGCAGGTGACGGTGGACTCGGACGACCGCCGGGCGATCACGGTTGTGACCGACCCGTCGGCCGGGCGGATCCGGGCGATTCTGCGCGACTGGGACCGGGCGCTGCCGGCGGTGCTGGGCGAAACGCGCGGGCTCGAAGCGGTAACGACGAGGGGGATCGCGGAGGCGGTGCGACTGCGCTAGGCTAGTCCACTGCCCTGGTCATGTGGCCAGCAGCGGCCCCAGGTACCTCCCCGTATGCGACGCCGGCTCCCGCGCCACCTCCTCGGGCGGACCGACCGCCACCACCCGCCCCCCCGCGTCCCCCCCTTCCGGCCCCAGGTCGATCACCCAGTCCGCCGTCTTGACAACATGCAGGTTGTGCTCGATGACCACGACGGTGTTGCCGCGCTCCACCAAGCTGTGCAGCACGCGCAGCAGAATCCGCACGTCCTCGAAGTGCAGCCCCGTGGTGGGCTCGTCGAGGATGTAGATCGTGCGGCCGGTAGCCTTCTTCGAGAGCTCGGACGAGAGCTTCACGCGCTGGGCCTCGCCGCCCGACAACGTGGTCGCGCTCTGGCCCAGGCGGACGTAGCCCAACCCCACGTCGGCGAGCGTTCGGAGGCGCCTCCGAATCTGAGGCACCGCGTCGAAGAACCCCAGCGCCTCCTGCACGGTCATCTGCAGCACGTCGGCGATGTTCTTCCCCTTGTAGTAGATGTCGAGCGTCTCGCGGTTGTACCGCCGCCCGCGGCAGACGTCGCACGACACGTACACATCGGGGAGAAAGTGCATCTCGATCTTGACCAAGCCGTCGCCCTTGCACGATTCGCAGCGGCCGCCCTTGACGTTGAAGGAGAAGCGCCCGGCCCGGTAGCCTCGAACCCGGGCTTCCGGAACACCGGCGAAGAGCTGGCGAACGGGAGTGAAGAGGCCGGTGTACGTGGCGGGGTTGGAGCGGGGGGTCCGGCCGATCGGCGACTGGTCGACCTCGATGACCTTGTCCAGCCCGGAGAGCCCGTCGATGCGGTCGTGGGCGCTGGCGACGGAGCGGCTGCGGTGGAAGTGGCGCGACAGCGCCCGGTAGAGGGTGCCGTTGACGAGCGTCGACTTGCCCGAGCCGCTCACTCCGGTCACGGCGATGAAGCAGCCCAGCGGGAAAGCCACGTCGATGTGCTTGAGGTTGTGCTGCGAGGCGCCCCGCACGGTGAGCCAGCGCCCCGAATCGGGATTTCGGCGACGCGAGGGCACGGGAATCCGCTTCTCGCGCCGCAGATAGGCCCCGGTGATCGACTCGGGCGCGGCCACTACGTCCTCCAGGGACCCAGCCACCACCACCTCGCCCCCCGCCCGCCCCGCCCCCGGCCCCAGGTCCACCACGAAGTCCGCCGCGCGGATGGTGTCCTCGTCGTGCTCGACGACCAGAACCGAATTCCCCAGGTCGCGCAGGTCCTCGAGCGTGCGGAGCAGGCGGCGGTTGTCGCGCTGGTGCAGTCCTATCGACGGCTCGTCGAGGATGTACAGCACGCCCACCAGGCGGCTCCCGATCTGGGTGGCCAGGCGGATCCGCTGCGACTCGCCGCCCGAGAGCGTCGCCGCCGAACGGCTCAGCGTCAGGTATTCCAGCCCCACGTTGCGCAGGAAGCCGAGCCGCTCCCGCACCTCGCGCAGGATCGGTCCGGCGACCTCGCCGGCAAGCGGCTCCCCAGGAGCGGCTTCGACGCCTTCGGGAAGAGGCTCCCCGGTCACCGCCAACGAACGGAGGAAGGCCAGGATCTCGCCGACGGGACGCTTCACCACGCTGCTGATCGGGACGCCTCCCAGGCGCACGGCCCGCCCGAACGGTCCCAGCCGCGAGCCCCCGCACTCCGCGCAGGCCCGGCTCGACATGTACCGGTCGAGCTGCGAGCGCACGTGTTCGGAGCCGGTCTCCCGGTAGCGCCGTTCGACATTGGCAACCACTCCCTCCCAGTAGTCCTCGTAGTGCCCGCGCATCTTCCCGGCGTTGTAGGGGAAGCGGATCTTCATGCGGCCCGAGCCGTGCAGGACTCCCTCGCGCGCCTCCGCCGGCAGGTCGCGCCACGCCGCGCGCGGGTCGAACTCGTATGCCCGGGCCAGACCCGGAATCACCGATCCGCGAAGGTGGCCGCCGGGCTCCCCCCAGGGGAGAATCGCCCCCTCCAGAATCGAGAGCGAAGGGCTCCCCACCAGAAGCGCGCCCTCCACCTCCTTGGTGGATCCCAGTCCGCCGCACTCCGCGCAGGCGCCGTGGGGCGAGTTGAAGGAGAAGACCCTGGGCTCGAGTTCGGGGAAGCTGGCTCCGCAGTCCGCGCAGGCGTAGTGCTCGCTGAACAGGTGGGAGACGTCGCGGCCGTCCCGCCGCTCCAGGATCTGGACCACCCCGTCGGCGGCCCGCAACGCGGTCTCCACCGAGTCCGTGAGCCGCACCCGGTCCTCCTCGCGCACCGCCAGACGGTCCACGACGATCCCGATGTCGTGGTTCTCGTAGCGGTTCAGGCGGGGGACCGTGCGCAGGTCGTAGACCTTGCCGTCGACCAGCGCGCGCACGAATCCCTCCCTGCGGGCGCGCTCGAAGACGTCCCGGAATTCCCCCTTGCGGCCGCGCACCAGGGGCGCCAGCACCCGGATGCGGGTCCCTTCCTTCATCTCGAGCAGCTGCCTCACGATCCGCGAGGCGGGCTGGCGCCGGATGGGGAGATCGCAACGCGGGCAGAAGGGGGTTCCGGCGCGGGCGTACAGCAGCCGCAGGTAGTCGTAGATCTCGGTCACGGTGCCCACGGTCGAGCGCGGGTTCCGCGACACCGACTTCTGCTCGATCGAGATCGCCGGCGAGAGCCCCTCGATGGCGTCCACGTCGGGCTTCTCCATCATCCCCAGGAACTGCCGCGCGTACGCCGAGAGCGACTCGATGTAGCGCCGCTGGCCCTCGGCGTAGATCGTGTCGAAGGCCAGCGACGACTTGCCCGAGCCGGAGAGCCCGGTCACGACCACCAGCCGCTCCCTGGGGATCTCCAGGGAGATGTTCCTCAGGTTGTGCTCGCGGGCTCCGCGAATGACGAGGGCGTCGGGACGCAAAGGGGTCAGTACCCCCACTCGCGGAAGATCTGGAGCCCCCAGATGCGCGCCAGCTCCAGCGCCAGGTCGCCCACTCCGCGGTACCGCCGGCGCGTGCACCGGCCCTCCAGGAAGCCCTCCAGAGTCACGTCCTTCGGCATCTCCACCTCGACTCGCACGCCGCCGTTGCCCACCGGCAGCGTGGGATCGGCGCAGAAGCCGCGCTGGTAGACGCCGGTGAGGAATACGCTCTCCAGAACGTACCACCCCAGCTCCACCTGCAGCGACGACGCCCCGAAGGCCGCGTTGGCCTGGCTCCGGTCGGCCTGGGACACCGACAGGTGGTCGATGTCCAGCTCCTGGGCCAGCAGGTAGCCGATCTGGTTCACCAGCTGACCCACGAGCAGGTCTCTCCCCGCTCCGACCGAACCCGCCCCGCCCTCTCCGATCAGCGCCGAAGTGGGGCGGCCGAAGAGCACGTAGCTTACCAGGTCGGCCTCGGACATCGCTTGCTCCGCGTCGCTGGTGAGCGAGAGGTGGGGGGACAGGAGGGTGCCGGAAATGTCGGCCGTGATCACCAGCGGCTCCCCCTCGCGCGTGCGCATCCGGTTCTCGGCGGTGACCGAGAGGCCGGGATTGAAGCCGGGAGTTCCCACGAACCGAAAGGACCCGTCGGTCATCCGGAACGTTCGCGGACCGAGACTGTAGGTTCCCCTCACCACGTCGATGTCTCCCTGGACGATCAGCTCCTTCTTCTGGCGGTCGAAGGTGACGGACAGATCCCCGGCGGTCTCGACGTTCATTTCGCGCGACCTCAGCCAGTTGCCGCGGCCCAGGCGCATGTCTATGAAGACGCCCAGGTTCTGCAGGAACGGGTTGCGGGCCCTCAACGCCGTCTCGCTCTCCTCGCGCTCGTCCGGCCCGATCCTCGTCGCCGCGCTGAACAGAGCCGGGTCGTAGAAGTCGATCCTCTCGGCGGAGCGCTGGAACTCGTCGAGGAAGACCGTGCCGTCGTTCACCTCCAGCCGTCCCTCGACCCGGGGGAAGTGGAACGACCCCGCCAGCACGATCGAGTCGCCGGACACCGCCACGACCATGTCCGGACGGTCCACCACCAGGAATCTCCGGGGCCAGAATGCGAGGTCGAGATCGAAGTCGTCGCCGGGCCCGCTCGCGCCCACGGTCCCGCTCACGCGGACGTCTCCGTCGCCCGACCGGCCGGCGCCCGCCACGGCCAGCGTGCCGTCCGGGCTCAGCCTCATGTCCACGTTGACCGAAGAGACGCGCACCCCTAGCGCGTCAGCACGGCCCGCCGCGTTCTCCAGGCGCAGGATCCCGTCGGGCTCGAGGCCCGACGCGAGTCCGGATATCGCCACCTGTCCGGTGATCGTGCCGGTCACCTCCTCGAGGCCGGTCAGCACGGTGAGCACCGTGGCGGCGGGAAAGCTGTCGGCGACGACCTCGAGCTGCACGGAGTCGTCGCGGACGCGGTCCTCCACCGCCGCGAGACGCAGATCGAGCGGGGCGGTCCCCTCCAGGCGCAGGGACCTGCGTCCCCGGGTCCAGGATTCCAGAAGCCCGGTGAGCTCGCCGGCGCCGTACCGCGCGTCGGCCGTGACGCTGTCGAAGCGGAAGCTCCCGTAGCCCGCGTCTCCGATTCGCACCGATCCTGTCCACTCGGGGTCCCCGGCCGTCCCTCTCGCCGACAGGTCGGCCGACATGACCCCGACCGGCGCCTCGGCGAGCTGCAGGACCCTCCCGGCCACGCCGAGGTCGAGGCCCGTCGCGCGCAGCTCGAAGTCGGAGTCGCCGTCCAGACGGGCGATGCGCCCGTCCGCGAACAGACGCAACCCGGCCGAGCCGGGCCGTATCAGGCCGAAGTCGTTGACGACCACGGACTCCGCGTTCCATTCGAAGCTGGCCGGTCCCTGCAGGTTCCAGCGCCGGTCGGGAAAGACGAAGGTGAGCCGGTCCAGGTTGAGACGGCCGCCGTCGCTCCCCAGACGGAGCTCCGCCTGCGCTTCGTAGTGCTCGCTCTCCGACCGTTCGACGAGTGCATGCAACGCACCGCCCGCGCCCGGCTGGAAGCGGCCGCCGATGCGTCCGGAATGAAACTCCCGGCCCTCGACGACCACCGAATCGCCGTTGATCTCCCATTCCAGCACGGGCGCCGGGGAGGCGGCCTCCGCGTCCGCGCGCACTAGGCTGAGGCCGGCGGCCGCGAGGTCGGCGGTAACCGCGCGGGCCCCGCTCGGGCCGTACTCGAGGTCGCCTAGGGTGACGGACGCCTCCGCCCGCAGGTCGCCGAGGCCGCCCTCCAGCCGGATCCTGCCGCCGACCGTGCCGTCGAAGCGAGTCTCCCGCAGCGTCGGGAAGGTGCTGGGATCGGCCCCGGCGAACTCCAGGCGCTCCCGCTCGATGAGCGACAGCTCGTCCCACGCCACCGGGTCGCCGCGCATGAAGACGGGGCGGAGCGGCCGGATCGACCGCGACGACATCGAGAGGCCGACCCCGCTCCCGGTCGCGCCGGAGGCCAAGCCGAGAGTTCCGCCGTGCCCTTCCACGACGACCCCTCCCGCTTGGGCGTAAAGGGCCCCGAGATGCACGAGCCCGTCGTCTTCGAACCATGCGACCAGCGCCGCAGTGTCCACGCGGAGCCGGCCCACGCCGGAGACCCCGGCGCTCAAGGCGAGGGCGCCGCGCAGGGACTCGCGGTCGAGGCCGCTTCCGCTCAGGTGCGCGCGCCCCGACACGACCGTGGAGTCCGGCAGGCCGCCGAAGAGCTCCGAGAGGCGGAAGTCGCGGGCCGAAACGGTGACCCGGTATCCGGCCGCAAGGTCGCGCCCGTTGATTCGGCCCTCCGCCGAAAGCGGACCCGCGGGCGTCTCCAGCTCCGCCGCGAAACCGAGCTGTTCGAGGGAGCCGTTCACCGACACCGAACCGCTGACCGGGCCCTCGAGGGGAAAGCCGGGCCAACGCCGGCGGATCGTCGACAACGACAGCGGATTCAGGGCGGCGTCGACCTCCACCACCGAAACAGCGGTGTCGCCGTAAACGGTTCCCGCCACTGTTATCGAGTTGCCGGGTCCGGCGCCAAAGGAGTGATTCGCCGCGATCCGCACGGTCATGCCGGTGGCCAGATCTCCGTCGGCCCGGAGGACGAGGTCGCCCCGCCCCCCCCACGCGACGCCCGGAGCGAAGAACTCGAGCAGCGCGTAGTCGAGCTCTCCGATCTCGACCTCCATGCCCTCGAAGGAACGAACCCCCAGCATCGTCCCTCCTCCCGTCACGCGGGCCCGCGTCTTCAGGCCGGTGCCGTCGAACAGCGCCAGGTCGCCCGAAACCCGGAGACGTCCCGGCTCGCCGTCGAAGCTAATGTCGCCCGACACGGCTCCGGCGAAGGGCGGCGTATCCGCCAGCCATCGCCCGATCTCCGCCGTGGCCAACATCCGCGGACCCACGCGGAGGCCGCGAAAGCGCACGCGGTCGGTGAAGGACACGCCGCCGGAGAGGGTGAAGCTCCCCGGATTCGCGTCCACCTCCGCCCCCCGCACGTCGACGTGTACGTCGTCCCCCTCGATGGCGACGCGCACCCCGCCCCGGGCGACGCCGCGGTCGAGCCGTTCGTCGAGCCAACTGGCGTCCGGCAGCGAGAGCCGGCTCAGGTCGAGGTCGAAGACCACGCTCCGCGGTTCGTCGCTCAAGTCCACCGCCATCCGCCCGCTTCCTTCGGACCCGGGCAGGCGGAAGCGCTCCGCCCGCACCACGATTCCGTCCGCGCCCACCTCGACCTCGCCCCGCAGGCCGGACAGTTCCAGCCGTGCGCCCGCCCCCACCGGGTACGACAGCGCCGCTTCGTCCATCTCGGCGGCCAGACCGACTTCGCGGCTCGGGCCGATATCGACCCGTGCGAAATCCGCCTCGATGCCCTCCACGCGTTCCTCGGCCCCGCTCGCGTCGCGCATGATCACGGTGCCGCCGTGGATCCTGGCGCCACGTATGCGGAAGAGGGGAGAACCGGTCTCGTACGCCGGGGGATCCGCGGCGCGCTCCCCCGGATCCTCCCCCGTCTCCGTCCCGGCCAGGAGCCCGGAGAGGGTGACCGGCTCCCCGGGTTCGGGCTCGAGGTGAACGACGGGGGACCAGATGCGCAGGTCGGCGATCGCCGGCGGTCCGCCGAAGAGCTCGGCGATCGAATAGCGGGCGCGGATCGAATCGGCGACCAGGACGGCGCGGCCCCTGCCGTCGCCGAGCTCGACGTCGCGGAGGGTGGCGCCGGCGAGGAGGCCGCTCGGTCCGACCGAGCCGATCCGTAGCGTCCCGACGAGCGACGGGCGCAGCCGTTCCAGCGCCCATTCCAGCGCGAAATCCCGTCCCGCGGTCGTGTGGCTGATCACTACGGCGGCCCCGGCGCCCAGAGCTACGAGCGCGCTCGCCAGCACGACCGCGCCCTTGGCCAGGGCGAGCGGCCACCCTCTGCGCCGTCCGGGGGTCATGAGTCGCCGGCGGCCCGCTGGAAGTCCGCGGACAAGACGGCCCGAGCGGCGAGGCGCTCGAATGCCGGGGGGATTTTGTCCACGGGCTCTAGCAGTCCGTGGATGAAGCCGCCCGAGCACCGAGAGCGGCGAGGCGCCGGGCTGGCAAGGCGCGACGAA
>JAPPNM010000174.1 GCA_028873825.1 Gemmatimonadota bacterium | reverse complement strand
CGTCCGCAGACGTGGAGGTCGCGCTGGCACGCTCCTGGAGAGACGGGGAAGACCGGAGCTGGACGCTGGAGGTGCGCCTCGCAGCGCTCGACGCCTTCAACGAAACGATCTTCCAGGGCCTGGGAGTGAAGGCGGACGACGTGGACGCCCACTACGACTACGCGGGGGCTCCCCTCGCCGCTCGCACGACCCTGAGGGTCGCGGCGTCGCGCTGGCGAGCGGAGCTGCACGCGGGATCGAGCCGAAGAGGCGAGGTGCGGGTGACTTTTCCGGCAACCGGTCTGGCTCCGTTCACCCAGCTCGAACAGGTCGCGTTCCTGGGAGCGCTCCTCCAGGTCACACCGCTCGAGCGCGTGACGTTAGCGCTGTACGGCACCTGGGCGAGGGCCGACACCGAGCGGCGGCCGCCCGCGAGCGGGCTCGGCTTCACCCTGCGCGAGCAGACGGTGACCATGGGCGCCCGCGCACGGACCCGCCTGAACCCGCCGTGGGCGGTCGAGACGGAGCTGGCGCGGGTGCTGCGACCCGAATGGCGCTCGCCGGGAGGGGGCGCTCGCCGCGAGCACCGTGATCGTGAGGTCTTCGCCCGGGCGGCCCTCGTCCGGTACCCGGAGGCGGGATGGACGGTCCGCCTTGCCTACGCCCTTCTGGACCGCGATGCGGGCTCCCGTGCGACTTGGCTCACCTCGCAGGATCAGCGACTGATCACGGAAGGGGGCCACCGGTTCCGGTCGGGTTTCGAGGTGACGGCCGGGGTCCGCTGGGACTTGGACCACTTCGGGCGGGAGCCGTTCGACGGCGGCCATCTGCGGCTGTCGGCCGCCTGGTGACGGGCCGCCTCCTTCCGCGCTAGGGGAACAAGAACGTCACGCCCACCTCGGGCGCCCAGCCTGTGTGCGTCCTACATGACCCACCGGAAGAAGGACGGTCCTGCGCTGGCGGGTTCACTACGCCACTGGGGTTATGTCCATCCTTGCCGTCCACCGGACGCCGGGTTCCTCCGTCAATGAGGTCCTCAGTGAGCGCGTGCTGTGCTTGACAGCCCATTTTCTGTAGTAACATTATCATGCGGATCGAATTCGACGAGGCGAAGCGCGGGCAGACGGTCAAGGCCCGAGGGCTGGACATGGCCCGCGCGGAGGAGGTCTTCGCCGACGCTACGCTGACCGTCGAGGACGACCGACAGGACTACGGCGAGGTTCGCTGCATCACCATCGGCTTTCTGGACGAAGCGATGGTAGTCCTCGTCTGGACACCCCGCGACGACGCACACAGGATCATCAGCATCAGGAGGGCCAATGAACGAGAACGACGGCTCTACGGCCCGAGGTTTTGACCCCGACGCCGCCCCCGATCTCTCGAAGGACGGCTGGCCCGAGAAGTTTGCCAAGGCCCCTGTACGCCGGGGCCGTCCACCAAAGGCGCGGCCGAAAGTATCGACCACCATCAGGTTGTCCCGGGAGGTCATCGACCATTTTCGCGCTGGAGGCCGGGGCTGGCAGACGCGGATCGACAGCGCCCTACGCGACTGGATCAAGCAGCACGACGTTGCCTGAGGGAATGGGATGGGCGAATGTCACGACTCGCCGAACTGCTCGATCCCGCCTTCGTCATCGAAGCCCCTCCTGAACTGCGCGAGGTACCGGGGGGCTGGCTCCGCCTCCCATTAGCGGACATAGTTGGCGAGCATCGCCCCCCCGAATCGCGTAAGCCCGAGTCGGGGCGGCCGGATTCGAACCGGCGACCTCCTGCTCCCAAATCCCTTACACGGGACGCGAAATCACGGCAAGAAATCTCATAAGTCTAACTGGGACTGCACGATCTGCGCTTCTTGCCGTTGGGGCGTGTCAGGGTCCGCCGGACTGAAAAAGCCAGAAAATCGGGTCAAATGGAGGACATTTGGAGGGGGCCACAGGGGTGTGTCAATCCGTTCAGCCACCCCGTCCGGTAGCCTTTAGGACCATCCGCACGAACGCGAACATGCGCAAAAAGAGGTAGTCCACATGCTCCAGCGAACTCAGTCGTTCTTGGTCCACCTCGGAGTGCCGGATACGAAAGGTGTTCCCGATTCTAGTCAACGCCAGAGCTTCGTCACCCAGCATCTTCCGGAATCCCGTCCCTGGGACTGCGGCCCGATCAAGCAGCGCGTCCGCCTGCCGTCGTTTGTCTGAACCGGGCTCCAGCGTCTTAATCCGCTCGAACGCATCCCAGAGCTTCTCAAGAGCGTCCCGGCGATCATCTTCCTTAGGTGACGCGATTCGGTGGCGGGCAGTCTCAAGCAACCGGTCGGTCTCGTCGTCGCCGGTCTTGAAGACCATTGATCGGAGCGCTTCCGCCAGCGGCTCCGGCAAGAGCCTTCGCGCCCCATCGGGCGTGAGTTCGTAAGCGACGCCGTTTCGAGCGAAGATCCGATTAACGTCGCTCAGAAACCGCTCCAAGCCTGCTTCCCGGTTCCAACTGAGATGATCGTGTCGGAAGTATGGATGATAGCTCTCCTTGATCGGTTGCCCCACCGCGCTCGCGCAGAACACCAGCAAGTCCAGGATGACGTCGGTGGGCGGCAGCAGTTGCTCCGGCAGGGGCCAGTCGATGTCTCGCACCTCCGCCTGGAGCATGTGACCGAAGGCTTGCCAGTTGCAGCCGAAAGCCGCACCCCCGTCAGGGCATTCTGCCGGAAAGCGATAACCGAAAGACCCGTCGTCGAGGCCGGTGGTAATGAGACTCCGGAGGCCGTTCCACACGCGCTCGTCCACCACATCAATCGTTCGGGGCCGAGCCCCATACTCTTGATCTGTCCAGTATGTCGTCATCGGCCTACCCCACCGGCAGCCAGCGGACCGGGCACCTTAGCCCGATCACCCTCGCCTGCACCTGCTCGCGTCGCTGGCGTCAAGTCACCCACCATGAGAAGCAACGCTTCGCACACGCGGACAAGAGCCAGCGCCTCAGGACGGCTGAAGATGCTACTCTGGCCGAAATCGTGGTGGTTCAAGGCGGCGACTTGCTTGACGCACGACAGGATACGCCCGTACTGCTTGCCGCGTCGCTCGTCGGTACAGGATGTCAGGTGGTCAGCGATCTTTCCGTATCCGTGATCCTCAAGTGTCCTTTCTACAGCCTCGACCAGCAAACGGCAGATCCCGACGGCCTTGGATGGGTCGCTCGAAACGAGTTTGCGGGCGGCGTGGAGGTACTCGACGGCCCGCAGCAAGTCTCCGCCCTCCCGCAGAACGCGGCGTATCTCGACCACGTCGAAGTCCTCGTAGCCAGATGCCGCAAGGAACGTGAGCCACATGTCCGTAGGTACTTCGAACCGCCAAGGGTCTTGGTAGATGGGCTGGATGCTCCCATCCAAAGCCCACGAGCCTGCCAGATCCATCCAAAAGACGGGGGATACCCCGCCCCGTTCGGCCTCTAGACGACTCAGGACACGGTGAGGAACATCGCAGCAGATCGTGAACGCGTGTTCGTGCGGGTGGTTTGTCGAACGGAGGTACTGGAGGCCCTTCGGGATGGACAGGTCGCCGACCACGGGGCCGGTCTGTGACCGCCAGCGCAGCTGCCCGCCGAGGGCCGCGATGGTAAACCCGGCCACACCCTCGGGGAACTCCTCCGTCGCGGATAGGTCCTGCACCTGACACCCCGCCGACAGCGCGAGGCGCGGCTGAAACGCGACATCAGCCGCCACTCGGCTCACCCAGACCGTCCCCACCCGGTAGTTGCGGAAATGCAGGTCCCCTTGGCCCAGTCGAGACATGAGTTACGTGGCGTAGCGCAGATGAAGGACCTTGAGGGGCTTCAGCCAGGGACATGCCTCGGATCGTTGCCGTGGCTGTCCTTCCGCTGAATGGTTCCATCCTGCCGGTGGATGACGAACTCGGTGCGCTGGTTGCGGCTGATCTCCCGGCCAACGTCAACAGCTTCCGCCTTCGTGTCGCAGTGACGGCTGGCTCGCGACGCCCCCGAGCGCTTCACATCCCACCCGCCATCCGGATTCGGCACTACGTGGTGACTGTTACTCATTACGGATTGCTCCTCCGTTGCGAGGTTCGGAAAAGGGCTTGAAGTCTACCGGATTGCGGAGAAGTGTTCAAGCCCCCCCCTACGACATCTTGTGGGCTGGAGCCCGCTACCCCCGACAGGTTGCGCCCTTGCCCCTCCCTGCCGTTTCGGGCGGAGCAGTCCTTCAACCCGCACGCCGACGGACTCCCTGCGGTGCAGCGGCGTCTTCGAGCTTGGCTAACCGTCCCTCTTTTCGGAGACCCGGCACCACCACCCCGTTCTACCATCTGGCCGGGGACCGGCGGGACGTTGCCGATCTCCAACGGATTCGGCCTCCACGGCTGGCGAGGAGGACCGGAAGTCTCATGGCGTGAGGCGTTCCTGGCTGTCGCCCGGCATCGAAGTCACGCAAGTTACCGGGTCCAATCCGACTCCCCAGCAAACCCCGACTGGTTACGGATCATGTTCCAGCAGTATCCGCAGCGCGACGTGAACGAACCCGTCCTGCTACACGAGGGCAGGTTCCGCGTCCGGACGGGCGATCGTAGTATCGAGGCGAGCGGCTCGGCGCACCTGCGATGGCTGCCGTCACCGGGCATCGTCTTCGACATTGAGACCGACGAACCAGTTGGACTCGATCTTGATTCCTTGACCGTGGAACTGCCGGGCTCCGCGACGAAGAACGTTCTCGCGTACTCAACGGCTGCCCCGGGCTTGATCCGCGCCTCCGTCGCTGAGATGGAATGGGGCGGTAATCGACGCCTTCTCTCGGTCGGGTTCCAGATCGTCAACTGGTCCGACTTCATCACGCCGGGACCGGCCGCAGTCCCCGGAGACCCAACGGCAGTGAGCAGCGGCTACGGGACGATCCAGACGGTCGGCTTGAACCACGACGGCTGGCAGATCCGCATCGTTGTCGTGCCGGAATCCGGGGATCGCTACCAGAAGTTGAAGGCGACTGGTGGATACGCCTTCACGCATGTCGGACAGCTGACGAGAACCGATGGCTCGGCCTTCTCCGTGGAGGAAGTAAGGGAGATCCTTGAATCACTGCGGGTATTCCTGTCGTTCGCGCACGGCGCGGCATGCGCCCTGCCGATTCAGTGGGGGCGTGGGAAAAACGACGAGATCGTGTGGCGGCGGTTCCAGTCTCCGATCGTCGACCCGTGGCGGCGATCACACCTTTCTTGGATTGGCGAAGGGCTGCATGCCGGAGGGATCTTGGCGGAGCTGTTCGACCCATTCTGCGGAATCCAAAAGGACCCGAAACTTCGCGAGCCCTTGGGCGTGGCGCTGCATTGGTATCGCCACTGCAACACGAATTCGAGCGGCCTGGAGGGGTCGCTCGTGCTCGGCATGGCCGCGCTGGATGTCCTCGGCGCGCTCATCGTCGTGGATCGCAATCGGTCGATGCCAGCAAGGCGATACGACGGCCTCGCTGGAGCCGAGAAGCTGCGAAAGCTGCTGGAGGCGCTGAAGCTTCAGCCGGACATCCCGCAGAGGTACGAAGCGCTGAGCAGGTTCGCCTGGAACAACAACTGGGACTCTTGCCAAGCGCTGGTGGAACTCAGGAATGGTTTCGTTCACGCGAAAGAGGAGAGACGCAGGATCGTGTTCGCGCCGGACGGCAAGGCGGCAACCCCCGGCGCATTGCAGTTGTCACTCTGGTATCAGGGGCTGGCACTGCTCCGCTTGCTGGAATACCGCGGAAGCTACTTCAACCGGACGACGGCGACGTGGGTAGGGCAAGTCGAGCCGGTACCTTGGAGCAAGTCGTAGAGCCCGAGCACAGGGGGATTCGCGTCGGCCCCGCCGAGGACGAGCAGCCGGGGCGACGCGCGCACGACTCCACCCCATCCCCGGAGAATGCCCGGTCACGGCCAATGGGCGTTCACATCGGTGGGGAACTCGAAGGTGGGGCTCATGCCAATACGCCCGGCACTCGTCAAGCATCTGGCATACATGGCCACCGAGGGGGCCTCATACCCTGTGGCCTTCTTCGGTGGGTGGAAGAGGAAGGTAAGCAACTGAGACAGCTTCTCGCCGCGGACGTACCAGTGCCGCTGGGCTCCCGGATCGAGAGTTGCCGGAAGGGAGGGGTCACTCTGTTCGCCAAGCACGGAGGACTCCACCGGGGCACCGTAGCCGCCCGATAACATCAGACGCACGTCCCTGACGACGATGGGACGCCTACTTGCATTGGTTACGGATACCTCGACTTCGGCACCCATGAACCCCTTCTCGTATGTGGCGGGCACGCGTCGCTTCCCGACCCGCACGCGAAGGCCTGAGAACCTCCCGTATCGCACCCAGAGGCTTGCTTTCGACCAATCGACCCTCTTGAGCAAACCCACAGCCGCAAACGCCGAGGAAGCGGTTGTTGGGACTTGTTCCACCCCCTACACCCTACCTTTCCCGAGAACCATTCGTCGCACCTATTCTGGAAGGTTGGATTTGACGGCCCGCTCAAACCTTCTTAGCGCCTGAGCGAGCCGCTTCCTCATGGCTTGCTGCCGCTCCCGCTCACGCATGGAGCGAACCCGCGCCTCGACATCAACGTCCCCCGTGAGCACCGATCCTATCAAGCTCCGAGTCTGGGCCGACTTCGCTAGTTCGACGAGCAACAGGAATTCCCGCTCGGACTTGGCGATTGACCGTATCTCCGGAATCACGGCTCGAACCTGGCCCGGCAGGCTTGGGAACTCGGCTTCGAGTCGCTTGCCGTCGGCAGTCTCCCAGAGGTCTCGTCGATACGTCTTCTCGATCTTCTTCTGGGCACCCTTCCCCGAGACGGCGAGTTCACCTCGCCGGATGCGGTCGAAGACCCGCCTGCGGAGCAACCTAAGCTGCATTGGGATTGCGGGATTGTCGATCACCGGATCGCCGTATACCGGCAACTCCTCGATGGGCATCGCCAGTGACTCAAGAAACTCCTCAAGTGGTTGAGCTGCCTTTCGCTCGTTACAGGCGCGACAACAGGTCGCCCAATTCGTCATCTCATCGAGTCCGCCCAGAGCCAGGGGAATCAGGTGATCGATGGTCAGTTCCCCCGCTCGACACTTCGCCCCACAGTAGACGCACACGCGGTCGTCCCGCCGGTAGACCTCGTGCCGCATGTGCTTCGGGATTGAACCCCGGGTTGTGCGGCTCCGGCGCGTGAACCGGTCTCTCATGGAACTCGTCGGCTCGACCAGCGCCCTACTACCAAGTTGGAGAAGCGCCGAGAATGGGAACGCCGGGCGCCCCGGTGGTCGGCCTCCCTCCTTGGCGGACCGTCAGCAGCCTGTTCGCTCGGAGCGGGGGTTTCGGAGCGCCCGTCTCCGGCCAGCATTCGCGGATCGCCACCGGCGTTCGGGCGTCGCGGGGTAAGACCAGTCAGCTTCGCATACCGCGGTGGCATCACTCTCGGTCGGCCAGACTTCTCACGCTACTCCGCCGAACAGCATCCCGTTCAGCCGCGCCTGCCACTCGTCCTCGTCCACGACCTCGAAGCGCACCACCTTGCTTCGCATCGCGGGGACGAACTCGGCCCAATCGGTCTTGCGGGCGTGCTCGCCGCAGATGTCAAAGACGGATCGCTTGTACTCGGTGTCCTCCGATTCCTTCAGGTGGACTCCCTTGGTTTCGACCACGAAGACTCGCCGGAATCCGTCGCCCCCGCCGGGCTGGTCATCCCGCAGCGTCACGATGAAGTCGGCGTAAATCCGCCGCGGCTTCCACCCCTGCACGTAGTAGTCCTTGCGGGAGCGGTTGCGGTACCAGAAGAAGAGCCGCGCCTGCTGGTCCAGGTACGTCGCCACCTTGTTCTCGAATTGGTTGAGATCGTCTTCCGTGGTGATGTCGAAGAGGTTGCGCTGGTAGGGGCTCCCGTCCTCTCGATTCGCCCGTTTCGCCTTCGGAACCTCGATCTTCTCGGGCAGGCGAGTGAATTCCTCCGCGACGACCAGAAAACGCATCCTCCCCGACTCCAACAGGCCGCGGAAGACCTCTCGCGACAGGCGGTCGCGTTCTCTCTCGATCCGTCGCCGCAACTCCTCGAGCACGAACACGTGATTGGCTGCCACGCGCTCCGCCGGATAGCGTTCGAGGAGGGCTTCGAAGGTGCGCCGGGCCAGATCACGTCCCTGCCATGGGTTGGGAACCAGGTCCAACAGATGGCTGGCCGCGAAGAAGTAGTCCACCGGATCGCTGCCGTTGGCCGAGTCTGCATCTCCCGGGGTTTCCGTAGTTCCCGGATCGCCGGAGCCCCCGACCTCGCGCTCCGAAACAGACGCGTCGCCGGCGACGTTGGTCACCAGTACGGTGTCTCCGTCGCCCCTCTCGCCCAACGTCAGATCATCCAAGGCCGACAGGTCGATGTCGTCCCATCGCACCCGCGAGAGGATATCCGCCTCGTAGTGCACCAGACGCCACCCGTCCAGGTCCCGGATCATGAAGGCGGGCAAGACGAGATCCCGCGCCGCTGTCCGATACCGCGCCCGTTGCCGCGTTGTGAGCTTCTCCGGCGGGCGGAAAGGACCATCGTCGGGGACCACTCGACCCTCAAGGCCCTGCAACCCCTCCAGCCCGAATCCCCTTCTGACCTCCTTCAGCAACTCGTTCCCGCGTCGGCTGAAGCAGAACACGTAGCTCTCGTCCAGCAGCGCGACCCCCGTTTTACTCGCGTAGGGCTGACGCAGGATCCGACCGACAAGCTGGGTGATCCCGGTCCTCGACATCGGGTTGGTGAGGATCGTGAGGATGTAGGCGAACGGGCAGTCCCAGCCCTCTTGAAGCGCCTGCTTGGTGATGATGAAGCGGATCGGACAGTCGCGGGACAGCAGTCCGCCAACGTCGTCCACCTCCTTCAGTTCGTCCTTCGAGCTGGTCTTGATCGCGATGTGCTCCGGCGCGATTCCCGGGTGTTGGAGCAGGTACTCGCGCACGTCGTCGGTGTGAACGTATCCCGGCTTCCTCTGCTGCTTGCCGGTTCGTTCCACCTGGATCACGCAGATGGGCCGGATGTAGGTACCGGACTCGGCTTCGTGAAGCCGTGCCTGGGCCTCAAGAGCTTCGCGGTGTTCGACCGACTCCAACAGCGTGCCGCGCCAGTCGCCGCCCGCCTTGTTCAGAATGTGGAGGTCGAGCTTGATCATCTCCTCGGCGTTGAGTTCCCGGCCCAGGATCTCGACGAGCACGTTCGCGCCCTTGGCCGGGGTGGCCGAAAGCTCGACGATCATGCAGGGATTGAATCCTTCGAGCGTCGCCTTGGCGTTGGCGCTGTACGCCTTGTGTCCCTCGTCGAGGATGATGAGCGGCCGCAGCAGCCGCACCGTGTTTCCGAGCGATGTCTTGATGTAGCGGCCCCAGAACCCCGCCGTTTGCTCGAAGGTGTCGAGATTGGGGTATTCCTCCAGCATCTTGGCGTGCGCGGTCGGATCGTCGTCCGGGGGAAAGAACCGGTCGAAGCCTCCGCTGTCGCGGAACATCCGGAGGGTGTCCTTCGTCTTCCGGTTGGCCGATGGGAGCATGAGCAGAAGAACGCAGAGGTTCTCGGCGACATCGCGCGGGCCGAACGCCGTGGTCTTCTCGAAGATGCGCGTGCGCTGGCCCGACGACAGGTCGAGTTGCTGGCGGTAGGGGTGGTCGCGGTCCTTGAGGGCCTTGAGCGTCTGGTTGTAGATCTGCGTCGTGGGCACGATCCAAAGCACCAGCCCGCGCCGACTCTGCCGGAAGTGGGCGTTCACGAGATCGATCACCCTCGTCGCAAGCAGCGTCTTGCCGCCCCCGGTCGGAATCTTGAGGCAGAAGGCCGGAAGGTGCTCGCCGAGCCCGTTCCGGCGGGCGTGGTACGACCGCCCGGATACCGTCCTGCCCCATGCCCGTTCCACCCAGTCCGAACCCCAGTTGGGGTTGTGTTTCCGGGCCTCTTCGTCCTCGGCCCGCCACTTCGCCAACTCCGAGACGAAGCCGCGGACCGTCGCGACCGTACGCTTCTGGTATTCCTTCAGGATCATCGTTCCAGCCTGTCGATCGCTTCGTAGATCTGGAAGGGCAACTGCTGGAAATCGATCCGGTACTGGTGAAGGAAATCGCGATCTAGGTACTTGGTGGGCGCGAAGACGAGCCTCCTTCGCGATCCCCCTTCCGGCAGGGCGCGGGCCTCGGCCAGCGAGAGCGCGAGACTCTTGAGCGTCTCGACATCCGGCTGGTAGAAAAGGAAGACATCGTGGGACGCGGTGCGCCCGACGAACCCGGTCTCCGGGTTGGTCTCGGCTGGGTCGAACTCCTGCCCGGTCGCGGTGAAGAAGATGTATCCCGCGAGCTTCTCCCAGGTAGGCAGGTGGGAGCCGTCAAGGAGCGACTCCTGCTGCATGGGACGGCCAAGCTCGAAGTAGCTGAAGGTGCCGCCCAAGCCGGTCTTGAGGGCGTCGTCCTTGGCGCTCGGAACCCCCTTGATGACGCGCCGGACGCGCTCGGCGGTGATGTTGTCCGCGTAGTCCTCGCACTCCACGAGGATGAAGCGCCGGTTGCCGCCGTCTTCCCGGTTCTGCGCGAGGACGGCGTGGGCCGTGGTGCCGGAGCCCGCGAAGGAATCGAGGACGATGGAGTCGGGGTCGGTTGCGATCTGGAGGATGCGGCGGACGAGGCGAGACGGCTTCACGGTGTTGAATACGTCTTCGGATCGCTCGAATTGGAGCGTCGAGACCAGTTCCTTCTTCGCCTCCTGCGTGTTGCCGACATCGGTGTGAAGCCAAAGGGTCTGGGGGACGACTCCCTTCTTCACCTCCGAGAGAAACCGCTTCAGGCGGGGCATGTTGTTGCCACTCTTCCCCCACCAGACTCGCCCATCCGCATCCAACTCGGCGAACCTCTCGGGGGACACGCGAAAGTAGTTACCGACCGAAGGCTTGAATTCCTTGCCGGAAGGGCTGGTGACCTCATAGGTGCCCTGGCTGTAGAAATTCCGGGCCGTTAGGTCGCTGGAGGACCACGGCCCCCGGGGGTCATCATCAGGATTCTTGTATCGCTGGACCGCCCGCTCGCCTCGCTCGATCAGGTTGGGGCGCCATGCCTCGATTCGGCGCGCGTACGCCATCACGTAGTCGTGATCTTCCGAGAAGTACTTCGCGGTGTTCTTCGGGGAGAAGACCTTCTGCCATATGGCGGTCGCCAGGAAGTTCTCCTCGCCGAATACCTCGTCCATCAGAGACCGCAGATGGTGCACCTCGTTGTCGTCGATGGACACGAAGATCGCCCCGTCCTCCCGGAGCAGTTCGCGCAGGAGCTTGAGGCGCGGCAGCATCATGCAGCACCACTTGTCGTGCCGGGTCAGGTCGTCGCGGTCCACCACCCGGCGGAACCAGTCTCGCATGAGGGGCGAGTTCACCCTGTCGTTGTACGCCCAGCCCTCGTTGCCCGTGTTGTAGGGCGGGTCGATGTAGACGCACTTCACCT